>NZ_JAFNNH010000007.1:0-126407 GCF_026536845.1 Gilliamella sp. B3023
CCTCAAAAACCCCGCTCCTCAACTTTTTTTGCGATAAAATCGCCTCAAAAATAAACCCGCCGAGGCGGGTAATTGAAGTCTCGCTAAGTCACAAAATCGATTTTTTATAGCTCAGCAACATTGAAAGTCAGCTTACTTTTAGTAACTTAATATTATCTTTCCCCACCCTACCCTAAGAATTAAGGTCGAAGAAATAAATACTAAGGATAGGCACAAAGCCCGTAGTCGTTGTTGCTCGACCTCGCATCACCGTAGATTGTACGCACGCTAAACTGGTGACCACTATTATACTGGTCGCTAGTCAAGTAATAACCATCGAGGAAGCCAGCACCAGAATACTGGGGCATAGTGCCCCACTCCGTAAAAAAGCCAGAACCTATATGACGCATAATATGATTACCAGGTGAGGAAGGAGTGGCGCCAGGGATAACTACACTAGATGAAAGAGAAGCGTTGGTTAAATCCTTTACCTTAACAAGACGATAACCAATACTATCACACCAAGATAAAATATTAGAATAATTGTCCCTCTTCGCACCACGATGAACAAACCACTGCTTCAAAGTAAAACCATATTTAATAACTGGATTACCATTATTGTCACGACCAACCAACTCGAATGTCTGAGGCAGAGAAGGAGTAGAAACACTGTCAGGACTAGATGAACTATGCTGGGATGTAGTAGCGTAAGGACCAATTAAAGTAACGCGTACGCTTGTAGCAGTAGAATTAGTCATGGTAGCAGTGATACCACCACGAGAAACAAGAGACCAATACAAAGGTTGATTAACACCACCAATGAGTAAATCAAAGTACAGATTGTTAGCACCAGTAGTAGGAAAGTTTCTACCGTAAGAGGATGGACCAGTTGACTGAGGAATAAAACCATCATAAGGGTCCCACATCGAGGCCGGCCCAGCATAAGGACCTGAAGCGAACACCGTATTAGGTCTGGCAAAACAAACTACAGGTGTAACCTTAGGATTAATGTAATAAGTCACAATACTGGCACTGAAATTACTACGATTAGGAACTCCGTAACGAGTAGATAATGTGCCGTCAGTACTGGATAATGTAACACGATAAGGTGCGTTACAAACTGTTAGCACACTACTACGTGATACAGCTTGATTGTATTTATCAACGATAGATAAACTTAAAGAACCTGTAGCTGTAACACCAGAATCACCATCATCATCCCCCCAATAATTATAAGGAGGACCGATAAGAGAACTTAAAGCGACTGAATTAGTATCAGTGGGAACCAGCATACCAATATCAGCAAAACTCTCACCGGCAGTAGACAACTCAATTGGTCTTGAAGAAGATGAAGTATTGTTTGAAGGTGTGTATCTTGAGCCATTAGATAAAGTAATCCCAAGCAGATCGTTAGTATTAACC
The DNA here is from genome assembly GCF_026536845.1 of Gilliamella sp. B3023. Classification (NCBI taxonomy): domain Bacteria; kingdom Pseudomonadati; phylum Pseudomonadota; class Gammaproteobacteria; order Orbales; family Orbaceae; genus Gilliamella; species Gilliamella sp. B3023. The sequence goes on from NZ_JAFNNH010000007.1 coordinate 1,402, forward strand.
ACACGAGTACGACCACCGTCGAAAGTCAAATACGGCGCACTACCCTCAATATGATTTTTTGTCGTCTGTGAAGTCAATGCATGACAGGAAAAAGAAAGAAAAAACACCACGAATAGATCTAAATGGATCCGTCGGGATAATTGTAGAAGATATAAGGATCTAAAAAACCATCGAGAAAAGGATCGCGCGAAAATTCGCAGAATTTCACTTGATTGATTAGAAAAATAAGCGTCAGTGAAAAATTTAAGTTGGGAGCTGGACTTAGACGAATTTAAATTATAGGTTGGCCATGTTGCCTGTTGCCTGTTGCCTGTTGAAAATTATAATGCATTTTAGACTGCCCTGTCAAGTAATTTTTTGATTTATTTGCACTTTTGTACTTTTTTATCAAATTTTAGCTTCTTTGCTAAAATTGTTAAAAAAGTATAGTGATTGGAAAAACACGATGCAACACTTTTTTTCACTCAATTGCGTTAACTTTCGTAAAGATGATCTAAAAAGGATCTAGGCGACATTTAGTTAATTACTGTTTTAATTAAATATATTATCATTACAAATCTTTAAAAAATTAAGGTTATTGATCCTCAAAAATTTTATTTTAGTGTTTAAAATCGTGATTGTGATCATTTAAACGTTTTTAAGTAAAATTTAGAACCTCAAAAACCCCACTCCTCAACTTTTTAAGAAACGGGATATTATCTGCACTGAATAAACTGACTGGCATTGATTGATTCGAAAATTATATTTTATTAACTACCTACTCGGCATGAACCATGTGATGCGACTTCGTTTGGTTGGGCTTTTATTTCTAAACTGCCTACTCGGCATGAACCAAACAGCAATCGAACAGAGAACTTGTTATCATTTTCTAAACTGCCTACTCGGCATGAACCTAATTATTTTTGATTTGGTACTTTACATTTTATTTCTAAACTGCCTACTCGGCATGAACCTTTATCTTGTTTCGCTTGCATATTTTTCAAAGTTTCTAAACTGCCTACTCGGCATGAACCAAAACTGTTGCAATCAGCTAATGAAATACGATTTTCTAAACTGCCTACTCGGCATGAACCATAAATATAAATTGGCGGTACCCGGGCCGCGTTTTCTAAACTGCCTACTCGGCATGAACCGATGACGCAATGAATGGTGCATTATCGCCATTTTTCTAAACTGCCTACTCGGCATGAACCCGATCCAAGAAAAGCGGCCAGATCACTATATTTTTCTAAACTGCCTACTCGGCATGAACCTAGAACAAGATATACTATAATCATTGTTTGCAAAAAGGCAAAGGGCATTTGGAGTTTTAAAAACCCTTTTTTTTGATATCTTTTTAACATTATGATTTTTAATTATTTTATTTTTTGATTAAAAAAAGGGTTATAAAAATAATATTTTTTGGGGTTTAGAAAACCCCGCTCCTCAACTTTTTTATCAAAAAATCATCCATTTTACAAAACCCGCTTTCCCTTTGTTTGCTGTTTTTTAGCTGTTATAATCGATTTATCTTTTCATTTTAGGGCAAATAGTTATGTATATTATTTATGGAATTAAGAATTGTGATACCATGAAAAAAGCATTTACGTGGCTCAATGATCATCAAGTCAATTACCAATTTCATAATTATAAAACCGATGGTTTGTCGGTTGAGTTGTTAAGTGATTTATTAAAACTTGTTGATTGGCAGAGTTTGTTAAATACTCGTGGTACGACTTGGCGTAAGCTTGACGAGACAGTACGTAATCAAGTTGATAATCAAGATGCCGCTATCAAGATTATGTTAGCTAATCCTTCTATTTTAAAGCGTCCACTACTTGTTGATGGTAAGAGGGCTTTGTTGGGATTTTCTGACGAGAGCTATTCGCAATTTGTTAAACCTAAATCATAAGATCGAGATCACCATGACTGAACCTGTTATTGCACTAACCAAAGCATTGATTGCTGAAAGATCAATAAGCCCCGATGATAAGAACTGCCAGCAGATGATTATCGATCGTCTAAAGCCGTTAGGCTTTGTGATTGAAGAGGTCAATATTGGTAAGACGAAAAACCTTTGGGCTTACCATGGTAGTGGTAAAACCTTGATGTTTGCCGGCCATACTGATGTGGTGCCAGCCGGTGATGAGAGTAAATGGTGTTACCCGCCTTTTGAACCAACTATTGATGAAAACGGTATCTTGTACGGTCGTGGCGCTGCCGATATGAAAAGTGGCGTAGCGGCTATGGTTTGTGCCGCTGAGACATTTGTTAAAAAATATCCTGACCATACTGGTCGGATCGCGTTTTTGCTGACTTCCGATGAGGAAGCAGATGCAACCGATGGCACGGTAAAAGTGGTTGATTTGCTGATTAAACGTCAAGAACAGATCGATTACTGTATTGTTGGTGAGCCTTCAAGTGATAGTGTTCTTGGTGATCAGATTAAGAATGGTCGTCGTGGCTCTTTGACAGCCAATTTAGTGGTACATGGTATTCAGGGACATGTTGCTTATCCTCATCTTGCTGATAATCCGGTGCATAAATTTGCGCCTGCTTTAAATGAACTGGTAACGACGGTTTGGGATAATGGTAATGAATATTTTCCACAAACGACAATGCAAATAGCCAATATTAATGGTGGTACCGGCGCTGAAAATGTGGTTCCTGGTGATTTGTCAGTGCAATTTAATTTTCGTTATAGCAGTGAGTTAACCGATGAGATGATTAAAGCAAAAGTCGAGGCGATTTTGCAAAAACATCATTTAAACTATACGTTAAATTGGCGTTTGTCCGGCCATCCATTTTTAACACCACAAGGCGAGCTAACTGATGCAGCAGCAAGTGCAATTAAGGCCTTTACACAAATTGATACCAAATTATCAACCAGTGGCGGAACATCCGACGGGCGTTTTATTGCTAAGTTAGGTTGTCAGGTAATTGAGCTTGGTGTGTTAAATAAAACTATTCATAAAGTGAATGAAAATGTAAATTGCCAAGATGTCATTACATTACAAGCTATCTATATCGATATTTTAGAAAAGTTACTATAGATTTTAATATGAGATCATGCTTTGTGCTAAAAACTCAAGGGGATTTAAATGGAGTGGCTTAAAGATTATTGGTGGGTGATTCTTATTATTTTGGTGGGGATCTTTATTAATACAATTAAAGCACTGAATAAACTAAGCTATAAGCACTATTTAGAAAAAAAGAAAGGGATAAAACCTATCCCTTATTCTGATGATGAGGACGACGATTGGCCAAGTCGTCCTAAGCAAAAATAAATTATCGAAAGTCCTGACTTTTACTTGCAAAAATAGCTTGGTGACGATAGCGATCAACCCACATCGCTGTCGCGCCACAAACCGCAATTGGCATAATAATTAAATTCAATAATGGCACCATGGTAAAGAAGCTGATTAACATACCAAATAGCAGATTGTCAGCGCGATCTTGTCTTAATAATTGGCGCATACGCTCAAAAGAGATTTTGTGGTTATCAAAGGCATAATCCGCATATTGGATGTTAATCTGCCAAGCGGTAAATAAAAACCACACTATCGGAGTAACCGATTGCCCGATGATGGGAATCAAGTAGGTTAGCAATATCGGAATCGCCCATAATAAATAATAGCCAAATTTTTGTAACTCGCGCTTTAAGATGCGAGGTAAGTCTTTTATTAAACTCAACCAAGAGGTATCAGGCGCAGGTACACCGGTGAGCTGTGCTTCTACCTGTTCGGCCAGCAGACCATTGAAAGGCGCAGCTATAACGTTGGTTATCGTACTGAAAAAATAACAAAATAAAATTGTTAAAGTTAAAATGACAATAGCACTAATGATGTAGCCCAACCAGTGCAACCAACTTGGCATAAACGATAAGCCCCAATCCACCATGCCAGTGATTGAAACAAAAAACCAATAAAATAGCGCTGACATAATAACGATATTAGCCAGCAACGGTAAAAATACAAAGCGTTTTAAACCAGGACTAAATGCTAAAGACCAGCCTTGGAAAAAGTATTCTATACCTGATTTAGAATTGGAATGTTGTGATTTATTTTCTAACACAATAGGATCCTTTTATTTAAAATCGGCGTCATTTTAAACGTAGTTTTCATCTGACGGCAACTGACTTTTCATTTTTTGATCGTAAATTAGCTGATCTTTATTTGGTCAGTTTGATAATTTTTCAAGCCATGTTTTTACTTCTTGTTTGATAGCTTGGATCATCTCATTTCGACTTGGTAGTTTATTTATCGATTCACTACTTTGTAATAATAGTGAAGGTATTTTACCATTTGTTGCCTGTTTTAGACGACACAGTGCCGGATAAGTTGCTTCAAACGGTCGATGATAATTACAAAATCCTTGCAGATCCTGAAGATCTTGATGAGTTAACGCCTGCTGATCATCAATGGTGATAAGTTGACTGAAAGGTAAATCGATAATGGCATTAAGCCAATAGCTATTACGCCTTAAATTTTCCGCTAAACGTTGGCTTAGTTCATAACCTTGCTGAGTGATGGGTTTGATTGCCATCATTGAATAACTACCAGAATTGGCTTGTTTATGGCTGGCAATATGGACTAAGGTAAAGCCACAATTATGCCAAAATTGATAATTAACGGCGCTGTAAGCAAAACTGACAGAGACAAAATCGTTGTGATTTTTCATTGCTTGTTGATAGATATGTTCGACCAACTTCAGGGCAATATGTTGACGTCGATAAGGCTCTATAACCGCAATACGGTTAATTCTGACCGATTTTAGTTTTGCCGCTAGTTTATCACCAGCATGTGCAACCAATGATTGCGCGACAAGATTGCCTTTTGGTCGGCGTGTGCCTTTCCAAACGGCATCGATTAAGTCATCAGTCAAATTACCTTCATCAATCGTAATTGCGCCAGCAATAAGTTGATCACCTTTTTTGGCCTGCCAAACAGCTAAGTTTTGTGCATCAAATAGTCGTCTTAAATCAACTAAGGTTGTTTGATAATGAGCCGTTTTTAATAAATTGTAGATAGACTTAAGTAGGTCGATATCTGTTCTTTCGTTAAGCGAATAGACCGTAGCCTGCTCATTGGTTTGCGATTTTATCACGCCATTAAGCAATAAGTTATCGCAAAGTTGTTCGAGTTGATCGTTATCTTGCCAACGAATAGGCGAATTAAGATAAAATCGCTGGCAAATTTGCCTGTCCAGTAATTTTAATAAAAACCCCTGCCCTGTTCCTTCGTAACCTTCTACCGTTGTGATCAATAGGATTTTAGTCGATGGTGACAGCTTTAGCAGTTGCTCCAACATTGGCAATGGGATCATCGCCGCTTCATCAATGATCAACCACTCAGGAAATGGATGATCGACCATTTCAATTAGTTGATCTGGCGCATAAAACGGTGTTCCTGGTTTAGCAAACTGAAAAAAAGTCGTTAGCGCACTTTTATTCGGTGCTGTTACCCAGCATTCATGATAATGAGTAAATTGCCCAGCTAATGCTGATTTACCGCGCCCTCGTTTAGCCATTAAGATATTTAAACGACTATTGCTTTTTAGGAGTTGGTTCAGCACTAACTGTTGCTCGGTTAAATCCTTTTGCCCATCATCCTGCTGCGTAAACTCTGGTGGCTTTTCTGTGGCAAATTTTGATAAGGTTTGTTGTAAATGTTGAACAAAATTGGGCACACGAATCGGCTTTGTAGATTCATTCCAACGCAAACTATCTTGGTCCATCCAATTGGTCAAATCATCTGGCAGTAATAAAATTAGCACACTACCTTTGATTAAAGTGCCGGCTAGCATCGCAAAAGCATCTAAATTAAAACCTTCTGTGGCATCGAAAATAGCATGTTTAAACTCTTTGCCAAGTAATGATTTGGTTTGATTGGGATGAATATGATGGCTAATCGCTTCGGGCAAATCTGTTTTTGTGGTAACTGTAAGCCAATCGCCCGGGTGCTGTTGAATAATAGCGCTGACTTGATTAAATAATTGGGGATGCGAACCGTTTAACACCCATAGCTTTCTGGTGCTATTAATCATTGATTAACTTTTTCCAATCAATAAGGATAAAATTCCTGCTGCAATCAATGGACCAACCGGTATCCCTTTGAAAAAGGCAACACCAATAAGTGTACCAATAATTAAGCCATTAATTATAGTTGGATGAGCACCAATTAAGGATATGCCACGCGTACCTAACCATGAGACTAATATGCCAACTAAAATAGCCAGTAACGATTGCCAGGTGGTGAATGATTTTACAATATCGGTAATTTTTAACGAGCCATCCGCTAAAGGCACCATCATAGCCGCCGTTAAAATGACAATGCCAATGGTTAATCCATATTGATTTAAGAACGGAAAATAGGTTGCTAGCGGTGTTAATTTGAATAACAACAGTAGCAATACTGCAAAGGTCACTGTGTTATTATGCGTGATATAACACAGTGCAGCTAAACCTAATAATAAAAAAAAGGAGATATCAAATTGGGCAAACATTAAAGTGGAACACCAATACGTTTGGCTACCTCTTCGTAGGCCTCAATCACACCACCTAAACCTTGACGGAAGCGATCTTTATCCATTTTTTTCAAGGTCTCTTTTTCCCATAAACGGCAACCATCTGGTGAAAACTCATCGCCTAATGTGATTTCGCCATGAAATAGACCAAACTCTAATTTATAATCAACTAAAATTAATCCGGCTTTATCAAAAAGCTCCGTTAGCACGGTATTGATTTTAAAGCTAAGTTCCTTCATTGTTGCTAACTGCTCATCCGTTGCCCAGCCAAATGCTTTACAGTGTGACTCATTGACCATAGGGTCATGCAGAGCATCATTTTTTAAGAAAAGTTCAAATGTTGGAGGATTAAGGATTTTGCCTTCTTCAACGCCTAAACGTTTTACTAATGAACCAGCAGCTCGATTACGAACGACGCATTCAACTGGCACCATATCAAGTTTTTTAACTAAAACTTCATTATCTGATAATAGGGCTTCAACTTGAGTTGGAATACCTGCTTCACGTAACTTGGTCATAATAAAATAGTTAAATTTATTATTGACCATCCCCTTTCGATCTAACTGCTCAATGCGCAGTCCATCAAATGCCGAGGTGTCGTTACGAAATTCAAGGATTAATAGATCTGGGTTGTCAGTGGTGTAAACCGTTTTTGCTTTACCACGATAAAGCTCAGCCAACTTTTTCATGTTTATAACCTTATATCAAATTGCCAATAAATAATTAAGGAGCTATTCGCCCCTTAATTTCAAATCAAGTACCTTGCTGTTATAAGTGTTCGCTATAAACCGTATTTATAAACTGTAGTCATAAACTTTAGTTATAAACTGTAATTATAAACATTCATTTATATAGCAAAGGTAAGTTACTCCGCTATTGGGTTAAAATCGGCTTTACGCGGTTTTAACTCATTTAGATGAAAGATTATCTAATCGTTAAATTAGCGATCATTTCTGATGCTATCTCTGATACTGTCTTTAAGATCTTCTTTCAGCTCTTTATTTGTATCTGACTCTTTTTCATCTGTTTTAACCGGCACAGTTCGTAGCGATTCAGGTGCGACATCATCCATTATTTGATTAAATAATCCAACTACATAACGCTGAACTTCGATCGGTTGTGACATAAGATTTTCACCACTACGCGTTAATGAACTTAATACGATAGTGATAGTTTCTGTTGCGCCTAAATTTTGGCGGGTAAAGACAAAAGAAGCCTCAACCGGTTGTTGTTCATCTTGGCGGGAAATAATTGCATTATTTGTTTTAATGGTTTTACTATCGCTTGAACTAACCAGTATATTTTGTTTATTCAACGTATTTGGAATATTATTCCATACACCATAACTAACTGGCACGTTAAAGGTAACAGTGTTTTGTTCATGATGTACAAAAGATTCTGGGATAGTTGCAATAGCTAATGTTGGTGGACGAATATCAAGTTGTTTACCAACGGCACCATCAATTTTGTTGTTGTCCACATAAAAATCACCAGATTCAACTGGAACAGAAACACCTTCAGGAATAATTAACGCTTTTAAAGCGGGCGAATTGAGGTAATCTTCATTGCCATCAACCTCTCGTTTATAACTTTGATCGCTACTACATCCAACCATAAACATCGATGTAATAACCGATAAAACAGCTAGTTTTTTAAAGGCATTGCTTTTCAATTCAGTTTTATTCAACATAGATTTCTGCTTTTAAGTAAGGTTATAGTCAATTTTAAATTAATTTAGCATCTTTTAATGCTTGTTCAACTACAGGAATAGAAGCATCACTCAATGGCACTAATGGTAAACGTATAGTACCGTTTGCCATTAAACCTAAACGAGTACACGCCCATTTTGCTGGCGTTGGGTTTGGTTCAATAAATAGATGAGTATGAAGACCCATTAAAGTATCGTTTAACGTGCGTGCTTGTTGGATTTGGTTATTAAATGCCAATTCACAAACGGTTGCAACTTGTTTCGCTGCTACGTTAGCGGTTACCGAGATAACACCATCACCACCTAAAATGATAAAGTCTAAGAAAGTCGCATCATCACCACTTAATAGCTTAAAATCTTCGCCAACTAATTTACGAGTTTTGTAAACGCGAGACAGATCACCCGTTGCATCTTTTAACGCAACAATGTTTTTAATTTTAGCTAATCGACCGACAGTTTCTGGTTTAATGTCACTGCAAGTACGACCAGGAACATTATAAATAATTTGAGGTAATGGAGAACTTTCTGCAATAGCTTTGAAGTGTTGGTATAAACCTTCTTGCGTTGGTTTATTGTAGTAAGGCGCTACCGTTAAGCAACCTACTACACCGATATTTTCAACTTGACGAGTTAATTCGATCGCTTCTTTGGTGGCATTTGAACCTGTGCCAGCAATAATATCAATTCGACCATCTGCATAATCAATAGTGCGTTTAATAACATCAATGTGCTCATGATGATCAAGCGTTGCTGATTCGCCAGTAGTTCCTACTGATACAATAGCAGATGTGCCATTTTCAATATGATATTCGACCATTTTTTTTAGGCTTACATGGTCCACATTTCCTTTCGTATCCATTGGAGTAACAAGTGCGACCAGACTTCCTGTAAACATAAAGCGACCTCTCATATTCTGTGTTTATAAAACAACTTAAAGATTAAAAAAACTGCGAATAAGTATGCGATATTTCTTATTTAAATTCAACTTTTGTTATGCAGGATTATCAATATCGATAAAAATAGTTTCTAAGCCATGGTTAGTCGATAACCATTCTCCTAATGTTTTTATACCATATCGCTCTGTGGCATGATGTCCGCAAGCATAAAAATTGATACCGTATTCACGGGCAATGTGAATGGTTCGTTCTGATACTTCTCCAGTAAAAAAAGCATCAAAGCCTTGCTGAGCAGCCGTTTCAATATAATCCTGACCACCACCACTACACCATGCAACTCGCTTAATCACTGCTGGGGCATTATCACCACAAAATAAAACTGAATGGCGACCATTATGTAGCTTCTGTTCAAGTAGCTGTTTAAATTCAATTGCGGTTAACGGATTCGCTAACGTGCCTTTAAAAAGCAAATCGGTAATATCATCACGCGCATCAACCGTAATATCAAACATTTGCCCAAGCAACACATTATTACCCAATACTGGATGACCATCTAATGGAAGATGATAACTATATAAATTGATATCATGGCTAAGTAACGTCTTCATTCGATGATACTTTATGCCAGTAATTGTCTCTGGCTCATTTTTCCAAAAATAGCCATGATGAACAAGAATCGCATCAGCATTTAGCTCGACCGCTTTATCTAACAATAACTGACAAGCCGTTACCCCTGTCACAATTTTGCTAATCTCCGGTCGACCTTGAACTTGCAAACCATTTGGCGCATAGTCACGATATCGTGTCACTTGCAGATGTGTATCAATGATGTGTTGAAGTTCGAAATTATGCACAATGCCCTCGCAAACCTTAGAATTAAACTAAAACAGTCTTAACAAAATGCTTAAGATAAAAACTTTTCGCCCTTTTGTTTGGCGCTAATTATAGTCGCTTTCTCGCAATATCTCACCCGATATTATGATTAATTAAACAATTATTTTAAGTTTTTTACCATCCTGCTTATTCAAGATTAAGTCTCAAATTTAATCACTTACTTGACTAGTTTAGATTTCGGGACAACATGCTTAATATAGATTTAACGCACAGTAGTAAAATTTGTAGCAAAGCAAAATAGGATAAGTAAGAGGCAAATAACGTCTATAGAGAATAAAACTTAAGAGGATTACCTCGTCATACTAAGTTAAAAACTTAATTGATTTAAGTAGGTAAAACTAGGCGAAAAAAGTAAAAACTGGCATAATACCTCTCATTTTAGATAGATAAGACTAACTATTGTGCCAAAACTTTGTGAACGCTTTCGAGGATTTTATCCCGTGGTTATCGATATAGAAACCTCCGGATTTGATCCAAAACTCAATGCTATTTTAGAAATCGCAGCCATTACGCTTAAAATGACAGATGACGGCTGGCTCGAGCCTGATAAAACATTGCAATTTAATGTCAATCCCTTTGCCGATGCTATTTTAGAGCCAACAGCGTTAGCTTTTAACGGCATTGATCCCAATAATCCGTTACGAGGCGCGGTTGATGAGAAAGAGGCAATTGAGGCAATCTTTAAATTAGTTCGCACCGGAATCAAAGCCAATGACTGTACCCGTGCTGTAATAGTGGCACATAATGCGCATTTTGATCACAGTTTTTTGATGACTGCGGCTGAAAGAGTGGGTATTAAACGCAACCCTTTCCACCCTTTTGCGACTTTTGATACGGCATCACTTTGTGGTTTAGTCTTTGGGCAAACAGTTCTGGCTAAAGCCTGCGAAACGGCAAATATCCCGTTCGATCATAAACAAGCACATTCAGCTCTTTATGATACCGAAAAGACGGCTATTTTATTTTGTGAAATCGTTAACCGTTTTAAACGATTAGGTGGCTGGCCTTTAGTCGAGCCGAAAACAGAAGAATAGTCAAAATATAAAAAATATAAAAAAAAGAGAGCTTAGCGCTCTCTTTCTCAACATTATTATTTATGATTTTCTGCCGTCTCTTTGATCAAGGTTTGTAGTTCACCTGTTTGAAACATCTCTAACATAATATCACAACCACCAATCAACTCCCCTTCAACCCAAAGTTGTGGAAAGGTCGGCCAGTTAGCAAATTTTGGCAATTCAGCACGAATATCTGGATTTTGTAAAATATCAACATACGCAAACGGCACACCACATTGCGATAACACCTGCACAGCTTGAGCTGAAAAACCACAACTTGGCAATTTTGGCGAACCTTTCATATAAAGAATAATCGGATTTTCGGCAATTTGGCGTTTAATCTTATCAAGCGTTGTCAATTCGGTTGTCATTAGGTTTGTCCTTTAATTTGCGATAAAAAATAAAGTTAGTTATTTTAACGTAGAAAGTTAACTAGGTTATATAGATTTCAGCTTTCACTCTAATAGATAAATTAGATATTTCAGATTGAGGGGGATTTTTAATAAAAATGATAATTCAAAAACCCCGCTCCTCAACTTTTTAAGAAACGGGATATTATCTGCACTGAATAAACGGACTGGTATTGATTGATTCGAAAATTTTATTTTATAAACTGCCTACACGGCATGAACCGTTTATCAGTTGGAAACAACGGACCCGGTAATTTTCTAAACTGCCTACACGGCATAAACCCCTTACCATTTGTTAGTTCTGATATGAAAGATTTTCTAAACTGCCTACACGGCATAAACCAGGGTGTTGGTACGGTTTCTTCGAATGGCACATTTCTAAACTGCCTACACGGCATAAACCTTACATTACATCCACTTCCTGCCCTCATTTGATTTCTAAACTGCCTACACGGCATAAACCTAGAACAAGACATACTATAATCATTGTTTGCAAAAAGGCAAAGGGCATTTGGAGTTTTAAAAAACCTTTTTTTAAATATTTTTTTAACGTTATGATTTTTAATTATTTTATTTTTTGATTAAAAAAAGGGTTATAAAAATAATATTTTTGGGGGCTTAGAAAACCCCGTTCCTCAACTTTTTTGCGATAAAACACCTCAAAAATAAACCCGCCTAAGCGGGTTATTCAAACGTCGCTAAGCCACAAAATCGCTTTTTATGGCTAAACGACGTTGACTCGTAGCTTACTTTTAATCACTTAATACTATTTTTATCACTCCAACCCCCGACCTAAAGATTAAGGATGAAGAAATAAGAACTAAGGATAAGTACAAAGTCCGCCGTTATTTGCGTCATTTTGGTACGAATTCACATAACCGTTGAGTGCGTACACAATAAAATTGCGATTAGCATCCAGATCACTAGTCCAATAGTAAGCACTTATGAAGTCAGCTCCTGAGTAATCGTCCATTTTGCCCCACTCCGTGAAAAAACCTGAACCAATGCGACGCTGATAATGATTGCCCGATGACGAAGGGATTGCGCCCATACGATGATTTGAATTAGTTAAATCACTTACGCGTGATACGCGATAACCTAAATTGTTACACCAAAAGGCAAGATCAGGATAAAAGTCCTCATAGCCAGTACCACGGTTAACGAACCACTGCTTTAGCGTAAAACCATATTTAACAATTGCATTACCTTGACTATCGCGACCGACTAATTCAAAGGTCAGAGGTAAAGGTGGCTTAGGTATTGGACCTGGAAAGCCAGAATCTTGTTGGGACTCAGTGGCGAAAGGACCTGTTAATGTAACTCGAACACCTGTACTTGTGGAATTGCTCATAGTAGCGGTTATCCCTCCCTGAGAAACAGGAGACCAAGACAATACCTGATTACTATCCGAAATGACTAAATCGAAGTACAAACCATGAGCACCAGTAGTCGGAAAGTTTAAACCGTAAGATGATTGAGGAAGAAAACCATTATCCGGGTCCCAAATCGAAGAAGGACCGCTAAAATCTAGTGGCCAATTATTCTCCTTGTTCTTACCATACAATAGGTTAGGCCTTGCAAAACAAACCGTTGGCGATGGATTAGGATTGATATAATAGGTCACATTACTTGCACTAAAGCTACTATGACTTGGAAGACCATAACGTGTGCTTAATATACCATCTGTATTGGTTAATTTTACTTGATAAGGTGCATTACAGATTTTTGGTACTGCATTACGTGATACTGATTGCCCATTTTTATCGACGATAGATAAATTTAAAGAGCCGGTCGCACTGATATCTCCATCACCATCATCATCTCCCCAATAATTATAAGGCGGACCGATAAGAGAACTTAAAGCGACTGAATTAGTATCAGTAGGAACCAACATACCTATATCGGCAAAACTCTGACCTGCAACGGGCAAGACGATTGGTGCTGAAGTAGATGAAGGATTGGTTGAAGGCGTATATTGTGTACCGTTAGATAATGTAATACCAAGCAGACCGTCAGTGTTTGTCACTCTTGTATAACCACCATCAAACGTTAAATACGGAGCATTTCCGTGAATCAGATTTGAGGTTTTAGAGGTTAATGCATAGCTGGAATAAAAAGGTATTAACAAAAAGCTTAGCGGTAAAAAGATCAGTCGGAATAATTTAGATCCGAGAGATGATCGGATTGATCCAAATGGCGATCGAAGTAACGATAGACGCAACGATCGACTACGCGATCTTAAATTTTCGTCGATTAATAAACTGGAGTGAAAAAAAAGAGGTTGAGAGTTTAAATTAGGCGAATTTAAATTATAGGTTGGCCAAGTTGCCTGTTGCCTGTTGAAAATTATAATGCATTTAGACTACCTTGTCAATTAAATTTATGATTTATTTGCAATTTTATATTTATTGCTGATTTTTAGCTACTCAGCTAAAATGATCTCAAAGTATAGTGACCCGAAAAATATAACGCAATATTTTTTGCGTTTAAGATCGTTAATCTTTGTAAAGAGGATCAGGAAAGATCTAAAGATAATCATTAGATAAACTATTTGCTATTTGATCAATATCAAATTTATCACTCACTAAAAACCCTCATTTTTAACCCTATAAAAGTTTTATTTAGGGCGGATTTAACCCCCCAAAAACCCGTTCCTCAACTTTTTAAGAAACGGGATATTATCTGCATTGAATAAACTGACTTGAGTTGATTGATTCGAAAATTATATTTTATTAACTGCCTACACGGCATAAACCCATAAAAATATTTATTTTCCCGAGGCAGAACTTTTCTAAACTGCCTACACGGCATAAACCTAAAATTGACTAGTTCACCTACCTCATAAATATTTCTAAACTGCCTACACGGCATAAACCCGATCAAACGTTGTTTAGGTGTGCCAACGATATTTCTAAACTGCCTACACGGCATAAACCTTTTCCGCGCGTACCTTTGTGCGTACCTCTTTTTTCTAAACTGCCTACACGGCATAAACCCAGGTCGTTCACCTAATGGACGCAATGCAAATTTTCTAAACTGCCTACACGGCATAAACCTAGAACAAGACATACTATAATCGTTGTTTGCAAAAAGGCAAAGGGCATTTGGAGTTTTAAAAACCCTTTTTTTTAATACCTTTTTAATATTATGATTTTTAATTATTTTATTTTTGATTAAAAAAAGAGTTATAAAAATAATATTTTTTGGAGATTAAAAAACCCCGCTCCTCAACTTTTTTAAAATCTAGTCGCTATTTTCGACTGCGTTATAAGAAAAAAGTATAACTATATATAAATATATTATTTAACCGTCATAGAAAGATTTTATATTATAATCTCCAACTTCATAATTTTAATATATAAAAAACAATGCATAAACTAGCCAATCGACTCGATCACTTTTCCGATTCGGTTATCCGTCGGATGACTCGGATCGCTAATCAATATCAAGCTATCAATTTGTCACAGGGGTTTCCAGATTTTGATCCGCCGAAACCTTTAATCGATGCGTTAAAACAAGCTGCCGATTGTGGTCCTCATCAATATGAGATCACTTGGGGTTCGGCTGAGTTTCGGCGTCTGTTAGCTAAAAAGCAACAAAAGTTAATGCAAATTGATATCAACCCAGAGGAAAACGTGTTGGTAACTTGTGGTAGTACCGAGGCGATGATGTGTGCGGTAATGACGGTTTGTAATCCAAAAGATAAAGTTATTATCTTTTCGCCGTTTTATGAGAATTACGGAGCGGACGCCATTCTTTCTGATGCCACCCCAATTTATGTACCTTTGATCCCGCCGACATTTGAATTTGATAAACAGCAACTTCGTGAAGCGTTTGAGCAAGGCGCTAAGGCGCTGATTTTATGTAATCCTAGCAATCCTTGTGGCAAGGTATTTACTAAGGATGAGCTTGATTATATAAGTCAATTGGCGATTGAGTTTGATGCCTACCTTATTACCGATGAAGTGTATGAGCATATGGTTTATGCTCCGCATAAACATCTTTATTTGGCAAGTTTTCCAAATATGAAAGAGCGGACTATTTGTTGTAGCTCGTTGTCGAAAACCTATTCGATAACCGGTTGGCGCCTTGGTTATATTATTGCTGATAAAAGGATTATAAATGGTTGTAAGATGATCCATGATTTTCTTACCGTTGGTGCTGCTGCTCCACTACAAAAAGCAGCTTGTGCTGGATTAGCTTTAGGGGATGATTATTATCAACAATTGACCGAAACTTACACTGCTAAGCGCCGTTTATTTTTGAACGGATTAGATGAGTTGGGCCTTGCTTATTATGAGCCTCAAGGTGCGTATTATGTTTTAGTAGATATTTCGGCGTTTAATCCATTTAAGACCGATTTTGAATTTTGCGAATGGTTAATTAAAGAAGTCGGCGTAGCGGCTGTACCGGGGTCGGCCTTTTTTAAACATCCTGAATATCGTTATATTCGTTTCCATTTTGCTAAACAAGAACCAACGCTGATTGCAGCTTTAGAAAGATTATCCAAACTTAAGGAAAAATTATTATGTTTAAAAAATTAATTGTGGCAAGTTTAGTCATTTTAACTTCAGTATTAACTGGCTGTGATAATGCTAAAAAAGAGAATCAAATTACAGTTGGTGTTGCAGCTGGTCCTTATGGCGACATGTTTAAACAAGCTATTGCGCCTGGATTAGAAAAGAAAGGTTACCATATCGAAATTCGTGAATTTAGCGATTATGTTCAACCAAACTTAGCATTAGCAAATAGAGATATTGATGTTAATTTATTTCAACATTTAACTTATCTTAATAATTTTAAGCAAGCGCGTAATTTAGATATTATGGCGATTGGTTTTGTACCAACAGCTGGCGCAGGAATTTATTCAAATAAAATTACTGACTTTTCGCAATTAAAACAAGGCGATCAAGTGACTATTTCAAGTGATGTGACTAACGAAGCTCGCGCTTTACGCATTTTAGAAGCAGCTGGGTTGATTAAGCTTGATCCAAATGTAGATAAAAACAATTTAACCCCTAAAAATATTATCGAAAACCGTTATGGTTTAGAGATTGTGCCAATTGAAGCACCACAAACTCCACGTTCGCTTGACAATGTTGCATTGTCAGTGGTTAATGGTAATTATGCAATTGGTGCGGGTTTAGATCTTTCTAAGGCGCTTTATCATGAAGTGTTAGATAAAGATCATAAAAATGTTATTGCGATTCGCACTGAATCAAAAGATACATTAGGTAAAGACATTATCGACGTGCTTAAATCACCAGAATTTGCTCAAGTAATTAATGATAAAAACGGTATTTTCTATACCTTCCAAAAACCTGATTATCAGTTATTTTAATTATGCAGACTTTAATTCAAGTAAAAGATGTTTCTGTAAGATTTAAAGCCAAAGATCAAGTTGTTGAAGCGGTTAAAAAGGTCTCGTTTGATGTCAATCAAGGCGAGATCTTCGGGATCATTGGTTCGAGCGGTGCGGGAAAAAGTACTTTAGTAAGAACGCTTAATCGGCTTGCTGAACCTTCGTCCGGGCAAGTTATTATTAATGGTGTTGATATTCAAACCTTACGTGGGCGTGAATTGCAAGCGTTTCGTTTTCATGTTGGGATGATTTTTCAGAACTTTAATTTAGCATCATCAAAAACCGTTTATGAAAATATTGCTTTTGTGCTTAAAGCCGCTGGTAAAAAAGGCGATGCGGTTAAAAATAGAGTCAACGAATTGCTTGCTTTAGTTGGGTTAAGTGATAAAGCGAATACCTACCCTGCTGAACTCAGTGGTGGGCAAAAACAACGAGTCGGTATTGCCAGAGCGCTGGCTAATGATGCCAAAATTTTGTTGTGTGATGAAGCCACCAGTGCTTTAGATCCAACTACTACCAGCGCGATTCTTGATTTGTTAAAACAGCTTAATCAAAAATTTGGTTTAACTATTGTTTTAATCACCCATGAAATTGATGTGGTTAAAAAAATCTGCCACCGAGTTGCGGTAATGTCACAAGGTGAAATTGTCGAAATGAATACCACGTTTAACCTTTTTGCCTGCCCTAAACAGCCATTCACACAAGAATTTCTTAATATCGATGAAAATACCCATTTGCCAGATATTATAAAGCAAAATGTGAAAGGTAAATTGGTTCGTTTGCGTTACATTAACGAAAACACTACCCAGCCAATTCTGTATCAATCAGCGATTGAAACCGGTGTGTCATTTAATATTTTGCATGGGTTTATTGAATATTTCGACAATCAAGCTTTAGGTAATTTGGTGATCGAGCTGATTGGTGAATCGACTAATATCCAAAATTTAATCACCAAATTGGCCGATCAAGAAGTCATTATTGAGGAAATAAACTAATGATTAAACTCACCATTAACGAAATAGCGCAAATGTTATGGAAAGCCGCTTACGAGACATTCATTATGGTAAGTTGGTCATTATTAGCTGGTTTGATCTTCGGCACATTAATCGGATTATTGCTGTTTTTAATGTCAAATCAATTCTTCTTTAAAAATAGAATCATAAACAGTATTGCGAATTTTATCGTCAATGCAACCCGTTCAATTCCATTTTTAATTCTGATGGTTACGGTGTTACCTTTAGGCGCGCTGTTGGTTGATACCGCAGTGGGTCCTAAAGCGGTAATTTTACCGCTTTCACTTGCCGCTATTGCATTTTATGCACGGTTAGCCGAAAACGCTTTTAGCCAAATTGATAAAGGCGTGATCGAAGCTGCGGTAGCAAGTGGTGCATCACATATGCGTATTATTTTTGGGATATTGTTTCCTGAGGCAATGGCGCAATTAATACGACACGCAACGGTTACAACTATTTCACTTATCAGCTTTAGCTCAATGGCTGGGGTTGTTGGTGGCGGTGGTATTGGTGATTTGGCGATCAGTTATGGTTATCAACGCTATGTAACCGAGGTGCTTATTTTGTGTATTGTTATTCTTATTTTTATTGTGATGGTGATTCAATACCTCGGTGACAAGTTAGCCAATCACTTTGATAGAAGCTATAAATAGTGAGTAATTTAGTATGAACAATCTTATCATTAAAGATTCAAAACGCATTGTTTTGGCAGATGCCATCCCACAATCCTACTTGACCGATGGTTTAAAGCTTAAATATGGGCAGGCTGATATATTAGTTTATCCTAAAACGACCGAAGAAGTAGCGGATGTGGTTAAATTTGCCAATGCCAATAATCTGAATATTACCACTCGCGGTGCTGGGACGAATTTAGTGGGTTCAACCATTCCTAATGGTGGCATTATTCTTGATTTATCATTGATGAATGAGATTGTTGAGTTAGACAAGGAAACTTTCACTATTACGGTACAGCCCGGCATTTTATTGCAGGATTTACAACAGTTTGTTGAGCAGTATGATCTTTTTTATCCACCTGATCCGGGTGCTAAATCCTCCACTATTGGCGGAAATATCAGTACTAATGCAGGAGGGATGCGTGCGGTAAAATACGGTGTAACTCGTGACTATGTGCAAGCACTTGAGGTGGTGATGGCAGATGGGAGTGTGTTAAATATTGGCAGTAAAAATGTTAAGGACAATACTGGGCTTGCTTTAAAGCATCTGTTTATTGGCAGTGAAGGTACTTTAGGCATCATTACCCAATGTACATTAAAACTGATCGCCAAGCCGAAAATATCTCAAACATTTGTTGTTGGTTTTAATACTATTGAGCAGGCTATTGCCAGTATCACAACCATTTTACATACCCTAACGCCAACCGCGCTAGAGTTTGTGGAACGTAAAGTTGCACAATGGGGCGAGAAGTATTCAGGATTTCAATTCCCACTACCTCATAGCCAAGCTTATTTGATTATTATGCTTGATGGATCAGATCAACAATCCATCGAACAGCAACGAAAGCAATTATTAGCGAATTTAGGTGACTGTGACTATTTTGTTGCTGAAGATAGCAATCAAGCTAGTCAAATTTGGACGATTCGCGGTTCATTAGTGCGAGCGGTTGAGGCAGTGACCGAACAAGATCCGATTGATATTGTGGTTCCAATAAATCGTATTGCCGATTTTATTCACTTCACCAAACAGCTTGAAGCAAAAACCAAGGTACGCATGTTAGCCTTTGGTCACGCTGGTGATGGAAATATTCATCTATGCATTTTGCGTGATGATCGTGATGATAAACAGTGGGATACCGATCTACAGCAAGTTCATCAAGCTCTTTATCAAAAATGCCTTGAACTTGGTGGATTACCTTCGGCAGAACATGGCATTGGTACAGCGAAAGTGAGCTATTATAATGATGCTATTCCCAAAGCCAATCGCCAACTTATGCACGCTATCAAGCAGCAGTTTGATCCTAAAAATTTACTCAATAATCAGGTTTATATGACGATGATTTAATCCGAGCAGTATTTTAATGATTGCTTTTAGATGAGATAAATCAGTGGCAAATTGAGAATAAATAAAGTTGAGGAGCGGGGTTTTTGAAGTCTTAAAAACCCCGCTCCTCAATTTTTTTATTGAAGCGCTAACATAAGTTGTATTGTTGTCATTACAGCACTTTCATTATTTGAACCAGTAATAAATTTTGCTACTGCTTTAGTTTCGTCGAAAGCATTACGCATTGCGAAGCTGTAATTGGCTTGTTCGAGCAGTTCTATGTCGTTGAGCCCATCACCAAATGCCATTGTTTCCTGGTAGGTGATATTTAAGATTTGTTGTAGTTTTTTGATGGTGTTGCCTTTGTGGACGTTGTGTTCAGTAATATCTATCCAAGCGGCTTCTGATACGACGATGTAAACGTCATTATCATACGGTGTTAAATGCTTGCGTGTTTGTGGGCATTGTTCTTTTTCGTCATACACGGTAATTTTGATAAAGTCGTCAGCGACAGTTTTAAAATCATCCACTTCGATGATTGTTGCATACGATCCTCGGACTTTTTGTTTTAGGTGTGCAGGCAAATTAGATTTGATTACTGCACCTTTTGCAGTACATGCAATGATGACATGCTCTTGACTGGCTTGTTCAAGGGTTTTGATGATACGTTGCCCAAGTTGATTTTCGATAAAAGAGCGATAGATAAATTCACCTTTATGTTTGATTGTGGTGGCACTATCGCCTACTATCCAAATTTTATCGAGATAATCGGCAAAGAGTTCTTCTACTCGTTCACACTGTTTTCCAGTACATGCAACAAATTGGACGTTTTGTTTTGCCATAAGGTCATAGACTTGAGTGAATAATGTTCGGTCATAGTCGCCTTGGCTATTTAAGAATGTTCCATCTAAATCAGTGATGATTAACTTGATCATATTTGCATCCTTTAGAATGAATTAACTGGCTCTTTATTCATTTTGCCAAATTCTCTATAGAGAAACAATATGATAAAGCCGAAATAGAGATGAACATTTAATTCCACCTTTTTTTATTAATTGAAAGGATTAAACCCAAAATATTACCAATTTTTATAGTCAATAAGGCGGTTATTTAGGTGTTAAATTTAGGTTATAAATTTAAGACAAGAATTTTTTCTGATTAGTTGAACTGTCAATTTTAAGTTTTAAGATTTTCTACAAAAAAGTCTGACAAGAAGCTTTCAGGATTTTTATTTTCTAATTATTCCTGCAATTAACACCTCAAAAACCCCGCTCCTCAACTTTTTTTTATTTAATTGAGATGTGCATGGCGCAATTTTAGTGATAAAAAAGCCTGAAAATTTCTTTTCAGGCTTTTTGGCTTATTTATATTGTTGCCTATTCGACGCAATAAGTAAGTAACCTTATTGTTTTGCAACAATATTTCCATCATCTACGTCTAGATGAATCTTTTTACCAGGCACTAATTTACCCGATAAAATTTGTTGAGCTAGTGGGTTTTCAATCTCTTGCTGTATTGCACGTTTCAATGGTCTTGCACCATAAATTGGGTCGAAGCCAACTTTGGCAAGTTGTTCTAGTGCACTATCAGAGATATCCATTTCATATCCACGTTCTTCTAGGCGTTTTTCAACATGAGCGAGTTGTATTTTTGCAATTGCTTTAATGTTTTCTTGACCTAGTGGGTGGAATACCACTGTTTCATCAATTCGGTTAATAAATTCCGGTCTGAAATGTTGGGTTACCACTGTCATAACTAAAGCTTTCATTTCGTCATAACTTAGTTCGACGTGACCTTGAATTAGGTCTGAACCTAAGTTAGATGTCATGATAATGACTGTGTTTCTAAAATCCACAGTTCTGCCTTGTCCATCAGTTAATCGGCCATCATCAAGCACTTGTAATAAAATATTAAATACATCTGGGTGCGCTTTTTCAACTTCATCAAGTAGGATGACGGAGTATGGTCGACGTCTTACTGCTTCAGTTAAATAGCCACCTTCTTCATAACCAACATATCCAGGAGGCGCACCGATTAATCGAGCCACGGAATGTTTTTCCATGAATTCGGACATGTCAATTCGAACCATTGCATCTTCACTGTCAAACATGAAGTTAGCTAAGGCTTTACAAAGTTCAGTTTTACCTACCCCTGTTGGTCCTAAAAATAGGAATGATCCAATTGGTTTGTTAGGGTCAGATAGCCCTGCTCGACTGCGACGAATCGCATTAGCAACGGCAACAACCGCTTCGTCTTGACCGATTACACGTTTGTGTAAGGCTTCTTCCATGTGAAGTAGTTTATCTTTTTCGCTTTCAAGCATTCTTGATACAGGAATACCCGTTGCTTTAGATAGTACTTCGGCAATTTCGTTATCGGTGACTTTGTTACGCAATAACTTCATGGTTTTGCCTTCTAATTGCGTTGCAGAAGCCAGTTTCTTTTCTAACTCTGGAATTTTGCCATATTGTAATTCGGACATTTTGTTCAAGTCACCCATTCGGCGAGCTTGTTCTATCTCGGTACGCGCTTTTTCCAGCTCCGCCTTGATATTTTGAGTGCCCGAAAGTGCAGCCTTCTCTGACTTCCACTCTTCTTCAAGTGATGCATAATCCTTTTCTTTTTCAGCAAGTTCATCGTTTAACATCTCTAGTCGTTTTTTACTTGCATCATCAGACTCTTTCTTGAGCGCTTGTTGTTCAAGTTTGAGTTGGATAATACGTCTTTCAAGTCGATCCAATGATTCTGGTTTTGAATCCATTTGCATACGGATGCTTGATGCTGCTTCGTCGATTAAGTCGATCGCTTTATCGGGTAACATTCGATCAGAGATGTAACGATGCGATAAAGTTGCAGCAGCAACAATGGCTGGATCAGTAATTTGTACGTGGTGATGCAGTTCATAGCGCTCTTTTAAGCCACGTAAGATTGCGATCGTGTCTTCAACTGTTGGTTCTGCTACATAGACTTTTTGGAATCGACGTTCTAATGCTGGATCTTTTTCTATGTATTGACGATATTCATCAAGTGTAGTTGCTCCTACGCAGTGTAGTTCACCTCGAGCTAATGCTGGTTTTAACATGTTTCCAGCGTCCATCGCCCCGTCACTTTTACCTGCACCAACCATGGTGTGAATTTCATCAATAAATAAAATTATGCTGCCTTCCGCTTTGGCAATATCTTTTAATACCGCTTTTAAGCGTTCTTCAAATTCACCACGATATTTAGCACCAGCAATTAATGCGCCCATATCTAATGATAATACGCGTTTGTTACGTAATCCTTCTGGTACTTCTCGGTTAACAATTCGTTGTGCAAGTCCTTCAACAATAGCGGTTTTACCAACACCTGGTTCACCAATGAGTACTGGGTTGTTTTTAGTTCTACGTTGTAATACTTGTATTGTGCGACGAATTTCTTCATCACGACCGATTACTGGGTCAAGTTTTCCTTGTTCTGCGCGTTCAGTTAGGTCAATGGTGTATTTTTTTAATGCACCACGTTGATCTTCAGCATTAGGATCGTTCACGTTATCACTTCCTCTCACTTGGTTAACAGCTTGGCTAAATTTTTCTTTAGTAACGCCTGCTTTTTTTAAGATATCTGCTAGGCTTCCTTTTTCATCTAATGCCGCTAATATAAATAGTTCAGACGAGATGTAGCTATCGCCATTTTTTTGGGATAATTTATCGCATAAATTTAAGATTTTAATAAATTCTTGTGATGGTATAACTTCACCACCGATACCTTGAACTTGTGGTAAGCGTTCGATTGCTTGATTTAGTTCTTGTTGTAATGTCGCAACATTCGCGCCTGAAGCAGCGAGTAATGGATTTATACTGCTTCCTTCTTGGTTTAACATGGCTGATAGCACATGTATAGGCTCTATGTATTGATTGTCTTTACCTAATGCCATTGATTGAGCATCAGCTAAAGCTTGTTGAAACTTGTTTGTGAGTTTATCTAACCTCATATTATTTATCTCCTAAGCAATAGATTTGGTTTAAATGTTTAAAACATTCAATCCATTTGCATATTCACTAAATAAGTGTGGAAGAATAAATTTCAAGAGCTGATTAACAATATTTTTGACGATTTTTTGAAACAAAGCTGTATATATATTACTCGTTTCTTTGCGAAAGATAAAGTAGCTTGAAAAATCATCGATTAATCAATAAGGTTGAGAAAATTTGGGTGACACATGGGTTTTTATCCTTTATATTAGCCTCGCTTTTAAGTTAGCCAACCGTGGTTCGTGATCCATCCCACGTAAAAAAACTAGGAAATTATATGTTTAAAATTGCTAAAGAGTTTCAATTCGATGCTTGTCATATGCTTGATGGGCATAATGGAAAATGTCATAACCTTCATGGTCATACCTACCGTTTGTTAGTCGAGATCAGCGATGATCTTATTTCCAGTGGATCCAGCGCTGATATGGTAATGGATTATGCTGATCTTAAGTTGATTGTAAAACAGCAGATTGTTGATCAATTGGATCATGCTTATCTTTATCATCAAGATAATGCTAATGAACGCCAAATAGCTATGCTTTTAGAACAAATGGAGCGTAAAGTTTTTGCTTTTCCTTGCCGTACTACAGCGGAAGGAATGAGCCAATTTATTTTCGAACGTTTGTCTCAGTTTTTGCCGGTGTCGATGATTAAGCTTTGGGAAACCCCCTCTTCTTATTGTGAGTATCATCGGAGCGAAAAATGATTGAGTATCGCATTGTTGAAATCTTCGAATCTTTACAGGGCGAAGGTTATAATACGGGTATGCCTGCTATTTTTATTCGTTTTGCTGGTTGTAATTTGAATTGTAGTTGGTGCGATACTAATTTTCGTCATTTTAAGCGCTTTTCGTTAGAGCAATTACTGGCGATGGTCGGGCAATATAAGAGTTCTAATATTATTATCACTGGCGGTGAGCCTACTATGGTTAGAGATTTACCTATATTGTTGTCCCATTTGAAGCAGGCTGGTTATTATATTGCTATTGAGAGTAATGGGCTGGGTAAGGTTGATCCATTAATTGATTATGTTGCACTGAGTCCTAAATTTTGTTATCAAAGTCGTTACCAAAACATTCTGCAATCAACTGCCAATGAAGTTCGAATCGTCGCTGAAAAACAAGCTGGCTTTATCGATTTTTGTCACTTCATTGAGCAGCATATTGAAGCTAAGCGTTACTATTTGTCTCCTTGCGAGATAAATGGTGAGATGAATATGTTTGATACCATTGAGTTGTTAGGTCAGATTAACCATAATCGTATCGATAACAAATGGCTGTTAAGTTTGCAGACTCATAAGTTTGCTAATATTGAGTAGTTTTTTATTAACTGCCATTAAACTAGTGGTTTATCACTTTTCTTCAAACCATATCATTGTCGCCATTCTTCCCGTTTTGTTTTCTCTTCGATAGGAGTAAAACAGATCGCGCTCAGTATACGTGCAATAATTACCACCATAAATTTGAGTAATTCCGATCGCGTTTAATCGCTGTTTAGCTATCATGTAAAGGTCGGCCAGATATTTTTTGCCTTCGATAAATTTGAATGCATGGTGAGCATTTTTGTCATACTCTTCAAATTGTTCTTTAACTTCAATACCTACTTCAAATTTTTGTGCACTGATTGCTGGTCCTAGCCAAACGAGAATTTCATTGGTGTTGCATTGAAATTTTTTTGCGGTTTCTTCTAAAATACCATGGCATAGTCCTCGCCAACCCGCATGAGCAGCAGCAACTTGATCGCCTTTAACTGAGCAAAATAGTACCGGCATACAATCAGCAGTTAAAACTACACTGACTTGATTAGCTTGCTTAGTGTAGGAGCCATCAGCTTCAAATCGTGTCGCATTGATTGCTGGTTTTACTTTTGTGATATCTAGGACAGTTGTACTATGCGTTTGATTTAACCAGTAAGGTTCACTTGGCACTTTTTCCGCTTGTATTAAGCGATTTCTATTTTCTACGATATTATTTAAGTCATCCCCTGTTCGACTACCTAAATTTAAGCTGTCAAAAGGTGGAAGGCTTCCCCCTCCAATGCGAGTGGAGGTGAAAGCGTGAACATTACTCGGTGCAGGCCAATAAGGATATATTGATTTAATCATTTTTATTTACCAATCAAGTTCATCTTTATGAAGTTCTGTATCTTCTTGTAACGCATGAATTAATGTTAACATATCATCCGGTATTGGCGCATGCCATTCCATAAGTTCACCTGTAATTGGATGATATAAACGTAGCATTGTTGCATGTAAAGCTTGACGATCAAATTCGCGTAGCGTTTGGATAAAGGATTCACTCGCGCCTTTTGGCGGTCTTGGTCGTCCACCATATAGTGGGTCACCCACGAGGGGGTGCGCGATATGAGCCATATGCACGCGAATTTGGTGAGTTCGGCCAGTTTCTAGCCTTAGCCGTAGTCGAGTATGAAGTCGATATTTTTCCATGACTCGATAATGGGTAACCGCTGGCTTTCCTGTCGGGAATACGGCCATATGCGTTCGTTTAGTAGGATGGCGAGTGATCGGCTGGTCGATTGTGCCACCTGCTGTAATTATTCCCATCGCTACCGCTTCATATTCACGTGTGATTTCACGATGTTGTAGCGATTCAACTAGGTGGGTTTGTGCCTCGATGGTTTTAGCAACGACCATTAGCCCTGTTGTGTCTTTATCTAAGCGATGAACGATACCCGCTCTTGGTACTCTTGAAATATCAGGATAGTGATAAAGCAATGCGTTTAGCACTGTACCATTTGGGTTACCTGCGCCGGGGTGAACAACAAGATCTCGAGGTTTGTTGATAACCAAGATATCATCATCTTCATAAACAATATTGAGTTCGATATTTTCAGGTTGGTGATATGTTTCTTCTTCGATTTCAACGTCTATAGTAATTTTTTCTCCACCGAGAACTTTTTCTTTGGGTTTATTTACAATATTATTATTAACTAACACGTGATTATTGACGATCCATTCTTTAATTCTAGATCTTGAGTAATCAGGGAAAAGCTCCGATAAAGCTTGATCCAGACGCATTCCAAGTTGTGTTGGCTCTATTTCTGATGAAAGTTTTAACTTGTGCATGTGTAATTTATCTATTTTAAGCTGTTATGATTTAGAGTATTATATACTAATCATTGCCTTTAATGTTTAATTATATTTTGGATTAAAACTGAATGAAACTTCGTTTAAATACTTTGTTAGCCATCGCTTTAAGTAGCGCGCTAATTGGTTGTACGAGTACAAAGCCTGATGTCGAAAATGTATCAGAAATTGAGTTACACAATAAAGCCAAAACTGAGCTTGAAGGTGGGAATTTAAAATCGAGTATTACTGTCTTAGAAACGATTGATAAAAATTATCCTTTTGGACCTTATTCACAACAAGTCCAACTCGATTTGATTTATGCTTATTATAAAAATGCGGATTATCCTATGGCCATTGCGTCAATTGACCGCTTTTTAAAATTAAATCCAACCCATCCGAATATCGATTGGGTGATTTATATGCGCGGTATTAACAATATGGCGCAAAATGATAATACTATTCAGGGTTGGTTTAATGTTGATCGTTCAGATCGTGATCCTGAATTTGCGATGGCAGCATTTAAAGATTTTACTTATTTGGTTTCTAGTTTTCCAACTAGTAGTTATGCCGCTGATGCAAAAAAACGTTTAGTATATTTAAAGAACCGTATCGCTCGCTATGAGTTAAAAGTGGCTCAATATTATACTAACCGTGGCGCTTATGTTGCCGTGGTAAATCGAGTCATTCAAATGTTAGCGTTATTTCCTGATACTGATTCAACAAAAACAGCATTATCGTTATTGAGTAATGCTTATAATGAATTAGGTTTGACTGACGAAAGCCAAAAAGTCGATAAACTGATACAAGCTAATCTTGAAAATATGCCTGTTGAAGAGAAGAAATCTTACTTTTCTCGCTTCTTAAGTGTATTTAATGGTGGTTAATTTAGTTCAGATCTAAAAAATAATGGCTATTTAAATATTTAAATAGCCATTTTTTTATCAGTAATTTATAAACAATATATGCCCATGAGTTACTTTCTAACATATAAATAACGGTATTCTCCATGATCATAATTTGTATTTGTTAATGCTTTTGTTAGTTCTTGGGTAAGTTTAGTTGATAACGTTGTATCCGATGAGGATAATGTAAAATCTGGTTTTATAATTTGTTCATCGACATATTGTATAAATTGAAGAAATTGATCAATATCTTTTTTGGATAAATATATACTTTTTGCCACCATCATATTAATAAGCTTATTATCAAACTCCAAAATAATCGTGTGATATAGCACTACGGTACTTTTAAGCATTATTACTGTTTGTAATGCTGACCATTGAAACGTTTGATTCAATTTTTTATGGTCATCAATACTAATCGAATATGAATTGACATTGATCGTCATTTTTTTACGGAACAAGCGAGCAATACATATAGCAAATAGAAAGACAGAAAATAATTCCGGAACAAGGAGTCCAACAATAAAAATAACCTCAAAGTATTGGTTGGGAATCATCAGCATGATCGCATCAGAGAAAAATAAATACATGAGACAACCAAGGACTAAAACACCAAAGCAACAAATGAGTATCATTAAACTTATAAATGAGCGCCGAGTGAAACAGCGAAATTCAAATGTACGATTTTCCATAAACTATTCCTGATATTTTTTAGAAATATATCTTAAGTTTTTTTAATATATACTGGGAAGCAAAGATTTATTTCTTTTTTTATTTTTATTGTTAACTTTATTGATTTTAATTCATATCAATATTGGTATCAAATCATCCTCCTTGTTTCATATATCGTTTGTAAAACGTGCCAATAACCAATACAATTAGCAAATTATTTTTTATTAGCAATAATAGATAGGACATTAATTCGTCATGCAAGAACAATATCGCCCAGATGAAATTGAAGCCAAAGTACAAAAACATTGGCAAGAAGAGAAAACTTTCCACGTTACTGAAGATCCATCTAAAGAGAAGTATTACTGTTTGTCAATGCTTCCTTATCCTTCAGGTCGTTTGCATCTTGGTCATGTCCGTAATTATACAATCGGTGATACGATCTCACGTTATCAACGCTTAAACGGCAAGAATGTTTTACAGCCAATCGGTTGGGATGCATTTGGTTTGCCAGCAGAAGGCGCAGCCGTTAAAAATAATACTGCACCAGCTAAATGGACTTATGAAAATATTGCTTATATGAAGAAGCAGTTGCAATTACTTGGTTTTGGTTATGATTGGGACCGTGAGGTTACTACTTGTCGTCCTGAGTATTACAAATGGGAGCAATGGTTTTTTACTAAATTATTTGAGAAAGGTTTAGTTTATAAAAAGACTTCAGCTGTTAACTGGTGCCCTAACGATCAAACTGTTCTAGCTAATGAGCAAGTAGTTGAAGGTTGTTGTTGGCGTTGTAATACTCCGGTTGAGCGTAAAGAGATTCCACAATGGTTTATTAAAATCACTGATTATGCCGATGAGTTATTGAATGATTTAGATACTCTTGAGAGTTGGCCAGAACAAGTTAAGACCATGCAACGTAACTGGATTGGTCGTTCTGAAGGGGTGGAATTTGACTTTGCTGTTGAAAATTATAGCGATAAGTTACGCGTTTATACTACTCGCCCTGATACGTTAATGGGTGTGAGTTTTGTATCTGTGGCGGCTGAGCATCCTCTTGCTCAATTAGCTGCGCAAAACAATCCTAAAATTGCTGAGTTTATTGCTGAATGTAAAACCACGAAAACCGCTGAAGCTGATATGGCTACAATGGAAAAGAAAGGTATGGCGACTGGATTTTTTGCCATCCATCCATTAACCGGTAATAAGGTTCCAGTTTGGATCGCTAATTTTGTATTAATTGAATATGGTACTGGTGCTGTGATGGCTGTACCGGGTCACGATGAACGCGATTATGAATTTGCATCAAAATATAATTTACCAATTAAACCAGTTATCTTAAATCAAGATGGGCAAGCTCCTGACGTTTCTGAGCAAGCTTATACTGAGCACGGTAAATTATTTAATTCAGGTGAGTTTGATGGTCTTGATTTTGATCAAGCTTTCAATGCTATCGCCGATAAACTTATTGCGTTAGGTATTGGTAACCGTAAAGTGAATTACCGTTTACGCGATTGGGGTGTTTCTCGCCAACGTTATTGGGGGGCACCGATTCCAATGGTGACGCTTGAAGATGGTACAACGATCCCAACACCTGAAGATCAACTTCCCGTCATTTTACCTGAAAATGTTGAAATGAATGGAATAACCAGTCCTATTAAAGCCGATCCCGAGTGGGCAAAAACAACTGTTAATGGTCAACCAGCCCTTCGAGAAACAGATACTTTTGATACCTTTATGGAGTCATCTTGGTATTATGCTCGCTATACTTGCCCGCATTATGACAAAGGTATGTTAGATGAAAAAGCAGCTAATTATTGGTTACCTGTTGATCAGTATGTTGGTGGTATCGAACATGCGATTATGCATTTACTTTATTTCCGATTCTTCCATAAATTGATGCGTGATTTCGGTTTGGTTAAATCAGATGAGCCTGCTAAACGTTTACTTTGCCAAGGTATGGTTTTAGCTGATGCTTTTTATTATACCAGCCCAACTAACGAGCGTATTTGGGTTTCACCAACCGAGGTGACCATTGAACGTGATGATAAAGGCCGTATTGCTAAAGCAATAGATAGTAAAGGCAATGAACTTGTTCATGCTGGTATGACTAAGATGTCAAAATCGAAAAACAACGGTATTGATCCACAAGAGATGGTAGAAAAATACGGAGCTGATACTGTTCGTTTATTTATGATGTTCGCATCCCCAGCTGATATGACGCTTGAATGGCAAGAATCCGGTGTTGAGGGCGCTAATCGATTTATTAAACGTGTTTGGCGTTTACTTTTCGAGCATTCTCAACTTGGTAAAACTGCTGCGCTCGATATCGCTAAATTGAATGCTGATCAGAAAGCTTTACGTCGTGAATTACATAAAACAATTGCTAAAGTGAGTGATGATATTGGTCGTCGTCAAACTTTCAATACAGCTATTGCTGCGGTGATGGAGTTTATGAATCGCTTACAAAAAGCACCACAAGACACTGATCAAGATCGCGCATTGATGGATGAGTCTTTAAATGCAGTAGTTCGATTACTTTATCCTATGATGCCACACGCTTGTTTTGTTATGTGGCAAGCATTAGGTCATAGTGAAACAATTGATAATGCTTCATGGCCAGTTGCTGATGAGTCAGCTATGGTTGAAGACGAAAAATTAATTGTTGTGCAAATCAATGGTAAAGTGCGTGGTAAATTCACTGTACCTGCTGATGCTCAGCAAGATTATGTTGTAGAGCAAGCTAAACAAGAGCCAAATATTGAAAAATACTTAGCTGATGCCACAATTCGCAAAGTGATTTATGTACCAGGTAAATTATTGAATCTGGTTGTAAGTTAATATTGTTGGATAACTTGGATATAGGTGGTAATACCAATGAAAAAATATTTAGCTTTACTGATGTTATTGGCGATATCGCTAACGGGATGTGGATTTCATTTGCAATATGAAACTGAAGTCCCTGCTCGATTTAAAACGCTTTCATATGTTAGTGGTGATCCTTATGGTCGTTTATCGAGAAATATTAAAGAGTTGCTACGCGATAATAAAGTAACTTTGGCTAATATTAATGATCCAGCCAATTACCCATCACTCAGAATAGTGGGTGATTCATTGAGTAAAAGCACCATATCCATTTATCAAGATGGTAAAGCAGCAGAATATCAATTAGTACTAACGATTCAAGCTCAAGTAGTAATTGCGGGTGAACAAATTCATCCAATTAATGTTCGTGTTTTCCGTACGTTCTTTGATAATCCAGCCGCAGCTCTTGCGAAAACAGTCGAGCAAAATCTAATTGAAGACGAAATGTATAAGCAGGCTGCAAAACAGATCATCCGTAAATTAAAATCGGTTGATACCCCTAATTAACGATGAAAAAAATTAGTGCAGAAAAAATCATCCATCAGTTAGGATCACCCTATTATTTAATTTTAGGTAGTGATCCTTACTTGCAACATTATGCGCAAACTGAGTTACGTAAAGCTTTTAAACAAGCTGGATATGACGAGCAACTTTCTTTCACGATAAACGCTCAAACTGATTGGCCGGCAATGTATGACAGTTGTCAGGCAATGAATTTGTTTTCTAATAAAACCTTGCTCTGTTTAGAAATTGGTGAAGGTGTGCTTAATGTTTCAGTTGCTACAAAATTAAATACGTTATGTGAAATGTTAACCCCTGATATCGGGTTGATAATCAGCTTAGTTAAGATTACCAAGACTCAAGAAAATTCAGCATGGTATAAGGCCTTGTCTGATAATTTAGTGGTTGTGAATTGTTCAACGCCAGAAGTAGCACAATTACCATCATGGATAAAAACCTATTTGCAACAAATGCAAATGACAATTGAGCAACCTGGAATTGAATTGCTTAGTTATTATTATGAAGGTAATTTGTTGGCTTTAACGCAAATTATTGAGCAATTAAAGTTACTTTACCCTAATCAGACTATTAATTATGAGCAAGTAGAATCAAATATTAATGATTCAGCAATATTCTCGCCTTATCATTGGGTTGATGCAATGGTTTACAATAAATCTAAGCGGGCAATGCATGTGTTACACCAGCTTAAAATGAATGATTTCGAGCCATTGATATTATTGCGTATTATTCAACGTGAGTTGATTTTGTTGATCAATTTAAAATTGGCTTTAGCAGAAAAATCCCCGCGCCAAGTTTTTGACGAATATCGAATTTGGCAAAATAAAAGAAAGATGTATAGTGATTATTTAAGTCGATTCGATATCAAGCATCTATTTGCTCTATTGGCCACTTTAACTGAAATCGAGATTAGCTTAAAACATAATAATGATTTACCTATTTGGGATGCTCTGTTGAATTTAACTATGCAGTTTATGGGATTAGATAATTGTTAACGGCACTCTTTGGTGGCACCTTTGATCCAATCCATTATGGGCATTTGCGCCCTGCTCTAGCCTTAGCCAAAGAGGTTGGATTGAATAATATTAGTTTATTGCCAAATCGAATTCCTGCTCATAAACCACAGCCAGAAGCCACAACAGAACAACGTTTAGCTATGTTAAAATTAGCTATATCTGATTATTCGCTTTTTTCCATCGATACACGAGAATTAGAACCACAGCTAATCAATCAACCCTCTTTTACTGTTGATACGCTTAGGGCATGGCGTGAACAAAATGGTACCCTATCAGGCTTGGCTTTTATTATAGGGCAAGACTCTTTGCTTAATTTACCCACTTGGAAAGAGTGGCAAAAGTTGCTTGATTATTGTCATTTGCTTATTTGTAAAAGGCCAGGTTATCCCCAAACCACCGATGATAGCAATTTGCAAGCATGGATTAATCAACATCAAACAAAAGATAGCCAAGCGTTACATCATTATCCAAATGGTTATATCTATTTTGCTAATACACCACTTGAATCGATTTCAGCGACAGAAATAAGGCTAAATATCGATAATCAACAATGCTGTGAAAAGTTGTTACCGAGCAAAGTTTGGCACTACATACATGAACATGGAATTTATAATTCAAAGAAATGTTAGAAATGACTTTACATCTGTGAGTTTTTTCGGCATTATTTTGCCGCTATATTTAGATAATCTGATTATAGCTGTTCTGTGTCTATACTCATATTCAATGAATTTGCACACACCAAAAATTGGTGTTTTAGTTGATAAATTCGCTTTTCTAATTAAACATAAAGAAAATCGGAATATTGATTTGAGTATATTTAATTTGTATTTAATTTTAAGAGGCCCCAATGGCAAAAGAAGATAACATTGAAATGCAAGGTACTATTCTTGATACTCTTCCGAATACGATGTTCCGAGTTGAACTTGAAAACGGTCATGTTGTTACTGCACATATTTCTGGAAAGATGAGAAAGAACTATATTCGTATTCTTACTGGCGATAAAGTAACTGTTGAAATGACACCTTACGATCTTTCAAAAGCACGTATCATATTCCGTAGTCGCTAATATCGTTATCGCACTTGTTGTTTTTGTATTATTAACCAGTTTATTGGTTATTTTCTCTTTCTTAATACAATTCCGTCGACAGATGTCGACGGAAGTGCAATCTAATCTAGATGTGACTTGTTTAGTCCATTTGAGAAAAATCCATCTGATCGTATTTTATCCATTTTGTCTTTTTAACAATCTTATAACCAAAATAAATTGAAAGAAATAATGGGATACCTATATAAGTTGCAATAACGCCATTCCAATCAATGGTATCTTGTAAAAATGCTTCATAATTTTGACCGAGTGTAATAATCAAACAAAGCACAAAAGCAAAAATAGGACCAAATGGGAAACAACTTGATCGGTAAGGTAATTTATTGAGATCTCGTCCTTGTGTGAGGTAACCTATTCTAAAACGATAGTGGCTAATTGCAATACCAAGCCATGCAATAAATCCTGTCATACCTGACATATTTAGTAGCCATAAATAGACCTCTTGATCTTTGTATAATGACGTTAAGAAACAGAGCATAGCCACTAATGTAGTTGCGAATAACGCCATATCAGGCACGCCTGTTGAAGATAATCGACTGAAAATCTTAGGCGCTTTACCTTCTTTTGCTAATGCATATAACATACGTGTTGAAGCATATAAGCCAGAGTTACCAGCAGAAAGAACCGATGTTAAAATTACCGCATTCATGATAGCTGCTGCGGATAATAATCCTGCATGTTGGAAAACTAAGGTAAATGGACTAACGCTGATATCTGTTTCATCATTACGAAGTAAGTTAGGATCAGTGTATGGAATAATTAAACTAATTACTAAGATGGCAAAGATATAAAATAGCAGTATTCGCCAAAAAACTTGTTTCATTGCTTTTGGTATATTTTTTTCTGGATCTTTAGATTCTCCCGCCGCAATACCAATTAGCTCAGTACCTTGGAATGAGAATCCAACAACCATCGCCACACCGATCATTGATGAGAATCCGCCGACAAATGGTGCACCCTCTATTTTCCAATTTTGCCAACCAGCATTTTCAGCACCTTTTAAAATGCCAATTATCATCAATAAGCCAACAACAATAAATAAAATAACAGTAACCACTTTGATTAATGAAAACCAAAATTCTGCTTCACCAAACCCTTTTACAGAAATGTAGTTTAAGCCGAAAATAATGCTTAGGAACAATAAACTCCATAACCAACTATAGGCACCAGCATCAAACCAATAGGAAATAACTAATTGTGCCGCAACTAAATCAACAGCAACAGTAATTGCCCAGTTATACCAATAGTTCCAACCAATGGCAAAACCAAATGCTTCATCTACATAACGTGCTCCATAAGTTGCAAAGGTTCCCGAAACGGGAAGATAAGCAGCTAGCTCTCCAAGGCTAGTCATTAAAAAATAAACCATTATGCCGATAATAGCATAAGATACTAATGCGCCTCCTGGACCTGCTTGTGCAACTGTTGCACCAGAAGCGACAAATAGCCCAGTACCAATTGAACCACCAATAGCGATCATTGCTAAATGGCGAGCTTTCAAATCACGCTTTAATTTTTTCGTCATATCAATTTTCTTCTTGTTAATTAAACTTACTAATTATTTTAACTACACTTAATATGATGTAGCTTAGTAACTGATTTAAGCTAATTTATTTAAATATTTATCATTAGCTAATTAAAGTGCGTGAAGTGTATCAAAAAAATTTATGTGCGAGATAAATAATTCTAATAATACAGCCGATATGTTAAATATTAGCAATACTTAGTTGCTAGTAAGCTGTTCTAATTGAGTTAAATAATCTAATGCCTGGTTACGATTTGTTCCACACATTTCATAACATGGTCTTAGGTGACTACAAACTTGGGGTCTGGTTGATTGGCCAAATAATTTGCATAATAAATTTTCATCCAAATGGATACATGCAACACCTGCTGGTTTTCCCTTAGGCATACCAGGCATAGCAGATGAGATCGACGGTGCAATACAACATGCCCCACAGTTTCTTCGACATTGGAATGATTCAGTCATGAGATTAGATTGTTTTATAAATTTTATTGGTGACAATAGCAAGTTAAGGGTAAAATAGCGAGCTAATTTTTAACTCTATTTAATATGAAGAATCTATTATGGCTAAAGCTAATGAAATTAAACGTGGTGATGCTGTCACCTATAACGGTAAGTTGTTACTTGTAA
This sequence comes from Gilliamella sp. B3023, assembly GCF_026536845.1. Classification (NCBI taxonomy): domain Bacteria; kingdom Pseudomonadati; phylum Pseudomonadota; class Gammaproteobacteria; order Orbales; family Orbaceae; genus Gilliamella; species Gilliamella sp. B3023. The sequence goes on from NZ_JAFNNH010000007.1 coordinate 37,573, forward strand.
AAGAAATTGATGTACAAAGCCCTAGTGCTCGTGGTGCAAGTACACTTTATAAAATGCGTTTTACCGATGTTAAATCTGGAGGTAAAGTTGAAGAACGTTTTAAGGGTGATGATGTTTTAGACACTATCGAACTATTTCGACGTCCTGTAAGCTTTTCTTATATTGATGGGGATGAATATGTATTCATGGATAATGAAGACTATACTCCGTTTATTTTTAAGAAAGATCAAATAGAAGAAGAACTTCTTTTTATCCCAGAAGGCGGTATGGATGGAATTCAAGTTTTGATGGCTGAAAATGAAGTTGTCGCTTTAGAATTACCACAAACAGTTGAACTTGAAATTATTGAAACCTCGCCAAGTATAAAAGGTGCTTCGGCAAGCGCACGTACTAAACCTGCAACATTGTCTACTGGCCTTGTCATTCAAGTACCTGAATATATTGATAACCACGAAAAAGTTAAAATTCATATTGCTGAACGCCGATATATGAGCCGAGCGGAATAATCTATTAAATCGTGATGAATACATACAATCAAAATAAATTACATAAACGATTGCGTCGCCTAACAGGCGAAGCAATCGCTGATTTCAATATGATTGAAGAAGGCGATCGTATAATGGTCTGTCTATCTGGCGGTAAAGATAGTTATACATTGCTAGACATTTTAATTAATTTAAAAATCAGTGCACCAGTGCAATTTGAATTAGTTGCAGTCAATTTAGATCAAAAGCAGCCAGGATTTCCTGAACATGTTTTACCTGAGTACCTCGAATCTTTAGGTATTGAGTATAAAATTGTTCAAGAAAATACCTATGGTATTGTTAAAGAAAAGATCCCTGAAGGCAAGACCACGTGTTCACTCTGTTCTAGGCTTCGACGAGGTATTTTATATCGCACAGCAACTGAGCTCGGTGCGACAAAAATTGCGCTTGGGCATCATCGTGATGATATTTTGGAAACATTATTTTTAAATATGTTTTATGGCGGAAAACTTAAAGCGATGCCTCCAAAATTAATGAATGATTCAGGTGAACATATTATTATTCGACCGCTTGCGTACTGCAAAGAAAAGGATATTGCAAAATATGCTGAAATTAAGCAATTCCCTATCATTCCATGTAATCTTTGTGGTTCACAACCTAATTTACAACGTCAAGTGATCAAAGAGATGTTAAATGATTGGGATAAGAAGTTTCCTGGTCGTATAGAAACTATGTTCAGAGCCACGCAGAATATTACCCTTTCTCATTTATGTGATACCAATTTATATGATTTCAAAGGTATTAAGAAAGGTGATATTGATGTTAATGGTGGTGATTTGGCATTTGATCATGAAGAGTTACCAGCTATGGTCGGATTTGATACATCGGAACTAGATGATAAAAATCTGATTCTTTGGAAAGAGGCCAACTAAAAAAACCCTTCAATTTAATTTCTTTTTTATCGGCGATAATCTATATCGTCGATAATCCTTTCTGATATTAAAACAATAATCGATTGTATATAAACTTTGATCTAGCTCACGAATTGACAAAAAAAAATCCATTTTTATTGTGGTTCTAATGACATTAAAATAAAATTGAAACGTTCCAATTTTCATAAAATAACGATGTATGAAAAATAAATAAACATAGGAGAACAATGTGAAAATACATTTTTTGGGTACTGCTGCATCAGAAGGTATCCCAAATCCTTTTTGTAAATGTCAGATTTGTGAAAAATCTCGTATTCAAAAAGGTAAAAATATAAGAACTCGAAGTTCGATTCTTATTGATGATATTGTGCAAATCGATTTTGCTCCGGAATATAGCTATCAAGCAATGAGAGAAAACATTGATGTTACTAAAATAAAGGACTTATTATTTACTCATACTCATCCTGACCATTTTAATGTGGGCGATCTATTTAGCCGTATGGTGGATTATGGTTTTAATATCGACCACCCTCTTTACGTTTATGGAAATGATATTGCCATAAATGGTTGTTTGAATGTAGTACCTGGTTATAGTCCTGAACGTTTTGTATTTAATTTATTAGTTCCATTTCAAACTGTTGTAACCTCAGCTGGTTATACCGTTACAGCTTTGTTAGCTAATCATGCTAAATGGGAATTTTGCTTTATTTACTTGATTGAGAAAGATGGAAAAACATTTCTACACGGACATGACTCTGGCTATTTTCCTGAACTCACTTGGCAATGGTTAAAAGATAGTGGCAAAAAAATTGATATGGCTATTTTTGAGTGTACTTACGGATATAAACAAAATGATAAGACTAATAATCATATGAGTATTGAAACTGTTATCGCTACTCAAAAGCGCATGTTGGATGATGGTATTTTTAGCTCAAGCACTCAACTTATCACGTCTCACCACTCTCATAGCAGTGGTTTTATGCATGATGAATTAGTTGAAATATTCAAACCTTACAATATTGAAGTAGCCTATGATGGCTTGACGAAGACGATTTAATACGGAGCTTTATATGTTTAAAATACCACGTTTATTGGTAATGATGTTTTTACAATATTTTGTGCAAGGTGCATGGAATATGGTTATTGGGGCAGTACTTGCTGCTTATGGATTGAAAGAAATTGTTGGTTCGACTTATTCAGTTTTAGGAATCGCAACTATTATCTCTCCACTTTTCATTGGAATGATCGCTGATAGGTTCATTGCATCACAAAAAGTGATGGGCATATTACATATTCTCAATGCAGTTGTTTTATTTATCATTCCTAATTTTGTTGAAAGTGGCAATATTGCTGGCTTTTTAATCATGATTTTTATCGTTGGTTTATTATTTTATCCAACAACAGCATTAGCTAATAGCGTTAGTTTTAGGCATATAGATGGTGTGCGCTGGTTCCCAATTATTCGTGTATTTGGCACCATTGGTTTTATGATTGTAGGATTAATTCTTGGTTATACTGGTTTTTCAAGCTCCATTAACTCATTTTTACTTGCTTCTGGTGCATCTGTGGTTTATGGGATTTATTGTTTTACTTTACCTAACACACCACCTACAAGTCGAAATAAGAAATTCTCAATCCGTGATGCAATGTGTTTAGATGCATTATCACTTTTCAAAGATAAGTATTTCACTATTTTTATGCTGTCTACTTTTGTCCTAATGATAACTAAAACTGCATATAGTGCTTATTTACCAGTATATTTACCTGTATTAGATTTAGAGCCTGCTTCAATGATGCAAATTGCTATCGCTACAGAAGTGTTATTTATGTTCCTTCTATCTTTCTTATTAGGTCGTTTTGGTTTCAAAAAAATCATTTTATTCGGCGCAATTTGTTGGGTAATTCGTAGCATGATGTTATCACTGGCCGCAACATCAGAAAGTAATATGTTCTTCTATATTATTGGTACGCTATTGTTACAAGGTATTTGTTGGGACTTCTTCTTTACTGCTGGTGATATCTATGTTGATAAGAAAGCAGGTCCAGAAATTAAAGCGCAAGCTCAAGGGTTACGTTTTATTGTTTCTAATGGCTTTGGTGTATTTATGGCGGCGTCAGTATGTGGCTTTATCAATAACCGCGTTGTTACAGAGAAGACATTACCTAATGCTGGTCCACAATGGCAAGAGTTCTGGATCTATCCTGCGGTAGTTGCTGCAATTGTTGCTGTAGGTTTCTGGTATTTCTTTAAAGATAAAGATGTCATCATGGCACCTAAAAAAGTAGAATCAGATTAATTTCTTACTCTTACTTTAATATGGCTAATAATTATTTATTAGCCATACTTTTTTCTATCTCACTATTAATCATCTCTATGACTTGTTTTGAACTATATTGGTTAGTTATCCACTGTGTTAAATACTTTCCAATAATATTTTCAATCAGTCTTAAATTAATAGCACTACCTGTCATGCTATTTTCTCGAATGCCATTGGCATATTGTTGTTGCGCCACTGGTAACCATGGATAACTATTTATAATTCGATGATTTTGGAAAATAGTGTTTTGTGCGGTTGCTCCACCAAGTAATGCTATTTGTTCGCTGATTTCGTTGGAGTAAAGCCAATTAAAAAAGGTTTTTACTTGTTCATTTTTTTGACTATATTTTGACATACCAAGGGAACCTCCACCAAATAGTGATTTTTTTCCCGGTACTTTAGCGTATCCAACCAAAGGCAATATATTACGATGATTAATATAGCCAAATAAATTCATATAAACAATTAACATAGCTAGCTTGCCTTGTTCAAATAAATTTACCGATTCTTGCCACCAAGCTGATTGTATATTTTTGGCAACGCTAATGTATGATTGCAAATGATTTAAAGTAGTTATAGCAATTGTGGTATTTAAACCAAATTTATTGCCATTAATTAGTTTTCCTCCTTGAGAATAATAGCGAACTAAAAATTCAGATGCGATAAGTTCATAATTACCGAGCGTAATACAACTACCGAACTCTACTGGGGATTCCGTATTTTGCTGTTGATCAAAAAAGGTCGCAATTTGATCAAACTCTTTGAAGTTTTTAGGGACATTAAGATGTTGTCGATATGCTTCAAAATAAGCACGCTTAATTAATGGATCATTAAATAAGTCTTTGCGATAAAAGAGCATTTGAACACTAGGATCAAAAGGAATAGCATAAGCAGAATTATCTACATAGCTAAAGCGTTCTACAATTTCTTGTGGATATTTTGCAAACAGTTGATTCAAGTTAATATCTAATTCTGATAAAGGTTTGAATATCGATGGTGCAAACCAAGGTAATCCAGCCATATCAATTCGTATAATATCAATTTGCTGATGTTGTTCAAATTGATTAAGAATATGATATATTTCGTCGAAAGGTTTTATAATTAAATTTACATCAATACCGCTCGTCTTTTGGAAATGTGGTAATAGTTTTTTTACCGCTTGCGTTGATGGGCTGGGTAAGATTAAAAAGTTAATAGTTTCTGAAGATTTAGTTATGTTTTCTGAATTCAAATCAGGCAATAATGAAAAACCTTTATTATCAAGATTGGTTGTGTTTTTGCCTTCTACTAGTTTGATAATTTGTTCACTTAATATGCCATAGTTCATATGGTATTGATAAATGTTATCTTCATAAAAAAAACTGTTATTGGTTAATGTATAAATGGGTGGGCAAGATTTTAAACTTCCAAAATAATTAGCATTACGAATAAAATGTGCTCGCTCCATATCCATGGTAATTAGCGCATCATAATTAACCTGTTCATCTTCAAAAAAACTAAAAGCTAAATTGTAGGTACCATTAGAAGGTTTAGATGCAATACTATTCAATGTCACATCATAATGATGCTTTTTGAACGTGCTAAGTAAACCTTTTTTGAAGTTTTTAGTATGAGTATGATGCTCTGAATTACTAAATAAGCCAATTCTTCGATACGTTTTTTTGATTAATTCATTAGCAATATCTCGTCCAGCTTTCTCATAATCAAGAGATATGAATTGCAATGCTGAGATAGGCTTTCGATAGACAAAGATAATTTTTTCTTTTGGTAATTTAATTTTTTGGTAATAGGAGTTAGCATCTGATAATGAACTAACAACGATAACTGCATGATCACGTTTTACAGCTACCTTTTGGATTAATTGTAATTCTAGTTCTTTAGAGTCATAAGTTAAATAAAGCGAAAGCTCATAACCAAGTCGGTTGGATTGACTAAACAGGCCATCATATAAATTAGTATATTGTTCGGAAGTGATATTTGGTAGTATAACCGAAATAGACTTATTTGAACCTTCTTTTAAAATTTTGGCAGATAAATTGATTTGATAACCTAATTGTTGAATCGCTTGTTCAACTAATTTGATTTTTTTTAAACTGACATTACCACGATCATTGAGTACATTTGAGACAGTACCATGAGATACACCAGCAAGTTTTGCTATGTCTTTGATCGTCGCCATTTGGTATTACACTCCATAAATTTTCACTTCAATCAAACCAACTTTATTAAACAATTATAAGTATATTAGAACTAATTAGTCTTTAAGCCATTTTAGCCAGCTTTGATTCACGATCTCTTTTTCTGATTTGAAACATGAGTCATCAACAATGCTCGGTAAGAGTTGCAACGATAATTGATGGATTTCATTTCGCATATCAATATAAGCTTTAGTGAGTTGCTGGGCTTCTAGGTTGTCCATAATTTGATAGTTAGCTGCAAGCTCCAAGATCCGTACGTTGTCACTCCATGTGGTCATTTTAGGATATTGATGTGCATAGTTGAGTACTAGATATTGTGATAAGAATTCAATATCACCAATACCACCTGCATCTATTTTTAAATTAAATTGATGTGGCGCTGTTGTGCCTAAATGTGCCCGCATCTTTTCACGCATCTCTCGAACTTCAGTTTTTAATACTCTTTCTTCACGGTTTTTACATAAAATAGTATGCCTAATTTCGTTAAAGCGTTTAATAAGTTCAATCTCACCATAAACGGCTCTTGCTCTAACTAATGCTTGATGTTCCCAAGTCCATGCCTCATTCATTTGGTAGTCATAAAATGCACTCAAACTACAAGCTAATAGTCCTGCATCCCCTTGTGGACGTAAGCGAACATCAACTTCATAAAGAATACCAAAGCTAGTACGTACATTGAATAAATGAATTATTCGTTGTACCAGTCGTAAATAAAACTGGCGGCTATCAATTTGTTTATCACCATCGGTTATACTATCAACAGGGCAGTCATGAAGAAATACGAGATCTAAATCTGATCCATATCCTAATTCCCAACCACCTAATTTACCATAAGCAATAATAACTAACCCTTTTTGATTATCGGTTAAATGTGCCGGCTTTCCATAACGAGCAATCATCTGATTCCACGCCATTTGAACAACAAAATCGAGAAGCGATTCTGCAACATATGTTAAATGATCACTTACTTTCATGGTATTTAATACATGTTCAACATCAGCAGCGGCTATATGTAGGAGTTGCATTTGTTTGAATTGTCTTAATGCCTCAAGTTGTTGTTCTTCATCATCAACCTGAATTCGAAGTAAGTATTGATAAAGTTCACTTTTATATTCATTAGGGGCAACAGTTTGATAAAGTGAGTGAATATCAATAAGCTCATCTAATAAGATTGGATAATGTGCAAGTTGCTCACTAATCATTGGTGAGGCACTACATAATCGAATTAGTTGTTTTAATGCCGTTGGGTATTCAAGCAGTAACTCTAAATAAGTTGTTCGGCTAACAATATTGACTAGTAACGGTAAAATTCGTGATAGTATTATTAATGCATGCTTATCATTACAAATTAATTCTAATAATTTTGGCATTAGCTGATCGAGGATTTCACGCCCTCTAACACCAATGGTCCGTTTACTGATATCATCACGAAATTGACAAAGCATTTGATAAAGCTGTTTGGCATCATCAGGTGAATAGTTCAATAGTACTGAAGTAACATCACTTAATTGTAAATCAGGCACCCAAAGGTCATTATAGTGATCGTTGTTCGTATTTTGTGTTGATTCAGTTGATTCATCACCAATAAGTTGATTAAATATTTGCCGAGTAAATTGCATTCTTTTAGTAAGTTCAGATACAAATTCATTCCAGCTTCTAAAATTCATGCCTATTGCTATACGTATTTGGTCTAATTCATCTTCTGGTAGTGTTTGTGTTTGTTCATCATGTATAGCCTGTAATAGGTTCTCACAACGACGTAGGAAGAAGTAATTTTCACGTAGAGCATCTACTTCATTAGCATTAAGTAGGGATTCTTGTTCTATCACTTGTAAAGCAGTCAATAAGGAACGTGTTTGTAGGCCAATCACACGTCCACCACGTATAAGTTGAAATACTTGTACGATGAATTCTATTTCTCGAATACCACCTGCACCAAGTTTAATATTGTTGGTTAGACCTCGACGACGAACTTCACGTTCAATCATGCCTTTCATGTTTCGCAATGATTGTAAGACACTAAAATCAATATAACGGCGGTATACAAATGGTTTTAACATTTGGTAAAGCTCTTTAGTGTATAAATCTTGTTGATCACCGAGTATTTTCGCTTTTACCATGGCGTAACGTTCCCAGTCTCTTCCTTGCTCTTGGTAGTAGTCTTCCATCGCTGAAAAACTTAAAACAAGTGGACCGCCATCACCTAGAGGACGTAAACGCATGTCAACTCGGTAGACAAAACCATCTTCAGTAATTTGATCTAAAGCTTTAATTAAACGCTGTCCTAAACGTGTGAAAAAGACGGCATTATCTAATTCGCGACGACCACCTTGTGTTTGCCCATGTTCAGGATAAGTAAAAATAAGGTCAATATCAGATGAAAAATTAAGTTCTCCTCCACCGAGTTTCCCCATCCCTAGAATAAGTAAAGGTTGCGCCTCTCCTTGCAAATTACAAGGGGTTCCCCACTCTTTACAACTAAGCTCATATAGCCAATCTCGTGCAGTGACAATAATCACCTCAGCTAGCTCAGTAAGTTGTAATAAAATTTGTTCATCGCTACTTGTTTGCGTTAATTGTGACCATTCAAGCCTTACTAAAATGTAGCGTCTGAATAATCTTAAAGTTTTCATTAGTTCCAACTCATCAAATACCGATGCTAACTTTTCATTTAACCATTGTTGATAGTAACTTCTTTCATCAGCTTGAGGAGGATTGTTAATAATGTCTGTCAACCAATCTGGAAACCGATAAAAAGCATCAACAATAAAATCACTTTGTACCAAAATATCAAGATTATTTTGTACTGCAATTGAATCACATTGTGATAATTGTGATGTGATTTTCTGTTTTTGCTCTGCAATTAATGGTGAAACTAGCGATATAGGCTGAGACATAATAAGCACTCACTTAAACTTGTTGATAAAATCACCTAATTAACTATTATAAATGACTTTTTAACTTCACATATCTTTTTATTAAACAAATTGTAAAAAAGAATATTGATATCATTTCAATAGTTGATTAGCTGATAATTAATGAAAACGATTTGAAAGACGAGTTGAGACTTGTTTATTGAATAAAGTGACTACGCAGAGTAGTCACTTTAAGTTAATGTCTATTTTTTAAATTAATAGATAGTCTCTAATTATTAGAAACTATAACGGTAACCTAAGTTAACTTGTTTTTGGTCAAATTTATTACCGAATGAATAAACAACATCTGTATAGATATGGTGTTGTTTGTTAAACTGAACATCTACACCAATACCGTTATCCCACCAATTGCCACCGAAATCATATTTTTCTTTTGCAACATGGTTAAAGACATAAGATGTTTCACCATCAAACTCTTTCACATAACCAGTTTTTAGGTATACATCAACTATATTATCATCTTGGGTAAAGCTGTTGCCTAGGACAATACTTGCTCTACCAAGTAATGAATTATAACTGTCCAATTTAGTTCTTAATCCATTGGTCGCATTGATGACTGCACTTCCTTGATGAGAATAAGTTAATTGAGCTTGAGGTTCAAAATACCAACCTTGATTTGGTAATGAATTGAAATAGAATCGTTGACCTAGTTCAGTCCCTATTGAAAAACCATTAGTATTACCATCACCTTTTACGAAATAACCCCCACCGGTACGAGTATTAAATTTATTCGACATTCTCATATATTTAATTAAACCGTCGATATAAAACCCTGATTGGTTTAGGTATGTGCCGTAAAGTGCTGCATAGTAGCCTTTAGTGTTTCCATCACCTACATGATGATCTATATTTCCTCGGCTTAAACCACCCATGATACCATAATAGATATCACCATTTGTATTTTCAACTTTTCGATCCACACCAAGTTGTAAGCCATAATAATCCATATCAAAATTCGATAAACGTTTATCGTTGAATGAACTTAATTTACCACCATAAATACGACCCCAAGCATCACCATCAGATGTTTCGCCTTGACGAAGTTTACCCATTCTTTGCATTAAAGTTTGTGTTTCAATGTAACTAATCAAGTAACTGGAGTTTAGAATATTTGCCGCATTTTGAGCTGTATTGGTTAAATTAGGCTTAGTTGGATTTACTGTTTTCTTTTGAGCTGATAATACCCAATCTTCTGAACCACTATTACGTTCATCAGTGACTTTAGTTAGAGTATTAAATTGGTATGCACCAATATCAACTGATGGTGAAGTCAAATTAAAATTAGCACCACCACCTTCAGTTTCAACTAAAGTAAGTTTTTCATTACCAGTAACTGCTGCTGAACCATTGTTGTCATCTCTAATTGAGATATTGTGATTACCAGTTGCTTGTGAAAAGCCAGTAATTTTGAGTAAATCATTAGCAAAACCACTACCGATGGAAGTGCGCAATTCAAATAGCCCATTTCCAGATAATGAATTTGCCGTTAAAGTCATGTTATTTGAACCATCAAGTATCGTATTTGATGTTGCATAATCATGACCAAAACTTACTTTGGCATAATTAGTTAACGTAAGGGAATCAACAGATGAACTATTAGTCATATTCCATTGGCTTTGACTACCATCTATCTTAACATTGATAGTACCTTTATTCGCAGATGAAGATGTATTATCAATTGAAGTTAATAATGTCGAGCCATCAGTTAAATCAAGATTAATCTGTCCTGAACTGGCTGCATAAATATCACCCTTAATATTCGATTTACCATTAACAGCTATTTCACCAGCAGTCGACTGTATTGCGTTATAATTGTTATAACTAGTTGAAACAATGTTATTAACATTTGAGCCACTATTAATGAATAATTTTCCTGCTTTTTGGTCCATGTAGACAGCGGTTCCATTAGCCGTTGTTACATCTAATCCATTATTAAATTTAATAACACTGTCTGCATTTGGGTTAGCACCAGCATATTCCTGGAACGCAACACCAGTCGAATTATTGCCACTCATATTAATCGTTACTTTTTCGTTAAAGTTTAGATTTATACCAAGTGAATCTGGTGCGTTATTCAGTAAGGATAAAATACCATAACTACCATTTCCTACTGACTGTATGTTAACTTCACCATTGAAGTTGCCTTCAGTTTTTGATGAATTTGAACCGTTATAAGCTCGAATTCCAATGAAACTGCCATTTGATGTACCGGTCCCTATTATAGTTACCTTTTTATCAAAATCAGCTTTCCCCCTATTAGCAAAATAAATACCGGTACCATCTTTAACATTTAGGCGAATGTCACTTAAAGCATTGACTTTCCCATTTGAAAGAACATGGATGTTACTTATTTTATTATAATTACCTGTTGCATTAGTTTGAATTACAAATTCATCCGTTCCGGTATCAATGGTTAAAGTTTTACCATTATATCCTGATTTAATACCGTAATCTTGGTTGCTAGTAATGTTGATATGAGGCGCAGCAACACCTGTTATATTTTGAATAATGATATCATCGGTTGAAGAAACGGCAATACCGCTATTAGTATGAGTTCCAATATTAGATGCATCAATAATAGTTAAAGCACTTGCAAGATGAGGTGTAACTAGACAAGTACCTAGTGTTAATTTGATCAAGAGATCAATTTTATTTAAATTACTTTTGAACACATAAACTCCATTTATTTGGTATTTACTAATCATTACATTGATTAACTTAAATCTTAACAAACCTAACAAAAGTTAACTTGTTGTTATTATTTATAAAATTTACCTAAAATAACAAAGTATCAAAAAAAATAGTTAATGTCTATATCGGTTATTTAATGATTTAACTAAATGTTCTTTTATTGTCTGACAATAAAAATTGTCGAATATAAATTTCGATAAAGTGTTAGTTTTTTTACTTTGAAATGAGGAGTTTTTGATTTGAGTTTGAAAGGCATAGATCTTGAATAAGTTTTCAAAATGATTATGTATTGGAAGCTAATTTATAAATCGCTTTACCAATACATATATACAACTTGTACTATTGTGTGATATTGATTCTATTTTTTTCTGAATAAAATAGCAGTTTGGTCATAATTCTAACCATTATAGAGCTTAGAATAAACACGATTCCTATAATGGTCCATGTATAACATAATGAAAAATTATTGGATAATCTATAATATATTTCTAAATATTCATGAAGAGAAACTGATACCATAATAATTATTGTTACCAATATGCAGTTGAAGATGAATATACTTATCGTACTAAATATAAGCTTTTTTAAGTTTAAAACTTCTGTTACACCTGTAAAACATTTTCTTAACAAAAAATAGCCGATCAAATTAGTAATTAATAAAAATATAGCTAATCCAACTATATTAATAATAATACCTGTAAAACTGAAATGTACACCATCAAATAAAATAATGGGAAAAAACAGGCTGTTAAAATAACAATTATAAAGCGAAATGAATACTCCAAGATGTAACCGCTGACTCTCTGATTGAGTTAATTCGTTACTGTCATGAATAAAATTTCTATTCAACAATCTAATACTAAAATAAGTCCATAGTGTTACAAAAATATAAATAGTTATTATCTTAATAAAATTAATAAGCTCATTATGTAGAGAAAAATAACTATCCATGAAAAGGTAATTAATTTTAGATTCAACCCATGAATTAATACTGTTGTAAAGAAACCATCGCCCTGCAATATCCATTGATGTAATTAATATAGCAACAAGTAACGTATTAGTAATATTTCTCGAATTGACCTGATTAATTGAATATTTATAAAATAATACTATGGAAAATACAAATACAACAATTGAGCTTGGTATTTGGTAATAGAAGTTGATTAATACTTGCTTAGTTAAATTTTTAATAAGTTGATTACTTGTCATATTTGACAGTAAAAAATAATCATCAAATCCAGTGAAATAGACAACAATATATAAAATATTAAATAACCAATAAAATAAAACTAATAATAGTGGTAATTTAAAAAAAGTCCTTTCCAATTTCATTTTTATACCTATATTTTATTTATTTCTGAAATTAGCCTAAGTTTGAATTTTGTGTTTACCTCGCTATAAGCAAAATTTTTAATCGAGTTAATACATTGCATTGCCATTTGCCACTGCTGAAATTCTGGCTCAATTTCAAAATTCTTATTTATTAATATTTCATTTATTTGAATAAGTAGCTGTTTATAATAAGTTAAATCGTTATTTTCTAAAGCATATTCTTCATTTTGTTGCCAAAAGTTTAGTAGGCTTGGCAAATCCTGCTCTATTTGTGGAGAATAAACGCTAGGAGTAAGAGGTACATTGAGAAATAAGCGATATCCTCGCGAAGCCTTACTCTGAGAAAACAGATGTAAGCTAAAGCGACTTAATTCAATCGCAAAGTTGATCAAATCTTGTTTATTACCCTGTTTTATCTCGAGCTCAACTTCTTGTATTGGTTTAGATTGTCCGTTTGAGGTAATGTTGCCTATATCTAAAGCAACTTCTATTTCACTATTGGCAAATGATATCAACCAAGTTTGACGTTTAAAATTAGTCGTAAAAAGTGGATTTAACTGGATTAAACCATCAGGTAATGCCTCTTTGGGCAGCACACTTAAATCTAATTTGTCATTAGGTAAAGGCCGATTAATTTCAATTCGTTCGTGTAAGCCACTCACAGAATTACCCTTTGATTTGACGGTAATTTCATAACACTTATTTTGGCCATCTTCAGTACTTCGAATACGCAAACCACAACCATTTTGTCTCAATAAATGATCTTCGGTATCATAATAAGTATTAGTTAATTTTAGTTGATTGGTTAAATTTTTTTGTGATGAAAATTCTGCTTCATCACAATAAACCCATTGATTTAAATAACTTTGTAAGTGTTCTATATCACTTTGATTGATTTGAAACTTTAATTCAATTTCGTTACTCATTTGTCTGTTTTCATTATTTATTTTGCCATATGATATACCGATTAGGCTAACAAATATAGGCTATCATCAACTATAATATGATTAAAGCTATAGCGACATTCGGGATGATAAATAAACAAGATAAAATAATTAATACTTTATAGGTAAAAGTGTATAGAAAAAGCAGTAGAAAAGTGGAATTATATAAATTAATTAACTAAACACTTTTTTATAAAACTTATTCTTAATTTTAAACATCACAAGATAACAATCTTGTTTAAATTGTGTGATTTAGGTTAGCTAGTTTTAGCATGGGTATTCCAATAGGTAGGAAGATATCCTATTTATTAGCTAAATTTTAAATAGGATAATAAAAAAATAATTAAGAATAGCTATTTAACAACCCTAAAAGGATTTGCTGGTTTAACATTTTCGGATTGCTTAGTTGCACTTTGTCTTAAGGCTTTGTAGTATGGTTCATCTTCAAACCCCATCCCTACTCCGTTTTCACGAGCATAAATAGCTTCAATAGCAGCCATTGGCACAACAATATGTTGAGGAACACCAGAAAATCTAGCATTAAATTCAATTTGATCATTATTGGCCAAATACTGTCCTACCGATTGGGGTGCAATATTGAGTACTATCTGATTATCCTTCACAAACTCTTGTGGAACTAATACACCATCAATAGACGTATTCACCACAACATAAGGAGTTAAATCATTATCTAAAATCCAGTCATAAAATGCCCTAAATATATAAGGGCGTCGAGGAGTCATGTCATCAAGTTCCATAACGGCTACCTTGTTTAATTGCTAATCTGTCATTAGATAAAATAAATTTTAAGCTCTAATCTTTCTTTCATCTTCAGTTAAAGAATTTATAAAAGCAGGTCGTTCAAATACACGTGCCATATAAGAAAGATAGTTTTTCTCTGCAACTTTTGGCAATTCAATACCAATCAATGGTAAACGCCATAGTAAAGGAGCAAAATAGCAATCACACAAAGTAAAATCATCACTCATAAAGTAATCTTTTTCTTTGAACATGACAGAAATAGAAACTAAGTCATCAAGTAAGTTTTTACGAGCCTCTTTAGCTTTACTACTATCAGGATCTTTTAAGATCGTTTCGTAGGCGCTATACCATTCTTTTTTAATGCGATACATTGTTAAGCGGGAATTAGCTCTAACAATTGGGTATACCGGCATTAATGGCGGGTGAGGAAAACGTTCATCTAAATACTCTAATGCAATATGTGTTTCATAAAGAGTTAGATCACGATCGATTAAGGTAGGGATTGAACCATACGGATTAAGATCCAATAATTCTTGAGGTAAAGTATTTGATGTAACAAACTCGATCTCAGCTGTTACCCCTTTTTCTGCCAGCACAAAACGAATCTGATGGCCGTAAATGTCAGTTGTATCACAAAATAATGTCATCACAGAACGTTTATTAACAGCAACAACCATGTTCACTCCAAATATGCGAAATTTTAATTAAGTTTTAATATGGTTACTATTCTAGCAAATTGGATAACAAATTTGTTAAAAAAAATATATTTTCTTTTTGTTTTTTCGACAAATTGTCATTTTTGAATGTTTATTAATTTCAATAAAGTAAGAGCAAGATAACAAAGATTATTATTATCCATTTGAATTAATTATAATTTAATAAAAATAGAATAAATATTATTACAGCTTGTTTAAAATTATATAGCGATAAAAAAAACCCAGCATAGGCTGGGTTTCGAAACAAATTTGTAACGTTGCAATTAACGTTTGCTGAATTGTGGACGACGACGTGCTTTGCGTAGACCCACTTTTTTACGTTCAACTTGACGTGCATCACGAGTAACAAAGCCCGCTTGACGTAATGAAGAGCGTAAAGTTTCATCATATTCCATTAATGCACGAGTAATACCGTGACGAATCGCACCCGCTTGACCTGAAATACCACCACCTTTAACTGTGATGTAAAGATCAAGTTTGTCAGTCATTTCAACTAACTCTAAAGGTTGCATAACAACCATACGAGCAGTATCACGACCAAAGTATTGCTCTAATGAACGTTTGTTAATAATGATATTTCCACTACCTGGTTTAATAAACACGCGAGCAGCAGAACTTTTGCGGCGACCTGTACCGTAATATTGATTATCAGCCATCTTCTATCCCCTTAAATATCTAATACTTGCGGTTGTTGTGCCGCATGATTGTGCTCACTACCAGCATAAACTTTTAGTTTACGGTACATTGCACGACCAAGAGGACCTTTCGGTAACATGCCTTTTACAGCAATTTCGATGACTTGTTCAGGATGACGTTCAATCATTTCTTTAAAAGTCGCTTCTTTAAGTCCACCGATGTAACCAGTATGACGATAATAGATTTTATCAGTGCGTTTTTTGCCTGTTACAGCAACTTTTTCTGCATTGATAACGATAATATAGTCACCTGTATCAACATGTGGTGTATATTCTGCTTTGTGTTTACCACGCAAACGGCTTGCGATTTCAGTAGCTAAACGACCTAACGTTTTACCTGCTGCATCTACAACATACCAGTCGCGTTTAACTGTTTCTGGTTTAGCTGAAAAAGTACTCATTTGTATTTATCCAAATTTTAATTAATCTCACGTTAATAAATCATTTGATTTATTTACACTTTTTGATTGCAACTATTAACTAACTAACCCCTTCGAGTCGTTATACTAATACTGACAACCGAAAACAGCGTTGGGAAAAACACTGTTGTAACGTGGGTGGCAATATTATACAGAAATATTAAAAAAGCGCTAGGATTTATGATAAAAAAAGCGTAGCGAGAAAAAACAGTAACTGCTACACTTTTAACTAATATTAAATAACACGATAAAAATTGATGGAAAACTTAATTCAACTTGCTGAAAAAGATTATATAAGTAAAGGTTTACACCGCAAATGTTATCATCACCCCGATGATCCTAATAAATGTATCAAAGTCAATTATAATGAAGGAGCAGAAGAAGAAACAAACCGTGAAATTGCCTATTATAAGCACCTTATAAATCGCAATATCTCATGGGATGTGCTAGCAAAATATTATGGTCCTGTAATGACTAATTTTGGTCAAGGTCATGTTTTTGAACTTATTCGTGACTATGATGGAAAAATTTCTATTCCATTAGAAAAATATCTGTTCGACGAACAAGCAACTAATCAAAATTATGATGCGTTAGTTGTATCACTCAAAGCATTAAAAACAGCCTTGCTGAAAGATAGAATCATTACTATGACAATCAAGAGTAAAAATATTTTATTTCAGCATTTGTCACCAGAGGAAAATCGCTTAATTATTATTGATAACATTGGTAATTCGACATTTATTCCTATCGCTAACTATGTAGGCTTTTTTGCAAAAGCCAAAATTGAACGCACATGGCAACGATTTTTATCATCACTAATTCGAGAAAATAAGCATAATTCATTAATCACTAAGTTAATTGATGATGTGAATCATTAAGTCTGACTTCGGCAATCGTACCCTTTTGGTCTTGCCGATTTCTTAATGTAAATTGGCCATGATGTAATTTAGTAATACGATTAACAATACTCAAGCCGAGCCCTATTCCATCATGTTTACGATCCATTCTGAAAAAAGCTTGGGTTAACTTTTCTGTTTTTGACTCGTCAATACCGTTCCCTTCATCTTTAACGGCTATCACAATTTCTTCAGCATCTTTATAAAAACTAATAGTAATTTTACTTTCATTTGGACTATACCGATAACTGTTTTCAACCAAATTACGAATCAGTAAACGAATCAAAGTCGCATCACCATTAAAAATTATATTATTACTTGTAATTTCCCAATCAATACTTTGTTGTTTCTGTACTGTTAACTCTGTCAATTCATCAAAAAGGGGAATTTGAATATCATCTAGAAAATTAATTTTTTGATACTGACCTAGAGTAAATTTTTGACTTGCTCGAGCAAGCATCAACAGTTGTTCTACGGTATTTACTAAACGATCTATTCGTTCAATTAACTCATGGCAATCTATTTTATCTTTACTTTCTAATAATTCTAGATGTAATCGAATACCTGCTAAAGGTGTTCTCATCTCGTGAGCTACATCTGCTGTAAATAAACGTTCTTGAGATAATGTATTATTAAGCCTTTCAAATAAATTATTTAATACCGTAGTAATTGACTTAATTTCACGCATATTACTGATTGGTTTTATTGGCTTAAGATTATCTTCAGTTCTTTTATTTAAATCTTTTTCAAGTATCTCAAGGGGTTTAGTAATCCATTTAATCGCCTTATAGGCCAAAAATAAAGTTACAACCATCATGGAAAATGCTGAGCAAAATAATGCAAAAATTGCTTCTAATTCTTCATGTTCAACCACTTCATCTATTTTATTTTGACTTAACGTTAAGTTAACTAAAACATCAATTTGCTCTTTACTCTCATGCCATAACCAAAATACTGTAATAATTTGGCAAATTAGCATTATTGCACCCAAAGTAAAAAATAGATTCCAACGGATACTATGTCGAATATTATTCAAAGACTGTTCAATCATAAATTTGCCATTCAATTAATTTTAAAATAATAACTAATTATTAATATTGAGTTGATAGCCATACCCACGCACAGTCTTAATTAAATCTTTTCCTAATTTATTCCTTAAGGCGTGAATATAAACTTCAAGCACATTTGAACTTGGATCACTCTGCCAATCATATAGATCATTTTGTAATAAACTTCGATGCACTTTTTCACCGGCTTTCAACATCAATCTAGATAGTAAAATAAATTCTTTTGGCGTCAATATCACTTCTTGATTATTTAAAGTAGCTTTTTGAAGTTTAATATCTATTGAAATAGGACCATAGTTAACAATATTATCGGCAGTTCCTTGATTTCGACGAATTAACGCTCTTATTCTGGCTAGCAATTCGGTTAAGGCGAAGGGTTTTATTAAATAATCATCTGCACCAAGATCTAAACCTTCAACTCTATCTTCGATAGTATCGCGAGCGGTTAAAATTAGTACAGGAATATCGATATTTTTTTTGCGCCATCGGGTGAGTAACTCTAAGCCATCACAATCAGGCAAACCTAAATCAAGAATAATTAAACTAAACTGTGCAAACTCAATAAGATCCTCAGCTTGCTTGCCATTAGATGCGACTTCACAAACATAGCCATTAGACGTTATCGCGTCATATAAACCTTTTTGTAATAAACTATCATCTTCTACTATAAGAATTTTCATTATAGTGTTACCTAATTTTGATTTAAGAAATGTAACATTTACAACTATTATACGCTTTACTATTTATTTCCCAATGCTTTAAAAATTTAAGTTCATTTTGATAGTTATAATTTAGCGAATAATTATTTAAAACTTTTTGAACGTATAAACCATATCTTTTTGACTAAATAAACAGAGATAAAACTTAACAACATACCCACCAGAATATCCAGTGGCCAATGAACACCTAAGTAGATTCGACTCCAACAAACAAGTAATGCAACAATCGTACATAGATAAGTTAATGCTTTAAATTGCTTTTTATAATTTAGATAAAGTGAGAAGCAAATAGTCCAAATAAAAACAGCGTGCTGACTAGGAAGAGAACTCGTTTTATCGTGATTCAAATAGTTGGTACCAATATTAAGAACAAATGGTCGTGGAGAATAAAATAGATGTCGAATAACAAAGGTTACAAATAAGGCTACAGCCAAACCTAAAGCAATTTTTATGATTAATTGTCTATAAACAGGTTTGAATAAAAAACATATTCCCAATATGACTATAGGAACAAAGATTAAATAATTTGCACAAAATATGGCAAAAAGAATAAATAATTTGGAGGCTTGTTCTTGAGCATTAATTAATAAAAAAAGATGAGTGTTCATATCAAGCAACATACAACGACCTATAAAAACAATATTTAGTTGTAATTTAATCAATAAAGCTTAAAAGAACCTTAAAAAGGATTTTGAACATTTAATAAATGATATTTATCGTTTATTTTTTCGAGTAATCAAATGGTATTTCGGCAATAAAGTGACGGTAAAATCAAGTGCAGCGCAAATGATAAAATAAACAACAATCACAAACAAAAAGATTTCAGTAGGATAAACCATACTACGATTATTAATTTGGGTAGCAATGAATGTAAATTCTGCAACACCCACTATATAAGCTAAAGACGTATCTTTAATTAATGATACCCATTGATTTACAAATGAAGGCAGCATCATTTTTAATGCTTGAGGAAGAATAACAAAAAAGATGACTTGTCTTTTATTTAAACCTAACGAAAAAGCCGCTTGCCACTGTTCTTTAGCAATAGCTACCATTCCCGCATACACAGAATGACCAATATATGCGCCACCAATTAAAGATAAAGCAAAAATAACTGTTGTAATAGCTGGCACATCAACATTCAATAGCACTGGCAACAAAAAATAAGTCCAAAATATCAGCATAATAACGGGAATCGCTCTTAAAAATCCTAATACTACAACTAAAAGTTGACGTAAAAATCCTTTGCAAACAGTTAGACCAATACCAGCGAAAATACCTAAAATAGATGAAAAGATAATAGCAGCTAAGCTCATCAAAAGAGTCAACAGAATACCGCCTGGGAAATTACCCCACATTAGGTAATTTAAATTATTCCAAATTACTTCAAAACCTTTAAAATCCATAAAAAATTAGACCCTGTTTAATCGCTTTGATTGATAAATATTGCCTAGTGTCCCAACAATAACAATGGCTAAAATATATAAAAATGTTGCTATCGCAAAATC
Organism: Gilliamella sp. B3023; assembly: GCF_026536845.1. Classification (NCBI taxonomy): domain Bacteria; kingdom Pseudomonadati; phylum Pseudomonadota; class Gammaproteobacteria; order Orbales; family Orbaceae; genus Gilliamella; species Gilliamella sp. B3023. The sequence continues at coordinate 58,191 of NZ_JAFNNH010000007.1, forward strand.
CTGAAATGTTTTCAGCGATTCGGTTTCAACTTGACGTGAAACATAAGATAGTTCCAACACCCCAATAGCCATTGTTAAAGAGGAATTTTTGATGATATTCATATATTGACCAATTAACGGAGGAAATGCGATACGAATGCTTTGAGGTAAAATAATAAACCGCATACTTTGCCAACGTGTAAGACCTAAAGCTAATGATGCTTGTTCTTGACCATTGCTTATTCCCAAAATTCCTGCTCGAAATTCTTCAGCAATAAAAGCGCTGGAGTAACATGTTAATCCAATTAAACCAATAATAAATTCAAAAGAAGGCATTTTTAAAGAGAAAAAAAACAGCTGGATTTGCGGTTCATCAAATAGCCACATTTTAAATTCTACTGGTAACAAATTACCTATACCAAAATACCAGAAAAAAAGCTGCGGTAACAATGGAGAATAACGAAATATAGCGTTATAACTAATTACAACGCCTTTGATAATTTTGATATGACTTTGTTGAGCAATAACTAGCAAAAAACCAAATATTGTAGAGAGAATGATTGTTAAAACTGAAATAGCGATAGTGACTAAAAAACCATCCCACAACCACCATAAATAACGGGGTTCCAGTAATTGCTCATACATTATTTATTGACCTTTACCTATTTTGAAATCACCACGAGGCATGGCTGAATTTGTATCAGGTCCAAACCAACGGTTATAGATAGTTAACGCTTCACCATCATTTTCAAGCTTTAATAATATTTGGTCAACTTTTTCTTTCAAGCGGGTTTCCCCTTTTGGAATACCTACAGCTTGATATTCTTGAGTTATACTAAATGGAGATATTTCAAAAGCAGCTCGTTGTTCTTCTGGAACATTAGCAAGTAAACCAATTAACTTTGCGTCATCTTGAGTAATAGCTTGTACAACACCATTGCGTAATGCTGCAAAAGCAAAAGGTGTATCATCATATGAGATTACTTTAGCAGTTGGGTACTTCTCACGTAGAGTAATTTCCATCACTGTACCTTTATCGGCACCTATACGAAGATTTTTAAGATCATCTGCTGTTTTTAGGAATCCTTTTTTAGCTACAAACTTCTGGCCAGTAGCAAAATAAGGCAAACTAAAATCGACTGTTTTAGCTCGTTCATCAGTAACCGTAAAGTTTGCAACAATCAGATCTGCTTTTTGTGAAGTTAGTAAAGGAATACGGTTGGCCGGATTAGTTGGAACTAGTTCGACTTTTACATTCAATGCTTTAGCAATTTCATTGGCATAATCAACATCAAGCCCAGCAATTTTATTAGTTTTTTCATCAATAAATCCAAACGGAGGATTACTATCAAAAACAGCAATCTTGATCTCCCCTCGTTTTTCAATATCATCCAAACGATCGGCGTAGGCTGAATTGATACCTAACAAGACCGTAAATAATGCTGCAGCTGTTAATGATTTAGTTAAAAATTTCATATCGACTCCCAAAAAATGAAGGACTGGTTTATATATATATCAAGTCTATCAATAAAGAATCGTATGGATAAATAACAAATGTTTACATGGTTATAACTTATAGTTATATTGAATTATGATACATATCAGATACGTTGAAAATACATAAAAGTTTTAACTAAAAAAGCAAGCTCAGTAACTGAACTTGCTTTGGCTTACTTGTTGGATGTTTTAGTAAATGATAATTGAATTTAAATAATATCTATGGGAACTTTAAATACAGCTTTTCGTACTTTTTGTGGAACATTAATCATACACAAAGCCTGATGGGCTTCACCAGGTGCAAAAGTAACAAAATCTCCTTCAGTTAAATAAATAGCATTATTTATCTTAGGATTTTCCAAAATATACAAATCAGGTTTTTTCTCATAGCAAGGTTCATTACTAGAATCAATCAAACTGTAACGAATGATTTCTTCACCTTCTAAGATCATTTGAATATCTAAAAATAGCTTATGGAACTCTGTATGTCGCTCTTGCTCAGGCGAAGTATAAGAATCACCGACATTATAAAACCACCTTTCTCCTTTTAGTTGATATTTACCATCAGGTAAAGTCTTTAGATATTCAAAGCTAGCCTCTGGTCGAGCTAAAATACTATATAACGACTTAGGTAGTGTTGCTAAATGTAGAAATTTTGTATTACCAGCAATCATTTCCAATCTCCCTTTGCCAGTTTACTTTTTAAAATTTAAGCCCTTTAAATTTGCTAGAACTTATTATTAATAGTGGACTTAACCCAATCCTCTTCAACCAAAACATATTTAATTGCCATTCTAAAATAGGTATAGGCAATGTGTAACTTACCATCTAAGCCTTGTTTGATACTTGGATATGAAAACTCTCGATTAAGATTGTCTTTTGAATTATTTGACATACAGTAACCATCACCTTCATCCAAATTTCGAATATAAGGCCATGTTTTACCATTATCAGTGGAAATTGCTAACGACATAGGCGCTCTAGGAGCACCCCAGAAAGCATTTTTTTGCCCATCAAGAATTTTTGCTTCTTCTTTATGTGCACTGCTTTCATCTTCTATTTCATCATAAAGAGACACTCGCCTTTCTTTGGCATCTTTGGCACTTGAATTATTAAACACTAAGGCAATATGTCCATTATCTAATACAGTGGCTTGAATTGATGAATTATTATTAGGTAAAATGGTAGCAATTGGTTTTGTCCACGTATAGCCACCATCTGTTGATCTACTTTCATAAATATAATCAGCCCAACGACTTCGAAAAATAGCATACAAAGAGTTATCTTTTAGCATTAAGATATTCATATGCACACAACCTAGGCTTTCAGGAACATCAATATTTGACCATGTCTTACCTTTATCTTTAGAAATCATCACACCGCTAGTGTCATAACTTCCAACCCACTTTTCACCGGGTTTTGCAATACAGTAAAAAACTGGCAATAACCAATCCCCGTTTGGCATAACAGTAATAGGCTGGCGAATAAAAATACCTTTATTGGGGTCTTCCAATAATGTTTCAATCGGCCCCCAGGTTTCTCCATAATCTAGTGATTTTCGATAACGGACAATCGCAGTATCTTGGTTTCCTGAAATTTGCGCAGTATACAAAATCCATAGAACATTATCAGGATCTAAAAAGAATAATGGATTTTGTTCAGATCGTGTTGGATCGTCTGAAAGTTTAACCGCTTTTGTCCATGTATCACTTCCTTTTTTCAATCTAGAATAATACGCAGAAATGTCAGGAATCCCTTCTTGTGTTCCTCCAAACCAAGTGCAAAGTAGATCACCGTTTGGCAATTGCAACAAATTTGCTGCATGATTTTGCACACATTCGGTCGGCAAATATGCATCAACACGTTTTGTATCATCAGTGTTTTTACATAATCGGCCTGAACAATCTAATCTTACTTTTGTCATTCCGTTATCTCCTTATAAATTATCCGCTTTCACTTTAGTTTTTACAAAAGGACTGATTAGCACTTTGTCTAATAACATAATTAATGCAGGTGAAATTAATGCTACATACATGTTATTAATACCAAACGGATCACCGCAGTAGAACCAAAGAGACGTTATAATTGCAGCACCAACTAAAGCCATATTTGCAGCTCGTGTACTATTTAAAAATGGTAGATAGAAGGCTATCATTGCCACAATGGTAATTGATAATCGAATTGCTCTTGTGAAGAATGATAATTTCAGAACTTCAGGGAAAGCAAGTACAAGTAATAATGGAGCAAAACCAACAATAACCGAAATAATTTTTGTTGCTTTAAATTCTTTTTCTGCTGTTGGCTTACAGTAAGGAACATAGAAATCTTTAACAATTAAAGAAGCTATTGCTAATGCCACTGTACTAACACTGATAAAAATTGAAGCAACTAATGATGTAGTAATAATGCCTGCCATGATAGGATTCATATCTTGAATAAATACAGGTAATGCATATAAACTTTTGATTTCAGGGTGAAGGAATTTTGCACAAACACCGATAATAGCTATTGCTATCGCAATTGGTAAGCAGAAAAAGAAAGCATACCAACAAGCTCTTTTAGCTGATTTAGCATCTTTAGTTGATGATATAGCTTGAATAACAAATTGTGTACAGAATATTGAACCTATAGTACCAATTAACCAGGCGAAAATTGTACTTGCTCCGATTGAACCATCCCAAGTCCAATAATGAGGTGGCATTTGTTCAATCATAGGACCAAAACCACCGGTAAGATAAAGCGCCGTTCCTAAAATAAATAACACACCAAAATATTTAACGGCGCTATGAATAATTGTTACATAAGCCACACCTTTCAATCCACCAAAAGCGAAATAAAATGTACTTACCACTGCAGTAATAAGAGCAGCAACAGGTAAAGAGATTTGGAGCACAGTAGAAATAGCTGCAGCTCCACTAATATAATTTCCAACATTTACTAGTGTTAATGCATAAATCATTATTAGAGAAATTAAATTCTTAGTTGAGTTACCATATTTTTGTGCAATAGCACCAGAAATAGTGATTTCTCCAGTGTTATAAATTTTTTTAACTAATATCAAGCCAAATAATGGAAACCCTATTGCAGCACCTATAACTGACCATGACGCTGCAATACCATTATCAAATGCAGACTGAGCTGTTCCTATAGTTGACTTCGCACCAATATACTCAGTCATCAATAAAATACCTACAACAATTGCAGGTACAGCTCGAGACCCTTCCATGAAATCACTATTGTTTTTACTTCTTAAAAAATAAGTCATCCATGAGGTAGCTAATATGTAGAGAACCACAATACTAATTATTATTATTGTGTCCATCGTTCCAAAATAATGCATAAATCACCTTTCATCTTTAATATAATTACAATGTAAATATTTGTTATAGTTTTTTAATAATATTTTTAATTGTTGCTATATGTTCATCAGAGAACATAACTGGATAACGACTTACACCAACATCTTCGCCCATTAAAGTTAATGCTTTCTTCACAGCTGCTGGTGAAAATACTGTTGCATACAAATTTTTTCTTAAATCCCCAACGGCATCTTGAGCAGCTTTAGACTTAGCTAAATCACCCTCTTTAAAATTTCTCCAAATGGCATTGATATAACCCGGAGCTACATTTGCGAGTCCTGAAATAGATCCAACAGCCCCACCAACAAAACCTTGATAAATGAGCGAATCTGGCCCTGTTAATACATCAAATCCATCTATGTTGTTAGCTACATCAAGAAAAGCTTGTAAGCTTTCTGCACTACCTGCACTATCTTTAATACCTAAAATATTGGGATGTTCAGCTAATTTGGCTGCTGTTTCAGGTTGAATTGTGTTACCAGTTCTGGCGGGGATATTGTATAAAAAGACGGGAACAGTAAGAGCGTCAGCAATAGCCGTGTAGTGATAAATTAGCTCTTCTTGTTTAACTGGTATAAAATAAGGTGCTATGACTGATACAGCATCAACACCTAATTTCTCTATCTCTTTGCCTAATTTGATTGTTTCACGTGTTGAGATTTCCCCAATATGAGCCATAACTGGTGAACGGCCAGCAACTTCATCAACACAAACTTCAGTCACTTTAATTTTTTCTTGAGTACTTAATACAAAAAACTCACCATTAGTACCATTACAAAAAACACTGTTACCATTAGTTAATTGACGTTGAACTTGTTTACGCATTCGTTTTGGACAAAAATCACCGTTATCATCAAATGTAGTCACGATAGCAGTTAAAATCCCTTCTATTTTTTTTCTCATAATATTTACTCCTAATAGCCAAAGTTTCTATAAAAGCGATTGATAAATAGCTAATACATCTTCTTTGGAAACTTGCTTTGGCACGTTATTCATTAAACGTTTCACATCAAGAGCTGCATCAACTAAATAAGGTAAGTCATCTGGTGAAATATTAAGTTCTTGTAATTTACTAGGTAATGCTAAACGTTTTACTAATTCTCTAAAGTAGTTAACTAAAGCATGCGATTTTTCTTCTGCGGTTAAGGTTCGAACGGCATCAGGTAAAAGATCATAGGCTTGAGCAAATTTATCAACGACTGCATCTCGAATAAATTCCATACAAGGTACAAGTAAAATTGCATTAGCAACTCCATGAGGGATATGGTATTTACCACCAAGTGGGTAAGACATAGCATGAACTAAATGAGTACCAGCATGAGCAATAGCGGCACCACCACAATAAGAAGCCCAAAGCATATTTAATTTTGCTTCTATATCAGTGATATCATTAACTGATTTTTCGAGTGAATTGAATAGCTTTTCCATACCTATCAAAGCATAATTATCACCAACCGAATTAGAGATACTGGCTGTAAAGCACTCTATTAGGTGGCATAAAGCATCTATACCTGTTGAAGCAGCAATATGCTTTGGCATTGACGTTGTTAATTCAGGTGCTAAACAAACATAATCAGGTAACATGACGGGAGAAATAATACCCTGCTTGGTCATTTTTTCAGGTATAGCTAGAATCGCATTTGGTGTTGCTTCTGATCCTGTACCGGCTGTAGTCGGTATCAATACAGAAGTACACCGCTTAATTGGTTTTTGCCCATCTAATAATTGTTCAAGAGTAATATTGGAATCTTTAACGCATAAAACAGAAATCAATTTAGCTACATCAAGTACACTTCCACCACCTACACCTATTACAAGATCAGCATTAGATACCTTCATTTTATTAAGTAAGTTAGTTACATCCTGATGGCTTGGTTCCGGCGGAATATCATCAACTATGCTTACTAAAGCAACATTTTCTTGCACTTTTTTGATGATTTCTTTTGTTACGGATAAATTAATAATATTTTGATCTGTTATAAACAGAACATGCTTACGATCTTTAAATAAAAAATGAAGATCTTTTAAAACTCCTTGTCCACTAAGAATTGTGCTATTTATATGCATAACCATCTCCAACAAACGCCCCAAAAATGACAATTAAAAATCATATTGATTTCATTTAATCACTAAATATTAATTTATGTTTGCATTTTGATCAAATTGAATATGAAAAACTATGATCAAGATCACATTATGCAACTTTTGATTTATTTTAATCATAATAATTGTTTTTTTTAATAAAGAATATGTATAATCAGAAAACTGGAATTATTTATAATTAAGAGTTCTTAATGATTAAGTTGATTATTGCTGATGACTTCACCGGTTCTAATGACGCTGGAGTTCAATTAGTAAACAAAGGATTGGTAGTTGATGTAATTTTCAATTGGGAAGAAGCCAACTTATCAGAAAAACATAGTTTTCAAGAAAGTAAAAATAATAATGTTATAGTCGTGAATACTGAAAGTCGCGCCGTTACAGATAAAGAAGCTCAAAGAAGAATACAAAAAGTTATTATTAATAATCCTGACGTTAAGCAAATTTATAAGAAAATTGATTCTACTTTACGAGGAAATATTGGTACTGAAATAGCCACGCTATTGGATAATTTTAAAAATAAAGTTGCATTGGTTGTTCCTGCATATCCCAATATGAATCGTACGACAATAAATGGAAATTGTTACATAAATGGAATTGAATTAATTAATACTGAATTTGCTAGTGACCCTAAAACGCCTGTTTACTCATCAAATATAAAAGATTGTATTGAACAACAAACAAAATATTCATGTGTAGAGGTCAATTTAGATCAAGTAAGAAATTATAAGTTAAAAGAACATATTGAAAATGCTATCAATAATGGTAAAAAAATGATTGTTGTTGATGCTGAAACAAACGGTGATTTGCAATGTATAGTTGAACAAATCTTACCATTACAAGAGAAATTATTACTAGTTGGATCAGCTGGTTTGATTGATTTTTTACCAATAATTCATCAAGAAAAAAATACAACTAACCCCAGGATAAGTACTCATCCATTATTAGTCATAGCGGGTTCAATGAGTGAAAAGACACAACAACAAATAAATTATACGGTTAATCAGAAAGATAATTGGGTAATTTTTGATATAAATATTACAGAGTTATTACCACATATATCATTATTTACATTAACCCAATTAACAAAAAAGATTCAATCACAACTAGATTATCAAAAACATTGCATAGTCAGAACAAGTTCTAATATAGACGATCGTTATAAAGTTGAAGATTATTGTAAGGAATATAACTTAACTCGAGAACAACTTGGTGAACATATCTGTCAATCTTTAGGTCAATTAGTCAATCGGCTACAGTTTAAAAATCTATTTTTGACTGGTGGAGATGTAGCGATAGCTATAGCCAAGTCTTTAGGGGCTATAGGGTTTAGAATTGAAGGACAAGTAAGTCCTGGTGTACCTTATGGTCAATTAATAAGTAACAAACCTATAAAATATCGTGTATTTACCAAAGCTGGAGGCTTTGGTTCAAATGATATTTTTTTAAAAACATTAGAATTTATTTAAAGGAGAAATACGATGTCAAAAATCGTAGCGATAACAATGGGGGATCCAGCTGGTATTGGACCAGAAATTATTGTAAAAGCTCTACAATCAGAAGCACTTAAAAATATACATTCTGTTGTAGTTGGTTCTGCTGAAGTTCTGAAAAAGCAATTAAAAATGGGGTTATTTACTAATGTTTCAATTAATGTGATTGAACAAGTTAGTAATGCTATTTTTCAACCTAATATTATTAATGTCATTGATATAAAGTTAGATGATATTGATTCTCTAAAACCTGGTATGATTCAACCGCAAGCTGGTGATTTGGCTTACCGATGTGTGAAAAAGGCGACTGAGCTTGCTTTAAGCGGCGAAGTTTCAGCTATTGCCACCGCACCATTAAATAAAGAAGCCTTACATTCTGCTGGGCATATGTATCCAGGTCATACCGAATTATTAGCAAAATTAACTGATAGCAAAGATGTAGCAATGGTGCTTTATACCGATTCACTTAAAGTCATCCATGTCACAACCCATGTCTCATTACGTAAATTCTTAGATACCTTAAACAGTGAACGCATTGAAAAAGTAATTAAAATTGCTGATAATTTCCTTAAAAAAATTGGGATTAAGCACCCTAGAATTGCCGTTGCAGGCGTTAATCCTCATGCTGGTGAACATGGTTTGTTTGGTGATGAAGAGATTAAAATTGTTACTCCCGCTATCGAAAAAATGCGCCAATACGGAATTGACGCCATTGGACCATGTGCACCAGATACTGTATTTTTACAAGCACACCAAGGCAAATTTGATATAGTCGTGGCTATGTATCACGATCAAGGTCATATTCCACTTAAGTTATTAGGATTTTATGATGGTGTAAATATTGCAGCTGGTTTACCTTTCATTCGCACATCCGCTGACCACGGAACCGCCTATGATATTGCTTGGCAAGGTGTCGCAAAACCAGATAGTATGATAGAATCAATCCGATTAGCGGAACTGTTATCTAATTAAGTAAAATAAAAGAGGAGTTTTCAGTGGGAAAATACAATCGACTAGATCAAATCATGGACTATTTAAAAATTCATAATCTAGTGACAGTCGAAGATTTAGTTATTGCTACTGAAGCCTCTCCAGCGACTATTCGTCGTGACTTAATCAAATTAGATCAGCAAGGTGTCATTAGTCGAACACATGGAGGCGTGACACTAAACCGTTTTATTCCAAATCAACCCACTACTTTCGAAAAAATTCACAAAAATTTTAATGAAAAACAACTTATAGCAGATGTAGCTGCAAAGCTAATAAAACCTGGTGACTCAATCGCTCTTGATGCTGGTACTACGACATTAGAAATAGCAAAAAGAATTACGCAAATGCCAGTTAGGGTCATTACATCTGACTTACATATCGCGCTATTTTTGTCTGAATTTAAACAAATTGAAGTCACAATAATTGGTGGGAAAATTGATGACAGTAGCCAATCTTGCATCGGTGAACATGGTCGCTCTTTGCTTTTACAAATTAATCCTGACATATCCTTTGTTAGTTGTAACTCTTGGAGCTTAAGTAAAGGTGTAACAGCACCAACTGAAGATAAAGCATTAATAAAATCTAGCTTTGCCGAGAAGGCAGATAAAGTTGTTCTTGTTGCAGATAGTAGTAAATATAATACTTATTCTTTATTTACGTCTATACCTCTAAACCGCTTTACTGACATTATTACTGATAATCATCTTGATACAGAATCCGTACAAGCTCTTCAAAATCAAACGTTTAAATTACATATTGCCAAATAATATATTCCACTAATAAGAGATCACCAATGGACTGACTTTATTTGTAGTATTAGCTTTATTGAAAAAATTATCCCACTGATCACTATATTTTCGTCTGCATTGATTATCTAACTATTGTTAAATTTATCTTACAAGCACTTTGAACCGTGACATATTGTATAAATGCTAATAGTTTCTGCCACGTTAGATATTTCTGTTAATCCCGATTAAAATAAACCTCAGATAGCAATCCATTACATATTTAATGGGCAATAAATTAACCACTGAGTTTGTTACTTAATTAATCTGACATAAACTTTAATCGAAATATTTGTCCGCTTTCATCTAATAATAGCAAACGATGAACACCTTTTTTAGCAATAGTTAAGGCCACTTTTTCATTATCTTTAGAATTAGCAACTAAGTTTCCATCTAGAAACCACCATTTTTCCCCATATCCACCCTCTGGAGTTAAATCAACTGTGACTTGATGACTTCCTGGTAATGCTCTAATCAATTGTTTATCACGTAAACCTACGATATTGAGTGAAGCAAAAACATCTTGTCCCATTACAGGGCAACTTTTATCAATTGGTGGTAATAGAGTCCGCCTTTTCTCTTTTGTTAACAGAAAGTTTTCTAATGATACTGGCCATAGGGCAAGTTGTTTTTTTTGTGCTCCTGGACAATCAGCAGCAACACGTTCACCTCGTTCATTTACCCAAATCGTTATCCACCCAGAACGATAGATATTATTTTTTAGTTCACCATAGGTACTTAGTGTTGGCGGTGTCATATTATTTAAAACCCATGCGGTCTTTTGACGGTGACAATTTACATCAGATTCCGGAAGAGGTTGCCCTAATGGCCAACAAATTTTCATAGAAGATACTGATGCGGGTTTTTCATAAGTAGTGAGTGGACGATTTAAACGATTTTCTCTATTTAATAAAATTGAATTAACATGTTGTAAAATTGGCATGGCAGACATTGAACCATATTGCCCAACAACGGGAGTGCCATCAGGACGCCCTACCCAAACGCCAATTAAATATCTTGGATTGATACCAACTGCCCAAGCATCCCGATAGCCATAACTGGTTCCTGTTTTATAAGCTAATAGATTACTATTAATTAACATTTGTCTTGTTATCCAAGCACTACCATCTGAAATAAAGGGTTTATTAATCAATGGCTCTTTTTGAGTAAAGCGCAATGGACTCACTTCGCCATGCCTAGCAAATGCACTATATGCACTAACAAGATTATCCATCCTTAATGAAGCACCACCTAATATATAGGAGATATTAGGCTCGTTGCCTATCGAAGATAAAGGTAACCCAATACCAGCCAATTTACCTGCAAATCGTTTTGGGCCATATAACTCAATTAATTGAACCGCTGGTAAATTTAATGATTTACTTAATGCGTCAGATACACTAACCGGCCCATAGAAACCATCATCGAAATTGGTTGGACGATAATCAGTAGTAATACGAGGAACATCTTGCAATAGCGATTCAGAATGAATCATACCTTCATCAAGAGCAAGCGCATAAATAAAAGGTTTTAGTGTAGAGCCAGGAGAACGTAACGCACTAATCATATCAACTTGGCCAAAACGTTCATTGTCATTAAAATCAGCTGAACCGACATAACCTTTTACTGTCATATCAGTATGATCGACTACTAGAATAGCCAATGATGTTTTAGGCGGTAGTTGTTTCACACGATTGATGGCTAAATCTTCTAAATTATATTGAATTGAAACATCAATAGTGGAATGAATAATATCCTCATTAGGGTATTTATTTTTTAAACGATAAGCCAGTAAAGGAGCCACTTGTGGTGCTTTTCGTGGATATACCCAAACCTCATCGCGTCGAACGGTTTCGATTAAATCATTTGACCATACTTTATATTCTGCCAATCGGTCTAATACTTTATCACGAGCTTGTTTGGCTCTTTCAGGAAATCGGTCGGGTCGTAATCGACTTGGGGCTTGAGGCAACACTGCTAATAATACTGCCTCACTTCTTGTTAACTCTTTGGGCTGTTTACCAAAATAAGACCAACTTGCCGCCCCAATACCTTCTATTGTGCCACCATAGGGTGCGTGGTTAATATATAAAGTTAAGATTTCATCTTTACTATAATGTAATTCAAGCTGGAGGGTTCTAAAGATCTGTTTTAGCTTACCCGTTAGCGTTCGATCGTGTGGATATAATAATCTTGCCACTTGCATAGATATAGTACTACCACCGGAAACGATTTTATCATTTGATATATTTTGCCAAGCTGCACGAAATAAAGAAATCGGATTAATACCAATATGTTCATAAAAATAGCGATCTTCATAATTTAATAAAACTTCAAGATAATAGTCTGGCACTTCATCAAGACTGACTGAATAACGCCAAACACCATTTTGATCAGCAAATCGCCATAATGGCGTTTCATCATCTGCAACAACGGTTTGTGTAGTTTTATTTTGTGAAATAGATAAAGGAAAAAGAGAGTCAGCAATAAAAAAACTACTGCTCAATAAAACTAATAATATCAAAAAAAATTTAAATATTTTATAAAAGCATTTTTTCATTATCTTTATTATGTGACCCAGCCAAATGTATTTATAAATAAAAATTCCGCCAAATATATTGGCGGAATAATTAGTATATTAATATCTAATTAATTTTCTTCCTGTCTAGGATTTGAAATAGTCATAAAATCAGGTGATTCTCCTATAGCAAAACGGTCTGGACGATACATAGATTCTACATAAGGATAAGGAATCATGTAATCGCCAGTAGTTACTGCTCTAACTAAATACACTAAACGTTTTCGATATTTATTATTGCGCCCCACATAATTATTAATGTTAACAGCGGCAACATATCTATCATCTCTATATTCTTGATATTTAATATTACTAGCATCATCATCTCCCATTAATTTAGCTATACCAGGAATTGATGATAAATTCACACTACTATTAGAAAGGTTTTGATTTTCAAGCTCTAGACCAGCTGGTAAGAAATCAACAACTAACGCATCATGAACTTGTTCTTTAGCTATTACATCTAAAACCACAACCATCATAGAACCTACATCTAAATCTGCTGGTGATATTTTATTACCCTGCAAATCATAATACGTACGACTGATGTTAAAGAAACCATCAGCTGAGGTTGGCGCTGGAGGTGTTTTAGAATAACCTGTTACAGAGAACTTAACATATAGTGGCTCATCTGATTCTGAATTATCAATCGATAACCCTTGGGTTAATTTATCAAAATCATATGAATGTGAAAATACTGAATCAACTTCATTAACTTTTCCATTCACTGATACCTTAAATTTATTACCACTTTTATGCTGTTCTAATGACCAACCAGCAATAAACAATGAATTTAATTCTTGTGTTGAGAAATATCGTTTACTGTTTAACAAATCTGATAAATTATACAGATAAGTACCTTGTTTATTCTGAGCTATTTTGTTTTCTATTAATAAAGATAGAATTAATGCTTCATCACGTATTTTACTACCATAATTACCAAACCAGTGATTATTGTATTGATACGAAGTGCTAAAAACTAAAGGTAATAATTTTTCATAAACATTTTGATTACCATTTAATTTAGCAGCAACCGCTAGTTGAGCTATAGGTAATGGTGAATAGATAAATGACTTATCATTACTTATCTTGTCTGATAAATAATTTATCTCGTTACGCATTGCTGAGGTAACTTTATTTTGTTTAGTTAAAACCATTAATGCATAGGCTTTAATTGACAACTTAGAAAACTCAAAACTACGTGAATCTCCATAATAATCAAGATTATTATATGCAGACGTATCATAGATATATTGACCTAGACGTGTCATTGCTGAATCAAGCGCTTTATCACTAACTTGATAACCTCGTTCTTTAGCTTGCAACAAGAAATCTGTTGCATAAACTGTCAACCAATGCTCTTCATTACTATGACTATTCCATAGCCCAAAGCTACCATTATTTCGTTGCATTGATAAGATACGTGAAATACCTAATTGCACTTTTTTACGACGCATCTCATCTGAATCAGTTTTAATACCTAGTTCTGCGAGTTGTTTACTATTGGCATATAATGATGGGAATAAACCACTCGTTGTTTGTTCCAAGCAACCGTAAGGATATGCAAATAAATCTTTGATATATTGAGCAATATTTAACGGAGGCTGATTAGAAATGACCAATTGCCCTTCAACAGTGTTATCAATTAATCCTGTTAATGCATCGTTTGGTAATTCCCAATTCTCATTGGCATCTAGTGCTAACACATAAGATCTCGTTGTTCCGGCATATGCAGGCCTTACGCCAATTGACCATGATCTTTCAATTTTAGTGTCAGAATTATCTTCAAGTAAAATACCTTTGACCGCTATCGTTACCGAACCAGTACCATAACCATAATCTGCAATAACAGGGATTTGAATGATATCTTTTTGTTTACTATCAAGTTTGACTGATATCGTTTTGGCTTCATTTTGATGAATCAAACCATTAGTCGATACTTCAACTTTCATATTTTGTGTTTTATCTGTCAAATTATGAAGATCTAACGCTAATACAGCGCGATCACCACCAGATAAGAATCGAGGAGTTGATAATTCAGCTATAACCGGAGCTGAAACCTTCATTTTTTTATCAGCTTTACCAAAACGATTATCATCCCATGCTTGAGCCATTATACGTAGCTCACCGTTGAAATTAGGTAAAGGTAAATTAATCACACCTTCCCCATTATCATCTAATTGAATGGTTTTGAGTTGTTGCGCAACAATTTGAACTTCATTTGACGGTTTTTTACCGCCAGCGCCCATCGCATCACCACCAAAGCTCATATTTACATTACGACCAGTAGCTTCAATTAAGCTGCCATAGACATCGTTAATATCGACATTAAAGCGTTTACGTCCTAAAAACCAAGCATAAGGATCGGGTGTGACATAATCAGTAATATTTAAAACACCTGAATCAACAGCTGAAACCAATACAGTCACTTTTTTATCTTTTTGGACAGATGGTTTATCCATTTTAATTTTAATTGGCACAACAGTTTCAGGTTCTACTTGTACCGGTGTATCAATTGTCACATTTAATTGACGATTAGACGTATCAATTGGTAAATGGAGTAAACCAATTGCTCGTTTAACTGTTTGCACGGAAGCATCAGTCGAAGGGCGAATAATCATAGCACTAATATAGATATCATGTCGCCCCCATTTTTCAATAGGAATTTCGACATCTAAACCTTCTTCACCCACCGTAATGGCTTTTTTCCAAATGGTTCCATCATTGGTTTCGAGAGAAATATAACCAGAACCAGCTACAGGTGCTTGAACATTAACTTTAGCGACATCTCCAGGATTATAAGATGGTTTATCAATACTTAACTTAACTTGGTCTGGGCGTACAGATTTAGTACCATGAGTATTATCTTCCCAATCATAACCAGCCCAGAATCTGAGACTTGATACGACTTTACTGTTTGTATCTACCACTTCAATTCGGTAAGCACCATAATCAGTAGGTTGATAGGTTATTTTTGTGGTACTGCCTGCCTCAATAGATAACTGATCTTCAGAAACCACAAATTCCTTCGAGTTGGAACTTTGACGCCAACCATCTTCCTCAGACCAAACCCAATAGTAATCATTACGCTCACGAACTAGTCTAGCTTTTAATGATTTTGTACCTAATTTTTCCCCATCCAAATCAACATAAGCGATTTCGAATTCAGCATTACTATTTATGTCTACAGTTGGACGCTCAAAATAATTATCGCTATTCCAATCATAATATTCTGAGTTTTCAAATAATGCTCGGATTGCCGGCAATTTAGGTGCAGGCCAAATAGTTTGTGTTGCATAACGCGTAACTGGTCTACCACCAGAATCTAGCAAACTAGCTTGTAAAACGACTTTTAGAGGTGATGAGCTTCCTGACCAATAATTATTCTCAATATTAATTTCAGTTAAACCATCGCTATCTAACTTTAACTCTAAAGAATCAAGTTCGCGATATGGATTTTCTTCAGTAGCTGATCCAATTTTGAAGTCATCTAATCCTGCAATGGTATCAACTTTCTTTAAATAAAGATTAGCATCTAAGCGATTACCAGATGCTGGCGCACCATATAAATACCAACCTTTTATATCAAAAGAAACATCTTCACTCTTAAGAATTGGACCATCAGATGAACTGTGTATTTCCATCGCCATACGTTCTGGCAAAAATTCTTCAACTTTGAAATTCCACTGGCGATAGTTATCATCACCTAAATTGAAACGAATTAACCAATTACCTGTTGCTGCATCAGCGGGGATAACAAATTGTTGTTGATATAAACCATTGGTATTCACACTGCTTTTTAGTTGATAAGTTTTGACAACTCGACCATTAGAAGAAAACACTTCAGCGACAATTGGTTGATCAGGTAATGGCTGTCCATCTGCATCACGTAATAGTGCATTAAAATAGACGGTTTCGTTCGGACGATAAAGGTCACGAGGGCCAAAAACAAATAATTGTTTTTGGTAGAAAGGTTTGCCCGATAAATTGAAATCAGTTAAATTAAGCGCAGCACGATTAACCATCAAAAATGAAGTTTGCTCGCCATCGGTTGCAGTCAATACGCTATATGCCTTGTTGTTGCCATCGATTTCAACATAGCCATCTTTATCTGTCGTTGCCTTAATATTCTTACACTGCTTATTATTAGATTCGCATAATAATGTTAAATTAATATTAGCTAGTGGCTTACCGTTATCTAAAGCATGAGTCGTTACCGCTAATTTACCATTATCATAACGATGATATGAAACCCCGATATTGCTTATTGAAAATATTGTTGCAGGATTTGATTCATTATAAGTACCCGCTTCATTCATTACCGCAATATAAACACCTTCTTGATTAAGTTCAGAAACTGTAGAAAGGTTAACGATAATGGTTTCTTGAGCATTCGGTCTAGGATTAAGATCAAATCTTGAAGAATAAACTAAATCAGTATATTCACTCATACTTTGCGAACGCCAAATTGACAACATATCAATAAAACCATAATTATCAAGCAAAATAGGTAATTTTTCTGGCTTAATTTTGAAAAAGTTTATATCAACTTTATCAACATTGAGCGTATTAATCGGCAATCCACTCATGGATTTACTTGGTAATAAAAATCCAGTACTAGCAAAACCAACCATAGGTTGGCGATCTTGGGTGGTTATTTGAGCTTCATAAACAGATGACAAATGGCTATCATTAATCGCTGATAACATCTTATCGATAGTTAAAACCAATTTACGATTTGGCTGAAGGTAGCGAAGTTTTAATTCAAGGCCATTATCAGACAACTCCCAAGCGCCATCAACCACACCACTCTCTTTGTCAACCAATCTTAATAAATTTGAAAAATTCAATTTCGGATTGAGAGGGACAGAAAACGTCACGACTAATGTGCTTGAACCATCAATGATTAATTCTGAACTATCGAGAACTTTTAGATTTTTACCTTTATATTTTTCGATTAGTTCAGGTGTTGGATTAAATGGGTTATGAGATTGCGAATTTGTACTCGAATCATGCGTTGTATTACTGGTATTACTGGTATTACTGGTATTATTTGTAGTTAATTCAGTTTTATTATTACTTACTGAATCTGTCGATTTATCTTTTTGATTATCACAAGCGCATAACGTCAAAAACAAACCCAACACAGCTAAGTGTTTTATCAATCTCATTGTTTCACCTAATCCTTTCTATTCCTGATAAAAATACTACTTATTTTTTTGTTCATATTATGCACTTTCACAAAAACTTTAGCAAAGAATCTTTATCAAGATTTTTAATTTTTTTTGAGATAATTAAATATTTTAAATTGGTAAAAAAAGTTGAGGAACGGGTTTTTTGAGAGGGGTTTTGGCATTTAGAACTTATCATAACGCTGATAAGCTCTAAATATTAACAATTATTCCGAATAATTAAGTAATTAATCAGGTTGTTATAGTGATTTTATAAGCAGTTTTTTTAAAATGAAATTCAAAATAATGCCATAAAGCGGTAAGAAGAATAATCCACAAATCAAAATTTTAAAACTATAGTCAATTGCAGCAATCTCGATCCAATGATTGGCCATAAATTCGTCGCTACTTTGATAAAAGGCAATGGCAAAAAAGACGATAGTATCTATACCATTACCTAACACCGCTGATGCCGAAGGGGCAACCCACCATGCTTTATTTTTACGTAAATAATTAAACACAGTAATATCCATAAGCTGCCCAACCAAATAAGCGGCAAAACTGGCTAATGCTATTCGAAAAACAAAAGTATTAAAATCAGATAAAGCTGAAAATCCCATCCAATGCCCTTCAAAAAACACAACCGAAATGGAATAAGAGAACAGTAATGCCGGTATCATAACAACAAAGATAATTTTTCTGGCAAGACTAGCACCAAATACCCGAATGGTTAAATCGGTGGTTAAAAAGATAAATGGAAAGGTAAATGCTCCCCAAGTGGTATGAAAACCGAAGATATCAAATGGGATTTGTACCAGATAATTGCTTGATGCAATAACTAAAATATGAAAAAAAGAGAGCCAGCAAAGCGCCTTGCGCTGCTGAGCTGAATTAAATTTGTTCTGAAGTGTTTCAGAGTGAATATTCAAATACATATTCGTTTCCTTTTTTAAATGGGGTGAGAGAACCCATAATCTTTAACGTAAAAATGATGTAATTAAGGTTAAAAATGTCGGATAAGCCGAATTTAATTACATCGATATCTAATATTTTTAAATTGTTATAAAAAAATGCTTTTTATATAAAATAAAAGCAATCAACCAACAAATCACGACAATGAATAAGGCATAGATAAAAGAACTGGGATAGTTTCCAAAATATTGCGCTAAAACTTTTGAATACAGAAATTGTCGCAAACTGAGTGAATCAGAATGAAAAACCAGCGTCATTCTACGCGTTATAATCGAAATAATACCGGCGATAACAAAAATGAATAAAGAATTCATGCCAAAGGGGATAAAACAATGAACGGCGTTTTTGTATTTTTTGATATCAATCAACCAAATTAATAAGGCAAATAAGACACAACCTATAGCACAAGTCACCAATACAAATGACGGTGACCAGATTTTTTTATTAATTGGGCAAATAAAACTCAAAATAAACCCTATTATTGAAAAAATTATCCCGTATTTAATCAAGATTTTTATTTTGTCGACATTGACATTAGTCGCAAATATTTGTTTGGCGATACAAAAACCGATAAGGACTTGAGCAATGGCCGGAAAAGTACTTAATATCCCTTCCGGTTCAAAATACATACCATTATCCAGATACATACGCTCTTCACCCAAAATCATTCTATCGACTTTAGCAATAATGTTGTTATTTTTTTGCTCAAACCCGTCGCCCAAATATAAGATGAAAAAATAAAACAGTAATATTTGAACGATCAGAACAGGCAAATATTTTCTATCAAAACATAAAATAATAAGAGAAGAAAACAAATAACAGATCGCTAAACGTTGTAAAATGCCCATAATTCGGATTTGATCTATACAAGACAAAGATTCAACCATCCGCTCATGAAACGGCAGCCAATTAAAATACTTATACAAAGCAAGAAAACCCGAAAACCAAGCAATCAATAATCCAATAGCAAAAATAATCAGTGTTCTTTTCAAGATTTTAATTAACAGAATTTTATTAAGCTTAAAATCTAATTTATTTAAGGAAATATAAGTCGACACGCCCATAATAAACATAAATAAAGGAAAGATGAGATCGGCAAAAGTCAGCCCGTTCCATTTAGCATGCCTAAGTAAAGGATAAATAGCATTTGGCGACCCGGGATTATTCACTAAAATCATTCCTGCAATGGTCATTCCTCGCAATACATCCAATGAGACTAATCGTTGATGATTGTCAGACATGCATTTCCCCTTTAAATAATACTATTTAGAGCTATGGGTTAGATACTGATTTAACCCTTTTTCACGTAAGTCGCAACTAGGACATTTACCACATCCCCCCTCTACCCCATAATAACAAGTGTGAGTGTGTAGCCGAATATAATCAAGATAACCAAGTTTATCAGCCATTTCCCATGTTTGCGCTTTAGTCAGATACATTAATGGGGTGATGATGTTAAACGTGTAATCCAAGGCTAAATTCATCGAAACATTCATGGATTTAATAAAGATATCTCGACAATCCGGATAACCACTGAAATCGGTTTCACATACGCCAATAATGATATCTTTAATACTGTGCTGTTTGGCATAACACCCGGCTAACAATAAAAATAGCATATTACGCCCGTCAACAAAGGTATTCGGATAATTCCCTTCTTGAGCTGATTTAATCTCTTGCGAGTCATCAATCAAGGCATTATTAGTCGTTTGTTTAATCACTGAAGTGTCAATGACGGTTTGCTTTACACCAAGATCGTCAGCAATCCATTTGGCTTTTTCAAGCTCAATGGCATGTCGTTGACCATATTGAAAGCTGATTGTTTCAACGTTTTCACGCCCATAATCAGCAATGGCTTGCAGTAAACAGGTAGTAGAATCTTGCCCACCAGAAAATATCACTAGTGCTTTACGATTTTGCATTTTTAACGGTTCCGATATAATTTGTGTACGAAAAAAATTAACGATTATCGACTTTTTCAGGATAAAGATCGTGATTAGCTAAACGATTAAGCGCAATTTGTTCCCAGTTAGTACCAGGTTTACCGTAATTAGCATAAGGGTCGATAGAGATACCACCACGTGGTGTAAATTTCCCCCAAACCTCAATATATTTAGGATCCATTAATTTAATCAGATCTTTCATAATGATATTAATGCAATCTTCATGATAATCACCATGATTACGAAAGCTAAATAAATAGAGTTTGAGCGATTTACTTTCCACCATCTTTATATTGGGGACATACGAAATATAAATCGTCGCAAAATCAGGTTGACCAGTGATAGGACAAAGGCTGGTAAATTCCGGGCAATTAAATTTAACAAAATAATCATTACCGGGGTGTTTATTATCAAAGGTTTCTAAAATATTTGGACAATAGTCAGTTGGATAGCGAACAGATTGGTCGCCAAGTAGTGTAATGTTGCTCATTAAATTTTCCTTAGTTTTTTAGCGTGGGAGGTTCACGAACCACGTAATAAGGCGCACACCTTACTCTTTTTAGGCAGAAAAGTCTAGTTTAAGCACATTATCTTTTATCAATAAAAAAGCACCATTAACGCTCGATTAATGGTGCTTATCTAACAAAAAAGTTGAGGAAGGCACTTTTTTGCGTTTAACTTTACTCTATTTGCTAGTCATTTGTTTGTAATAATCAGCAAGTTTATCTTTAGCATCAGATAACTCTTTTTCAGCATCATTTAATTTAGCTTTTAATGCATCAATTTTATCTTGATTTGCATTGAGTTTGTCTTTTGCATATTCTTTAGTCTTTTCTGCTAATTCTTTAGTTTTATCAGTAACATCTTTAGTTTTTTCAACCACTAATCTTTTATATTTTTCTTCTAATGTTTCATCTTTACAATTGGTATTAACTTCTTGAAGTGCTTTTTCAAGACCTGCAACTTCATTAGCATTATTGGCATTCTTAGCTTGATCTATTTTAGTTTGGATTGCTTGTTTTTTTCCGTCACAATTTAACCCTTGGTATTCATCATTATTTGTTGCATAACTGTTTACAGAAAATGCAGTAACTAAAGTGATAATGCTTAACTTACTTAATAACCTAATTGCTGATTTCATATTGATTCCCCTAAGTTTATTTTCTTAATTGAACACAATCTACTTTATGATCTTTACCTTTGGTTAAAATCAAACTTGCTCGTTCCCGTGTTGGCAGGATATTTTCGATCAAATTCAATTCATTAATTTCTCGCCAAAGGCGGTTAGCAATATTCACAGCCTCTTCCTCGGGAAGCTTAGAATAGTGGTTAAAGTAAGAGTTAGGATCACTAAATGCCCCAGCTCTAAATTTTAAAAATCGATTCACATACCAATCGTGTAATAAGGGTAATTGTGCATCGACATATATTGAAAAGTCTACATAATCGGAAACAAACACCCGATTGTTAGCCTGTGTATAATTTATGGTGCCTTGTAAAACATTTAATCCTTCAAGAATTAAAATATCTGGACTGTCGATAGTAATCTGTTCGTCTTCAACAATATCGTAAACCAAATGAGAATAAACGGGTGCTTTAACTTCTGACTGACCTGACTTTACATCAGCAACAAAATTAATTAACTTTCTGATATCATAAGATTGAGGAAATCCTTTCTTATTCATGATACCACGTTCTTCAAGATAACGATTGGGATATAAAAAGCCATCGGTTGTTACTAACGCAACTTTGCGATGTTCCGGCCAACGAGTTAATAATGCTTGTAAGACACGAGCTGTGGTGCTTTTACCAACAGCAACACTACCAGCAATACCGATAACATAAGGTATTTTCTGACTTTTACCTAGGAACTTTGATAAGACTGCCTGACGGCTAAAACTATTGCTTATATAATAATTGAGTAATCGAGATAAAGGCAAGTAAATTTCACTTACTTCATCCATAGACAAATCTTCATTAATTCCTTGTAACGAGGTTAATTCTTCAGCAGTTAAAGTCATCGGTACCGCATTACGCAAGCCAGCCCACTCTTGTCGGGTAAATTGCATATAAGGGCTCAAATGATTTTTCATGTTTTATTTGCTCAATATTTAAAAATTATTTGGCTCAGATTATACTAAATCTATTTTTTTACAATCATAAATTCGCATTAACTTCTGCTCATAGCTATATTAATGACTTGCTGGTAAAATATGTTTAAGTAAATTTATAACCAGATATTAAATTGAGATTGTATGTTAAAAAATAAATCGAAAAAAACCCGTCAAGAGATTAATGAAGAGTCTCGAGAACTTAAGCGCAAACGTAAACATAAAGGTTTACCTAGTGGTTCTCGTTTTAACGGCAAACAAAACAATAAAAAAACGTCAAATATCATTAAAGATCCGCGAATTGGTAGTAAAAAACCAATTTCATTAGTGCAAACGGATGATCCAATTATAAAAGTTAATCAACCTAAAAAGGTCAAATTAACACCAGAACAAGAACTAGACCAGCTTGAAAATGATACTAAACTTGACCATTTACTTGATTTAGTTGAGCAAGGCAAAACATTGACTAATGAACAACAATCTTATCTTGATAATAAACTAGATCGCATTGATCAACTGATGAAACAATTAGGTTATGAAGATAATGATTTTGATGACGAGTTAGAAGAGCCTAAAGAAGATATTGTCAGCTTACTTAAACGTAATTAAGTTAGATTTATTTAATATGAACTAGAAATTTATAATTTCATTTTCCAAATAATGTCAATAAAGAGTCATTAACCATGCCAATATTTATTATGCTCGGTTTATATTTGGGATTATTTATCTGCACATTATTGTATTTGAAAAAAATCAATCGTATTAAAATTAAAGCGCAAATTAAAAAGCGTAGTAAAGCAAAATGTGATGGAAACAACAATGTCAAAAGCAGGATTAAATAAACACAATATGATTCAATCTCAGCTATGGGACCAAGCGTTAATAGAAAAGTATAACTATTCCGGCCCAAGATATACTTCATATCCAACTGCGCTTGAATTTAATGAGCAGTTCACTGAACAAAACTTTCTTTCAGCTGCCACACGTTATCCTGAACGTTCATTATCACTATATGTGCACATTCCGTTTTGCCATAAACTTTGTTACTTTTGCGGTTGTAATAAACTTATTACCCGGCAAACCCATAAAGTTACCCAGTATCTCGATATACTAGATATTGAAATTGCTAAACGGTCAGAGTTGTTCAAAAATCGTATTGTAAGCCAAATGCATTGGGGCGGAGGCACTCCTACTTTTTTGACTGATGATGAAATGACACGATTAATCACATCAATCAGGCAACACTTTAACTTTACTCAAGATGCTGAATTATCAATTGAAATAGACCCCAGAGAAATCAGTACACAAACAATCGATCATCTTTCTGAACTAGGCTTTAATCGGTTAAGTATGGGAATTCAAGATTTCAATCATGAAATTCAGAATCTAATTAACCGAGAACAAGATGAAAATTTAATCCGCTCGTTGATTGCTCAAGCACGAAAAAATAATTTTCGATCAATTAGCCTCGATTTAATTTATGGATTACCTAAACAGACCGTTGAAAGTTTTACCGAAACTTTAAATAAAGTTATTGATATTTCACCCGATAGATTAAGCGTTTTTAATTATGCCCATTTACCTAGTCGTTTTGCTGCGCAACGTAAAATCAAAGATTATGATTTACCTAACGCTAATCAAAAATTAAAGATCTTACAAACTAGTATAGAAAAATTAACTCAAGCCGGTTATCAATTTATCGGTATGGATCATTTTGCCAAACCAACCGATGAGTTGGCTATTGCTCAACAAGAAAATAAATTGCATCGTAACTTTCAAGGATACACAACTAAAGGAGATTCAGATTTATTGGGTCTTGGTGTGTCAGCTATTAGTATGTTGGGTGATAGTTATGCACAGAACCATAAAGATCTAAAAAATTATCAAACTTTAGTTAAACAACAAGGTAATGGTTTATGGAAAGGATTTACCTTAAATCAAGATGACAAAATAAGAAGAGACATCATTAAGCAACTTATTTGCCATTTTTACCTTGATAAAAAACAAATTGAACAACTTTATGCGATTAAATTTGATGACTATTTTACTGAAGATTTAAAACTATTAGCACCATTGGAACAAGATGGTTTAGTCTTAATTGGTAAAGATAGCATCGTAGTCCAACCTAAAGGGCATTTGCTTATTCGAAATATTTGTATGTGTTTTGATATTTATATGCGACGATTGGTTCGACAACATCAATTTTCACGCGTGATCTAGTTCACTCTACTCACGCATGAATATTTGATTATCATTACTTATTAATGACTGGCTAAATAGACTTTAAATTTTGTTGTTTGGGCAATAATTTCAACACTTTTAAAGGTTTCATCCAAAATCGATTGATAAGGCAAAAATGAATTTGCCACAATACAAAGATAACCATTTAATTTTAAGTGTTTTTTAGCCTCTTTAATCAGTTTGTTTACTGCAGTATAACTTGTCTCTTTACCATCATGAAAAGGTGGATTAGAGATGATTAAGTGAAATTTATCGTTGATATCTGAAAATACATCACTAGCAATAACATTTGCAGAAAGATTATTACAAGCTAACGTAGCTTTGCTTGATTCTAACGCCATACTGCTGACATCGGTTAATGTTAAACTTATATCTTGATATAACTTACCTAAAACTGTTGATAATATGCCTGAGCCACAGCCTACATCTAGGATATTACCTTTAATAATATCACTCTGTTCCATCAATGCATTTAACAGAAGCTCACTACCCGCATCTAATCCTTTTTGGCTAAATACACCGGGTAAGCTTTTAATTTCGATATCTTGGTTTTCAATGGTTAAATGATAACTTAGCCACCACTCTTTTAGTTCAAAAGCTAAACGGCTATCAGCACGAAAATGATACAGACCACATCGCCTTGCACTATCTATTTTTTGTATAGAGCCAAAATCAGCCAATAACCCTTCAACACTTTTTACACCAGTCCGATTTTCACCAATAATAAAAATATCACTCTCTTTAGGCATATTATTTAATAAAAATGATAACTGAAATTGCGCTTCACTCTTAGTTTTAGGCCAATAATATATGAGTGTGTTAACATTGTTATAAAAAGACTCGTCAGGATAGAGCGAAAAATTGGTGCTTTCAGCTCGTTTCGAGTGTTTAAAATTTAAAAATGTGTGATACTGCGAGCAGTGAATCTTAACCAAATTAGCTGATATAACAGCTGGGTAATTATCTTGGATATCACCTGCAATAAGAATATTTTTATCATCAAAAAAGGATTGATGACGTTCAAGTACTTGGCTAGCAGGAGTAAATGCGGATATTGCCATAATGCCTCAATGAAAAACCTTTATAAATTGAAGCGAAGATTATACAATTAACTTTCTTTAATCCCTAATAAAAACAGTAATCCGACAATGACAGCAACTGATTGGTATCTAAAGCAATGTGATATTACCCAATATGTTTTACGCAATTCTGCCGTTTTTCAAGGTGAAGTTGCTACACATATCGACGATAAAATTCGTTTAATCGTCATTGCTAAACAGCAACCAACTCAAAAAATTTATTATGATATTTTAAAAGCCATTGAGTTAACTGAAGAGCAAGTTTTATTTCTTACACCTTCGCAATTAATAATACCGGCAGATGAAGTAAAAGTTGTAACTTGGTTTATTGACATAAAAAGCCATGAACAATGGCAAAATAAATTAACGATTAAAACCAGCGATTTAGTTTCGCTAGCTAAAGATCCACAACAAAAGCGACAGCTTTGGCTACAATTATGTGAATATGAAAACGATTTCCATCCTAAATGAAATTGATCTAGCAGAAGCCTATGAGTTAGAGCGATTATGCTACCCTATTCCTTGGTCTAAAGAGACTTTCTTTTCAAATCAAGGAGAACGTTATTTAAACCTTAAAATAACCGTTGATAATAAAATTGTAGGCTTTTGTATTTGCCAACAAGTAGCTGATGAAGCAAGTTTATTTAATATTGCCATACATCCTAAATACCGGAATCAAGGGTTAGCAAAAACATTATTAAACCAGTTGATTGATGATTTAATGGCAATGCCAAATAAAATTTCGACAATATGGTTAGAAGTAAGAAAATCAAATGCGCCAGCACTTGAGTTATATCACTCAATAGGGTTCAATCAAATAACTATTAGAAAAAATTATTACCCAACCACCGATGGTAATAAAGAAGATGCAATTATTATGGCTTATACTTTAGCGTTATAAAATGTTTTAATGGGAGTAATAATGTTCACAGCACTGTTATTTGTAAATGGCGAACCACCTAAAAATCTACCTACCGATTTAGGTAATTATAATTATATCGCATGTACTGACGGTGCATATCATAGTTATCTATCTAAATCTTCAATTAAACCAGATTTTATAATCGGTGATTTAGATAGCATTAACTCCACAATGACAATTCCCGATAAAACCCAAATCATTCATACGCCAGATCAATCTAAAACTGACTTTGAAAAAGCGTTGTTGTTTTTAAATAGTAAAGGAGTCACATCATTTACCATATATGGTGCATCAGGACGATCCAGTGACCACTTTCTAGGTAATTTATCGGTTGCTATGCAATATCATCAACAATTTAAAATGCTGTTTTATGATGATTATTGTCACTTTTTCTTCGCAACTAACCATCAAATTATCCATCATGTTAAATACCATATTATTTCATTAATGCCTCTATCCAAAGTTACAGGGTTGACTATAACCGGTTTTGAATACCCATTACATAATCAAACTCTATCTTTAGGTAGTTTTACTAGTTTACGTAATAAAGCGATTAATGACACTGTCGAAATCTCTTTTAATGCTGGTGATTTACTGATTTTTGTTCAAAATTAAAACTGTTTAGATTGACATCAACTTACATTGCTTTACAATATGGTTACATTCTATTATCGCTTTTTTAAAGGAACAACCCATGCTTTTCAAAAAACTTACTGTGATTGCTTGTTCTTCGCTCGTTTCTTGCATAGCTTTTGCTCAAGACAATAAAGCAAGTGTAACAGATAAGATAGTTGATACTTTTCTTGCATGTGATAATCAATTTTTCCAAAATCTAGCTGAAAATAAAAAAACATTTAGCGAATACGTTGATTTAACCACAAAAGATAATGTGACATTCATTCCTGTAGAATCCATTTATCAACAAGATAAAAATAAAGTTATTTTTAAAAAACCACTTAAATATCGTGGGTTAACTATTACGGGATACCAAGACATATATATTCCAACAAATTTATCTGGAAAATATTATTATTGGGGCTTTATTTTTGATAATAGCCAAGAAGAAATTATTAGTGCATTAAAAAATATAAAATGGTCAAGTTATAATGAAAATGTTTATATTGCTAATGCTAAAATTTATGATCGTAATGCTAAATCCCCTGAGTGGACAGATAATCTCTATTCAATTGATGGTGTAGTGCCAAAACTTGGGACAATTGAGAAATCACTATATTTAGAAAACCTAGACAACAACCAAAATCGAGTTCTTTGTTCTATTCAAGGCGATTTAAAGAAAGATATTCTTTATAAAGATCGTCCAGATATAAAGCTATTTGATGATCAAATAAGAAAAGAGCAGCAAGAAAAGATCGAAGCTTCTAAATTAAAAAAAGAACAAGAGAAAAATAATGCAACTCAAGAATCAAGTGAAGGCAAGAGCTCAAAAGAGGGAGATAACATTTAAATGAAAAAATTATGCTTAGTCTTAATTCTTTTTTCTTTTGCAACTATAAGCCATGCAACAGATGAAAAGCCACAACTTACTGAAGAAGAGAAAGCCACTCAAGCAAAAGAAGTTGAGGAAATGTTGAGCAATCCTAGAATCGGTGAGCAATTTGCACCTATTTCTAAAACTGACGAAGATAATAAGGTTGGGTATTCATTCCTTGATAAAAAATCGATAAAGTCACACCCATATAATCCTCGAATTCGTGTCTTTAAAGAAGTGATCAATTATACTCCTGCATTAGTACAAAACATAGATAATGTGAAAACACCCTATCGCACTATAGTCATTAACTATTACGCTAATTGTGACAAAAAAGAAATTGCTAAAGGACAACTTGATCTTGTTGAAAAAAACTTCGCAGAGGGTAAATTAATTAATAATATTAATATTCCAAGCCGTTGGATGCGAGCCGAAAAAAATGACGATAATTATAAATTATTAATAATGGCTTGTTCATTACCTCTCAACCAGTAACACTTAATTTGCTCTCGCCACCTAGCTGTGGCGGAGTCTCTCTATTTATGCTACTATTTCTATATTAATTGCTCAATATAATCACACCAATATGAACGTTACTCAATTTCATACTCTAACTGATCAACTTTTTAATCAAATTGAATCATACCTTGATGATTATGCTGATGAGCATGATATCGATTTAGATTACGAAACTAATGGTAATGTTATTAATATCAGCTTTCCAAATAACAGTAAAATTATCATTAATACACAAGAACCCTTATTTCAAGTTTGGTTAGCAACAAGAAAACAAGGTTATCATTTTGACTTTATTAACAACAAATGGATTTGTAATCGATCAGATCAAACATTTGAAGATATTTTTACCCAAGCCGTAGAAGAACAAGCTGAATAATTTTCATAAAAAAATAGGCGGTAAATTAATATTTAGCGCCTATTTTATTTAGGTAGAGGGCATTTATAATAATGTCAGATTTGCTAATTTTATTACTAACCATTTAATACCAACATCAACGAAAGCGATTTGAACTCGCCTATGCTCACCTTCACCATCAAGATTGATAATTGATCCCTCACCAAAACGGTTATGTTTAACCTTTCTACCTAACGTATAACCATCATCTTCCTTTTTCTTCTTAGAATAAGATTTTTTACGTTCTTGATAAAACTCATCATCTTTATTTTGGTAACCAGATCGTCCCCCAAATGAAGAAAAACTACCTTGGTAATAAGTTTCATTTAAGTTTTCAACTGGCAACTCATCTAAAAAACGAGAAGGTAAATTTCGTTCTTCTCGACCATAGAGTCGTCTTTGTTCTGTCAATGAAAGCGTTAAGTTTTTTCTTGCTCGCGTTATACCAACATAAGCTAAACGTCTTTCTTCTTCCATTTTATCGACTTCTTGAATAGAACGTTGGGTAGGGAAGATACCCTCTTCCCAGCCTACAATAAAGACATTGTCAAATTCCAATCCTTTTGCTGAATGTAGCGTCATCAGTTGAACAGAATCTTGGTCAGTACCCACATCACGGCTTTCAAGCGATGTAACCGATAAGAATGATTCTAAAATTGTTAAAGGTTTACCTGTTTCAGCATCCTCAATCACGGTATTTTGATTGACACGGTAAAATTGCTCAGCTGCAGAAACAAGCTCTTCAAGGTTTTCTAACCTTGCCTGACCTTTAATACCCGGCTCTTGTTCATACATTCGCAAGACACCTGATAACGTAATAATCTTCTCTAATTGTTTATAAAAAGGTAAGTCATAAACTTCAGCATGAATCGATTGCATTAAATGGATAAATCGATTTATGTCTGTAAGTTGTCTATCAGAAAGTCCCTTCTTTTCAATTAACGTTAAGCAAGCATCCCATAACGACATATCTTTATGCTTAGCAAAATGTCTAATTTTATCTAAAGTAACTTGGCCTATACCACGAGTTGGCGTATTTATAGTTGCTTCAAATGCCATATCATTGTTATGGTCATGTAATAGACGTAAATAAGCAAGAGACAATTTAACCTCTTGCCTTTCATAGAATCTAATCGAGCCATAAATTTGGAAAGGTATGCCATTTTGCATTAATGTATCTTCAAAAATCCGAGATTGAATATTATTACGATACAAAATCGCGCAACTAGAGTAATTTTGACCTTGCTCATGCAATTTTTTTATTTGACCAACAACAAATCTTGCCTCATCAGCATCATTAAAACTTCTGTAAAGCAAGATTTTTTCACCATCGCCACTATCGGTCCATAAATTTTTACCTAACCGATTTTTATTGTTAGCAATCAATTTATTTGCAGAATCTAAAATAAACCCTGTGGATCGATAATTTTGCTCTAAGCGAACAATTTCAGTATCGGGGTAATCATTGATAAATAATTGAAGATTATCGGCATTAGCACCACGCCAACTATAAATTGACTGATCATCATCACCAACAATCATGATATTAGCTGTATTACCCGCTAATTTTTGTACGAATCGATATTGAATTTTATTAGTATCTTGAAACTCATCAATGAGAATATTTGAGAAACGATTACGGCAATAATCTAAAACATTCTCATCTCTACAAAGTAATTCATAAGCTCTCAGAATTAACTCAGAAAAATCAACGTAGCCAACTTTATCGCAAATTGCTTGATAATCACGATAGATCACTTGCCACATTACTTGTTTTGGATCTTCTGGCAGCAAGTCTTTAGCGCGTAATCCTTTCTCTTTTTGTGCAGAAATATAATTAGCACACTCTTTTGCTGACCATTGCTTTTCATCTACTTGAAGTTCTCGGAAAATTCGCTTGATAAGTCGAATCTGATCTTCTGTATCAATAAGCTGAAAATTATCTGGAAGGTTAGCTTGTTGAGGAAACATGCGTAATAAGCGATGAGTCAAACCGTGGAAGGTACCAACCCACATTCCATTTAAATATCTTTCACCAACTAACGATTCAATTCTTTCCTGCATTTCAGCAGCAGCTTTATTGGTAAAAGTCACCGCAAAAATTGAACCCGATGAATAATTTTTCTCAACACAAAGCCAAGCTATTCGATGAACAAGTACACGTGTCTTACCACTTCCGGCACCTGCAAGTACAATAGTATATTGATTATCTGTAACTACTGCGGTTTGTTGTTCTGTGTTAAGGTCTTTTAATAATGATTGCTTAATGTCCATTATGTGTTAACCCATCCCGATTACATAAACCACTATTAATTATTGATATATTGAATCTTTTTAAAATTGCCATTTTCTTTATAATATTTATTGGTGAGTCTATTAAAAAAATAAAGACAGGTAGTAAATGCAAATCTTATTTACATCTAACTGTACTGTCTTTTTATACACATATGTGATAATTATAACAGATTATCTAATTCTAGCAATCGGCTTATCTCAATATGAGGTAGGCACCTTGCATCAGTAAGATGATAAATATCTTGCTCAAAGATATTTATCCAACACGATAAATAACCGTTATTAATGGCGCCATTAACATCAGTCTCTAAATTATCGCCGACATGTAATATATATTTATTGGGTATGGATAATTTTTTTGCAGCCAAATCAAAAATTTCTGGAAATGGTTTTGAACGTCCATCCGGTCCACCGCGTAAAGAAAATTGGAAATAGTCTCCCAATCCGATTTTATTTACATCGACATTACCATTAGTAATTACAGCTAATGGATATTTTTTTGCTAGTTTAGTTAATAAAGTATGTGTTGATTGAGGAACAACCATCTTATGGCGCCAAACATTGAAACAATCTACCGCACCATCAATTATCTGAGAATGTTGAGATACGGGTATATTGGTTCTATTCAATAAAGATTTTATAGTATCTATCCGCCAAACTATCACATCATGATAAACTTCCGGATTGATTGAGAGCACCAAACTTTTTTCTTGGAAATATAAATCTAATGTTAAATTTTGAAACTGTTCATATTTCTGTAAATTTTTTATCATTTCCTCTTCAGCTTTATCTACAATCATACTATTATCATATAGAGTATCATCTAGATCGAAAGTGATCGCTTTAATGCAGTCAATTGAACGATAAAAATGCATTACTTTTTCCCTCTTTTAGCTCGTGGATGAGCAGAATCATAAACTTCCGATAAATGTGAAAAATCCAGATGAGTATAAACTTGTGTAGTGGATAAATCAGCATGACCTAGTAATTCTTGTACTGCTCGCAAATCACCACTCGATTCAAGCATATGCGTTGCAAATGAATGGCGTAGTTTATGTGGGTGAACATGTGAACTTAATCCTTGTTTGATACCCCATTGAGCAAATCGTTTCTCCACATTACGAGGAGAAATTCGTTTCCCCAATTTAGAAATAAATAGTGCATCATCCTGCGGTTTTAATTCATTTCGCATGGTTAACCAATATTCAATCCATTTTACAGATTCTCGCCCTAAAGGTAATTTCCGTTCTTTATTACCTTTTCCCATTACCCGGACTTCCCCTTCCCTTAAATTTAGCTCTCGACAATTAATGTTAACTAATTCAGAAAGACGTAATCCAGAACCATACATAACTTCGAGCATAGCTCTATCGCGCACAGATAATGGATCGTTATATTCAATATCTAGTAATTGATTAACCTCATCAATATCGATATTTTTAGGAAGATGCTGGCCTAATTTAGGGTTAACTACACCTCGAGCAGGATTGACGGAAATCATTTCATTCTTCACCATCCAATCGAAAAAACTTCGCAGTGCAGACAGTCGTAAGGAGAGACTTCTTGCTTGTAAACCGGTTTGCCGACTTCTGCTAATCAATAATCGTACGGCTGACGAATCAATAGCTTGCCATTTTTCAATATCCAGATCCTTGGTTAAATCGATAATGGCATAAAGTTGACGGCGATAATTAACTTGTGTGTTTAGGCTAAGTTGTTTTTCTGATTTTAGATAGTTTAAGAAATGCTCAACCGGCTCAGCTAATAAAGTGGAATAATTTGGATTAGTTTTAGCCATCATCGTTCCTTACTTTCTTCGCATAATCCATTTTTCAATCAAAATAGGTAATATCTCACTAACTTTCTCTAATAACAAAGTTCCTTGCCCAACTTGATAATGTTGTGGATCTGGGCTAGTAAACATCAAAAGACCGAGGTCCCCAAATTGACCAAATAATGATAATGCAACTGATCCGACATAACCATGCTGCGGTAATAAAAAATCTAATTCAGTTGTGTTTAATTGACCTAAATAAAATTGACTATACTGTAGATGACGAACACGAATAAAATCAAATTGTAATGAATTTAAGGCTAAATGATGATAGCTAGATGGCGCACTAAGTAACCATTTATCATCGAAAAGATATAAATAAGCACCATTGAGCCCTAAATCTTTAGCCCAATTTTTTAAAGATACAATTAATTCATCAATATCTTTTGCTTTAATTAAGTCGAATTGCAATTTCATTAACTGATTAAAAAGCAGCTCATTAGCACTAGCATGCTCCATTAGCATGGTAATTTCAGACTCTAACTGATTAATTTTATTACGCTGTCTAGCCATGTGCCATTCAGGTAACGAAATAATTCCGCGAACTGGATGTGGTACACGCATTCGTTCAATCTGAGCAGCATTACGAATGAAGAAATCAGGATTATCAATGATATACTGACTGACCATTTCATCATTCAATTTGACAAAGTTTTTTTGTCGACGATGAGGCTTATATTTAACTGTCTGTGTTTTTTTAATGACCATAATTTATTTCTATCGTACTCAGTATCAAATCCTAAATTACATCAGTTATTAAATTGAAATATAACCATCATATACATGTGTTGCTGGTCCAGTCATATAAAGAGGTTGCTGATTGCCTTTCCATTCGATAATTAATTTGCCACCAGGTAAATTAACATTTACTCGTGGATTTAAGAGTCCTTGATTAATACCAACTGCGACAGCCGCACAAGCACCAGTACCACAAGCCTGTGTTTCACCAACACCTCGTTCAAATACGCGCAAATTAATATTATTTCGATCGATAATATGCATAAAACCAATATTTGCTTTCTCAGGAAAACGTTCATGTTGTTCTAACAGTGGACCAAGCGTTGATACTTGAGCTGTTAATATATCATCAACCTGAATAACACAATGCGGATTACCCATTGAAGCAACGCCACACAGAACTGTTTGTTCTTGTGCACGAATAATATAAGTTTTTTCTTCTTTAATGGCTTTGAAAGGAATTTTACTCGGCTCAAAAATAGGGGTTCCCATATTAACACGTACGGTTTCATCATCATTAACCGTCAATACAATATTACCTTTCATAGTACTTACTTTTAAAACACGTTTTTTCGTCAACCCTTTCAAACGAACAAAACGAGCAAAACAACGTGCACCATTACCACATTGTTCCACTTCTGAACCATCTGCATTAAATATGCGATAGTGGAAATCGCTTTCTGGCGAATAAGGTGGTTCAACAACAAGTAACTGATCAAAGCCAATACCGGTATAGCGATCTGACATGCGTTTAATCAATTCGCTCGAAAGATGAACATTTTGCGTTAGTGCATCAATAACCATAAAATCATTAC
The DNA here is from genome assembly GCF_026536845.1 of Gilliamella sp. B3023. Taxonomy (NCBI): domain Bacteria; kingdom Pseudomonadati; phylum Pseudomonadota; class Gammaproteobacteria; order Orbales; family Orbaceae; genus Gilliamella; species Gilliamella sp. B3023. The sequence goes on from NZ_JAFNNH010000007.1 coordinate 93,495, forward strand.
CTAATCCATGCATTTTAGAAAAGTTCATCTTTGCTTACCTTTTTTTAATTACCTATTACTCTAATTAAGTTTAATTAATAAAGCGCTTTATTTGCCAAGCGAATGAGTCCATCGCATCACACACTCTTAAAAGATTATAATACTAATTCACCACGCCATAAATCATCAAACGTCTCACGTTTTCGAATTAACTTATGTTGTTTTCCTCCTTCAAGCAAAACTTCAGCTGGACGTGGGTGACTATTATAATTTGACGCCATACTAAAACCATAGGCACCAGCACTACAAATAACCAATAGATCACTTTGTTCAACGGACAACTCTCGTTGATAAGCTAACACATCGCTAGATTCGCAGATTGGTCCAACGATATTGTAACATTCTTTTTTATCAGAACTTTTTGGTTCTCTGACTGGTAAAACTCGCATCCAAGCTTTATAAAGAGCTGGTCGAATTAAATCATTCATTCCCGCATCAACAATAGCAAAATGGTTACCATCTTGATGTTTAGTGTATTCAACTTTAGTAATTAATAAACCAGCATTAGCCACAATTGAGCGGCCTGGTTCAAAAATAATTTCAAGATCAGCATAATTGGTTAATTTCGCAAGTAACTCTGAAGTAAGTGTGGATGCAGAAATAGGTGTTTCATTTTCATAACAGACCCCTAATCCACCACCTAAATCAATATGTTCAAGGTGAATATTTTCTGCTTTGAGTTTGTCAACCAATATTAAAATCCTATCAGCAGCATCTAAAAATGGCGATAATTCTGTTAATTGAGAACCAATATGGCAATCAATACCAACTATCTTAATATGATTTAAACTAGCCGCTTTGCGGTATACATCAAGGGCTAATTGATAACTTATGCCGAATTTATTTTCACGCAATCCTGTTGAGATATAGGGATGGGTTTTGGCATCCACATCAGGATTAATTCTTAATGAAATTGTTGCAATTTTACCTAATTGTTGAGCAATTTCGTTGATACGATATAATTCCGCCTCCGACTCAACGTTGAAACATTTAATACCAACTTCAAGCGCACGTTTGATTTCTTCAATAGATTTTGCGACACCAGAAAAAACTATCTTTCTAGGTTCGGCACCTGCTTTTAGCACCCTTTCCAATTCACCCTGTGAGACAATATCAAAACCGGCACCAAGTTTTGCCAACAAATTTAAAACCGATAAATTACTGTTAGCCTTAACTGCATAACAAATTAGATGTTTCTTATCTTGAAGAATTTGCTGATAGGCAAGAAATTGTTTTGTCATATGAGCAGCAGAATAGACATATAACGGAGTTCCATATTGCTTTGCTAGATCAGCGATAGCGACTTCATCTGCCAATAACTGACCATTACAATAATGTAAAAATTTCATTGAATTATTCCTTTAAGCTATGTTACTCACATCATTAGATTGAACAAATGTCCTTGACTGCTCATTGGGATAATATAGTGGGCCTTTTAAACCACAACCAACTAATGTCAAGATAGCTAATAATATGGAGAATAATTTGATCATTGATTTCATATAATATTCGCAATTCTTTCATTTTGTTATAATGGCCATTATATTACACGATAGGCCAATTGGTGGAAAGAATAAATAAAAATCTCTTAATATTAATATGTTGCTATAAAAGAGTTTAATAATGATCTTAAGCTTAAAAATAACATGTCATTCAGATGCGTTCTGATGGCTATTTTTTAATTCGACTGAATAGATAAAGCCCAAATAAGACATTAATTGAGCTTTATATCATTTTTATTACAGATAAATTAGGAGAATAGTGCATATCCTGCTTGGGATGCCATAGCATTTAGGCTTTGTTGAGCAGTAATAATATTTTGCTTCCAATTATCATCTTTAGCCCACATTTCAATCACAAAAGGAGCACAATAATCCATTAATTTTAATGTATTAAAAATGGCCGGAAAATCAACTTCGCCTTCACCAATAACTAAATCTCGAAATTGCCCAGAATAATTAGATTTAACTCTTTTGGTATCTTTGAGATGAATTTGCACAATGTGATCACGACTTAATAAAAGTTCGGTGCACACATCGTAATTCCAACCAGAAATATTACCAACATCCGGATAAGCCATAAAGTATGAAGACGGTATTTCCCTTTTCAGAATCTCGAATTTACTTAGTGAATTAAGATAGTCAGTATCCATTATTTCTACAGCTAACATAATACCTGCTTTTTCTGCTTGTTTGGCACTCCACTTCATACCTTCAATAAAGCGTTGATGGGTTTGATTACTTGCTGGTTCATAATAGACATCATATCCTGCAAGCTGAATGACTCTGACACCTAATTTATAAGCAAGTACTATTGCCTTGTTCATTATGTTTTTTGCTTGTGCGCGAATATGTTCATCATTGGAACCGAATGGATATTTCCGATGAGCACTTAAACAAATAGAGTGCAAAGCTATGCCCATTTGTTCTGACAAATGACGTAATGAATAAATTTCATCATCAGACCAATCCAGCCTTGCACGACGTTCGTCTGACTCATCAATGGATAATTCAATAAAATCGAATCCTAATGCTTTTGCTTCATTAAATTTTTGTTGCCACGTTAAATCATTTGGTAATGCTTTTTCATAAATACCAATACGAGGCGTGGTTTTTTTGATATTTATTGCTCTTTTTGTCATAATCTAAACCTAATAAAAATGGAACAATATGCATTGCAGTTGAATTGACAACTGCAATATACCAATTACCAATATTTAGCTATCTGCTCTCTTAAAGCTTGTGCAGTTTGTTGACCATTTTGATTAGCAAGAGCACGACCAGCAATAAAGGCTTTCGTTTTGATTCCTGCAAAAAGATGAATATCTTCAGGTACAATACCACCCGTGATAGAGAGCTCAAGGCCTAAGTCGGAAAGTTGACGCATTTTAACTAAGTCTTCTTCACCCCATCCTAATCCAGCTAATTCTGCATCACGAGAACGATGATAAATGGCCTGCTTTATACCTAACTTTCGCCAAGCTTTGGCATCATCTAGAGTCCAATGACCATATAACTCTATTTGAATTTCGCCATTAAATTCATCAGCAACTTTTTTGCAGGCTTCAATAGTTGCAATATGTGCAGCCGCTGAAACAGTTAACCAATTAGCACCTGCTGAAAAAGCCATTTTGGCTAAAATCGCGCCACCGTCGGTAGTTTTTAAATCACAAACCAAGATATGGTTAGGGTATTTTTCTCTTAACGTTTTAACGCCACCAATACCTGCTCCAAAAGCAAGAATTGTTCCCACTTCGATAATATCCACAAAACCAGCAACATTTTTTGCAACTTCTAAAGCTGGTTGTAATTCTGTTTGATCTAATGCGATTTGTAGTTTAGGTTTTGTCATTTTATTTGCCCTCTTGCATTCTATTTTTGACCATAATAAGCATTCGCACCATGTTTACGAAAATAGTGCTTGTCCGATAAAGCTTGTTGAATTTTTATTGTTTGATTAAGTTGACGTGTAGAAATAGCCATCATTGCGACTTCTTCCAATACGACTGCATTATGCACAGCATCTAAAGCATTTTTACCCCAGCAAAATGGAGCATGACCAGAAATAACTGCACCCGGCATCGCTTTAGGATCGAGCCCGCGTCGTTTAAACTCTTCAATAATCACCAGTCCAGTATTTTTTTCATAATCATTTGCTATTTCGCTATCGGTTAATCGACGCGTACATGGCACATCACCATAAAAATAGTCAGCATGGGTTGTTCCTAAGGCAGGTACATCGAGTTCTGCTTGCGCCCAAATAGTCGCATAACGAGAATGCGTATGAACAATACCACCAATATCTTTAAATGCTTTATAAAGCTCAAGATGAGTAGCGGTATCACTTGATGGATTTAGATGACCTTCGATAATGTCACCATTTAGTGCAACCACTACAATATCATCAACTTTCATATTGTGATACTCGACACCTGATGGCTTAATAGCAATAACACCTTTATCACGATCAATCTCGGACACATTGCCCCATGTAAATGTCACCAAATGATATTGAGGCAATGTTAAATTAGCTGCTAATACTCTTTCTTTTAATGCTTGATACATAAATTAGCCTCCATTTAATGCCTTATCGATGACCGCATAAACATCTTCTTTGTTTTTGCAAGCTCTTAACTTATCAAGATTGACTCCGGTTTCACTGGTTTCATCATCTAACACTTGGGTAACCTCCATTAATCCTTCCATGTGTTGATCTGATGTACTTCCTGCTAAAGTAACAAGCACATCAACAGGTTCTTCTTCGCCATCGAAATAAACTGGTTGATTAAGGGTTACTAAAGCAAAAGCAGTACGATTGACTCCATCTTCTGGTCTGGCATGAGGCATGGCAAAATTAGGTGCAATAATAATATAAGGCCCCATTGTTTTAACGCAGTGGATAATTGCGTCATAATAAGACGGTTTAATTGCATTTGAAGCGACTAACATATCGGTACCTAATTTGACAGCTTCTTGCCAATTAGCAGCATTTGCTTTTAATAATATTGAATTATTTTCAATTAATGATTCTTTCAAAGCCATCGTTGTACTCCTTTCTTCTCTTTATATTTAATCGATTATTGAGCAAGTACTTTTTTAATAATCTCAATAAGCTCATCACCGAATGTGTTTGGATTAAGCATATTTTGTACACCTAAAGCATGTTGTCCTTCATTAACTTCGATTTCGTGAATCAAGTGTTTTGAAGCAACAATAATGTCAACATTGGGTAAACGCGATTTGTAATCAGTTACCGCGCATGAATCCATCACATTTGCAATACCTTTCTTATCTAGATAATTAGCTATTTTCATTTTCATCATCATTGAAGAACCTTGCCCACTTCCACATACCGCAAGGATACGTATCGGACGACCTTCAGCCATGGCTACTTCATCCATTTTATCTACCACGGCTTCATTAACATCTTGTTGATTATCGTTAAATTCTGGTTGATCTTTTTGCATTGCTTCTTCTTGTTTAAGCTGTTTTGCAGCAAAAAACATATAAACTAAAGCTAATGCAATTAATAAATAGATGAATAAATGAGAGAATGATAAGCCTTGTAAAATTGGTGGGAATAAAATTGCCCAATCAGCCATACCCATCCAAGCGTCAATAGGAGTACCATTTTGAGCAAAAATGTGAATTACCCAAGCTGAACCAAATACTTCAATCATGCCCATAACAAAACAGAGTTTCATCACCGCTTTCCAACCACCAAAATGGTTTGCAAAAACACCAATTGTCGCATTAGAGAAGAACATTGGAATAAAACCAGGAATAATCATAATCGGTGATTTGAAAATAAGTAATAAAGCAATCGCTAAAAATTGTCCTAATGCCCCCCAAATAAAACCAAATACCATAGCATTAGGTGAGAATGCATAAATCGCAGCACAATCTATTGCTAATACTGCATTAGGGATCAATTTTTCCGAAATACCTTTAAATGCCTCAGATAATTCAGCTACAAACATTCTTACCCCACCAACGATAACTTGTATGGCAACAGCAAATTTCAATCCTGTTTCAAGAATATAAATAGTCCAATGAGTAGAACCAGCCATAGTTTGCAAATTATCCAAACCAAATGAGAGCAAAATAATGCCAAAAAAGAATGTCATAACAATTGCTGTAGCAGCGATACTGTCATGAAAGATATGTAACCATTTAGGTAATTTAAGGTTATCAACAGAATTGGCTTTATCGCCTAATTTTGGTGCCAATTTGACAGCAATCCAAGAACCAAGTTGTTGCTGATGTCCAATTGAAAAACCAGCACCACCAGTCACCGCTTCGGTAGGCTTAAACATCATATTGGAAAATATTCCCCAATATAACGCTGTAATGATTGCTGAATAGATTATTGTTTCCCACATGCCATAACCGAAAAGGAAATAGAATAAAGTAATCAACCCTACTTGTTGGAACATGATATGGCCTGTTAACATTATGGTACGAATACCGGTAATACGACGAAAAATGACTAAAACAATATTAATTGCTAGTGCTAATAAAACCGCATATCCTACCCACGAATACTGATCACCCATACCGTTTTCAACAGCAACCATTGATGCATAAGTGTCAATGATAGATCCTTTAATACCATGATATTCAGCTAATTTGGCAATAACCGGCTTAAAGGTCGAAACCAACACATTTGAACCCACTTGTAACAACATAAACCCAACAATGGTTTTAATTGTTCCTTTTAAAATTGTGGTTATGTCTTTGCGTAAAAGACAATAACCAAGCATTGTCACCAAGCCTAATAACAAAGGTGCTTTCGTCATGACTTGACTATAAAAAATGTAGAAAATGTTATAGATTACTTCCATATGCCCCTCTCATTGGTTATTGGACACTGTTTGCATTACAAATCCTTATTAACTTTTCAATGCAGGATAATTAACGCAATCCAGATGCCACTTATATGGTTGTTTAGTGTGAGGTTAGTTTTTTTCTTAAAACTTTACTCAGTTAATCAATCGTGATTCATTAACTGATATTCATCTTCCATAATCACAATTAATCATTCAATGATTATTTATGATTATTTTGACGTAGATCACTTTTCTATAACAATCAACTGTAAAACTGTGATGGATATCACATTATCGCTAAAAAAAACACCATGCAAATCAAATTATAGCTATATTAATCAATGCATTAAATTATTTCATCTTTAATGAGACATGATCAGCGATTGACAATAAATCCAATGATAATTATTATCACAAATAATCAAATTAGCTCATGATGTTATAAGAGGTTATCAATGAATGAAATTGTGCGACACAACGAAATTGTTGCTTTAGTCAATGAAAAAGGTGAGTTAAAAGTCACCGAATTAATTGAAATTTTCTCCATTTCTCCGGCTACAGCTAGAAGAGATATAACTAAACTTGCTTTAGATGGGCGAGTGCGAAAAGTACGTAATGGTATTTTACGGTTAGAAGAACAAAAACCTATATGGGCACCAATAGATATCAATAATACCGATCACTATCATGAAAAAGCACGCATCGCGATACGTGCAGCTAAACTATGCGAAAGTGATGAAAACGTTGTGATTAATTGCGGTTCAACAGCATTTTTATTAGGGCGCGAATTGTGTGGTAAAAATGTCTCAATTATTACCAATTACTTTCCATTAGCCTGTTATTTAATTGAACACGATCATGAAAACGTCATCATTATGGGAGGGTTATATAACAAAACACAAAATATCATACTCAACCCTATTGCCAGCTTTACAGATTCTTATGCAGCAAAATGGATGTTTACTAGTGGCAAAACATTAACACCAACTGGTCTTTATAAAAATGAGATCTTAGGTGCAGTTGCAGAACAACAAATTTTAGAAAAAGCTGAAAAATTAGTTGTGGTTGTAGATAGCTCCAAAATCGATACTAAAGCCAACTCCGGCATGCTTTTTTGTCCTGTAAATAAAATCGATATTTTAATTACAGGTAAACAAGCGAATAAAGAAGTAATCGATTGCATAAAAGAGCAAGGCGTAGAAGTAATATTAGTTTAACTATTAAATGAAGAAAAGGAACATAGTATGAGTAAAGTGAATGAAATTACCCGTGACTCTTGGATTTTAAACACTTTTCCTGAGTGGGGAACTTGGCTTAATGAAGAGATAGAAAATACGGAAGTTAAACCTAATACGTTTACCATGTGGTGGCTTGCTTGTACGGGAATTTGGTTGAAATCAGCTGGTAACACCAATATTTCTGTCGATTTCTGGTGTGGTACAGGTAAAAAAACCCACGCCAATCCTTTAATGAACAAACAACACCAGATGATGCGCATGGGAGGTGTACGTGAATTACAACCTAATTTAAGAACCAGCCCATTTGTTTTAGATCCATTTGCTATTAAACAAATTGATGCCGTCATGGCGACACATGATCATGCGGACCATATTGATGTCAATGTTGCAGCTGCAGTTATTCAAAATTGCTCACCAGAAGTAAAATTTATTGGTCCTAAAGCTTGTGTCGAATTATGGAAAAGTTGGGGTGTACCGGAAGAACGCTGTATTGTTGCAAAAGTAGGTGAAACCTTACATGTGGGTGATATTACGATTCATGTTTTAGATTCATTTGATAGAACATCACTTGTAACTTTACCTAAAGGTGTTTCATCAACAGATAAATCCATTTTAGATGGGATGAATGATCGTGCAGTCAATTATTTATTCGAAACAACCGGTGGTTCACTCTACCATTCAGGGGATTCTCACTATTCAAACTATTACGCAAAACACGGTAATGATTATAAAATTGATGTTGCTCTTTTATCTTATGGCGAAAATCCACGTGGTGTAACCGATAAAATGACTTCGTCAGATATTTTACGCGCAGCAGAATCTCTCAACACTAAAGTGGTCATTCCATTCCACCATGATATTTGGTCTAATTTCCAAAGTGATCCTCGTGAAATAGAAGTATTATGGGATATGAAAAAAGACCGCCTAGAATATCAATTTAGACCATTTTTCTGGCAAGTTGGTGGTAAATATACATATCCTACGGATAAAAATAAAATGCATTATCAGCACTATCGAGGATTCAGAGATATCTTTACCGATGAGCCGGAATTACCATACCGTTCATTCTTATAAATAAAATTAACACTAATATTTATGGACTTATAGATATCGCTATAAGTCCTTTTTTATGAATAACCATCTGCTTTTATTGAATATTATATGAAAAAAAGCTATTGCAGTTCTCAACTACTATTATAATTTAAGCATTAATGTACTTTTCTCGATCAGGTAGCCAACATTCAATTAGCTGATTAGCACTTTCGGGATAATTCTTCTGTAAATAATAAGAGGCTTTTTGCACTTCATTAATTAGATGTTGATCACGGATTAAATCAACTACTTTGAAGTTAGCTACCCCTATTTGCCTTGTACCTAGAATTTCGCCACTACCACGAATCTCTAAATCTTTTTGGGCAATAACAAAACCGTCATTACTTTCTCGCATCACCTTCATACGTGCTTGAGCTATTTTACTTAAAGGTGCTTGATACATAAGAACACAATGAGATATTGCAGTACCTCTCCCTACTCGCCCACGTAATTGGTGCAGTTGTGCTAAGCCTAAACGTTCAGCATTTTCAATAATCATCAAGCTGGCATTAGGCACATCAACACCGACTTCAATAACCGTTGTGGCAACTAATAATTGAATTTTACCGTCTTTAAAATCCTGCATGACAGATTGTTTTTGATCTGATTTCATTTTGCCATGCACTAAAGCAATAATAAGATGCGGTAAGCGTTCTTGTAATTCTGCAACTAACATTTCTGCAGCTTGAGCATCAAGCGTTTCAGATTCTTCAACTAAAGTACAAACCCAATAGACTTGGCGATTATCAATACAAGCTTGATTGACACGTTGAATAATTTCATCACGACGAGAATTTGGTATCACTATCGTCGATATTGGCGTTCGTCCTGGAGGTAATTCATCTATGATTGATACATCTAAATCTGCATAAACTGTCATCGCTAGGGTTCTTGGAATTGGCGTTGCTGTCATTATTAATTGATGAGGATGACACTCATCTTTAATACCTTTTTCCCAAAGACTTAATCGCTGGTTTACACCAAAGCGATGTTGTTCATCAATAATCACCAATCCTAATTGGAAAAACTTAACTTTCTCAACAAATACGGCATGAGTACCAATTAACATTGAAATTTCGCCTAATTCAATATCATCATATCGTCGTTTTTTATTTTTTGTGGTCAATCGCCCAGTTAACAACTCAACCTTTATTCCTAGTGGCTCAAACCATCGACAAAAATTATGAAAATGTTGTTCGGCTAATATTTCGGTCGGCGCCATTAAAACAACTTGCTTATTATTTTCAATAGCATTTAGAGCGGCTAAAGCTGCCACTAACGTTTTACCTGAGCCCACATCTCCCTGAACTAATCGCATCATTGGAACTGACTTAGCCATATCTTGATAAATATCCTGTACGACTCTTTTTTGCGCATTAGTCGGTTCAAATGGCAAGGAAGCAAGGAAAGGCTGAGAATAACGCTTATTAATATGCATTGGATAAGAATGTTGTTTTTGATTATCAACCTTAATAAACAACATACTTAAATGATAAGCAAGCAACTCTTCAAAAACAAAACGCTTTATTGCTGGATGTTCTCCATCAATAAGCTGATCTATATTCGTTGTTAATGATGGATTATGAATAATATCTAATGATTCAACAACAGATAAATAACCATTGCTTATTGAAACCGGTAAGATTTCAGCTGGTGGGTTTCGTTTTAACAATATTAATGCCGATTGTATTGCTTTACGGATGACATTCTGAGTTAACCCATAGGTAGTTGAATAAATCGGCGTAAATCGCTCTTCGTTTGGTTCAGAAAAACTAGGCGACTCCTCTTTTTTTGATTGAATATTAAATTGTGGGTGAATCATTTCTGGATAATGGCTCCCCCTCTTTATTTCTCCGTAAGCCCTCACCCATTTACCGGATGCCATGGCTGTCTTCATACCCATGTTGAAATTGAGAAAACGTAAAATAGCGATACCAGAATCATCCTGAATATAGCAGAGCAACATTTTACGTTTAGTTGTAATTATTTCACTTTTGATAATTTGACCTAAAATTGTGGTCGTTTCACCAATAGCAACATCACTAATTGCTGAAGATGTCGAACGATCTTCATAACGTAAAGGGAAATGTAATAAGAGATCTTGAACAGATTTAATACCAAGTGCAAAGAATTTTTTTTCTAAACTAGGCCCAATACCAGCTAATTTTGCAAGCGGTATTCGGTTTAGCAAACGATCAACCATAATAACTAATTAATATTACGTGTCACACTCACTACATCTTGTTGTAGTGATAATTTTCGAATTAAATCATTAAGTTGTTGAGTATTCTTAACTTCAATTTGCAAAATAATTGTATAGATTTGCCTATCTTTTTCTTCCGTGTTTAACCATTGAATATGTGCTTTCTCATCATTAATGATAGAAAGAACATGACCTAAAGAACCCTGATTATTAATAATATCTACCCAAATTTCAGCTACAAAAAACTGCTCAATATCTGGTGCCCATTTAAGCGAAATATATTTATCGGGATTATTCTGATAACCACTAACATTGCGACAAGATTCATGATGCACAGTTAAACCTTTTTCAGGGCTAACATGACCGACAATAGGATCATTAGGAATAGGATGACAACATTTTGAAAAAGTAACTAATACCCCTTCACTTCCTGTTATAACTAATGTTTTATTTTCTTCAGATTGATTAAATAAAAGCGCTTTATGTTCAAGGCCTTTGACAATAAAATGGCTCATAATATTGCCTAGCCCTATTTCAGCTAATACATCCTCAAACGAAGTCAACTTAGTCAAACTAACAATACGATCTTTCTGCTTATCAGTTAGCGAGTCGATTCCACCCGATTTAATAAGCGCTAAATTAAGCAATTTACGACCTAATAAAATAGCATCTTCGCGCTTCAAGGTTTTCAATGCTTGTCGAATGCGAGATCTTGCTTTAGCACTAACGACAAAATTAAGCCAGCTTGCATTAGGACGACTTTCTGGAGACGTAATAATTTCAACAGTTTGACCATTGCTTAAAGGTTGAGAAAGCGGGTAAGGTTTACGATCAACTAAAGCCCCAATACACTGGAAACCGATATCAGAATGCACAGCATATGCTAAATCAACTGCTGTTGAACCTTCAGGTAATTGAACAATTCGACCTTTGGGTGTAAAAACATAAATTTCTTTTGGAAAAAGGTCAGATTTAACATTTTCAATAAACTCAAATGAATTACCAACACTTTGTTGAAGTTCCAACAAGCTCTGCATCCAACGCTGGGCTTTAATCTGAGTAGTAGTGTTATTTAACTCATCATTTTCATTATAAATCCAATGCGCAGCCACACCCATTTCTGCCATTTGATCCATATCTTCGGTTCGAATTTGCACTTCCACAGGCGTACCATGTGGCCCAATCAATGATGAATGCAACGATTGATAACCATTCGCTTTAGGAATAGCAATATAATCTTTAAAACGATTAAGTCGAGGTTTATATAAGTTATGGACTAAACCAAGTGCACGATAACAAGTATCAACATCATCAACTACAATTCGGAAAACATAAATATCCATAATTGAATGGAAATGCTGTTCACGAAGTTGCATCTTTTGATAAATAGCATAAATGTTCTTTTCAAGCGCTTCCACTTGGGCATTGATATTCGCTTCAGCTAAACGCCCTTTAATTTCTGATAGAATTTGCTGAATAAGCTCTTTTCTGGTGCCACGAGCAATCTTAACGACTTTTTCAAGAACTTTAGCGCGATTAGGATGCATCGCCGTAAAACCAAGTATTTCAAGCTCAGTTTTAATATGATGAATACCTAAACGATGAGCCAAAGGAGCATAAATCTCTAATGTTTCTTTAGCAATACGTCGACGTTTATCCGGTCTTAATGCCCCAAGAGTACGCATATTATGCGTTCTATCAGCTAACTTAATTAGAATCACTCGGACATCTTCGGTCATGGCTAAAACCATTTTGCGAAAATTTTCAGCTTGAGCTTCTTGTCGGTTTCTAAATTTTAACTTATCAAGTTTCGAAACACCTTCAACTAACACGGCAACATGTTTGCCAAATTTTTGTGTTATATCTTGAAAGGTGACTTGGGTATCTTCGATGGTGTCATGCAAAAGTGCAGCGATGATGGTCTCATAATCCAGCCGCATATCGGCTAAAATGGTTGCTACAGCAACCGGATGAGTAATATAGGGTTCACCGCTACAACGGAATTGTCCTTCATGCGCTTGTTTCGCAAAAAAGTAGGCATTTTGAATTAATTCAACTTGTTTAGCTGGAAGATAAAATGCAACAACCTCTTTTAAGCTTTCAAAATATTGCATGGACAATTCTCAGCAATGTTTATTCGTATGAGGGAGTATTTTCTAAAAGTACCGTTTCATGAAGAGCATTACGCACTTCTGATTCTTCATCTTGACGAGCTTGGAATTCAGCAGTATCAAGAATTTGTTTATTTACAAGCCCATCTTCAATTTCGCGTAAAGCAACTACAGTTTCTTTATCGTTTTCTTCTGGAATTAGTGGCGTTTTGTTTTCAACTTGTAATTGACGAGCACGTCTTGCTGCAACTAAAACGAGATCAAAGCGATTACCAATTTTTTCTACTGCATCTTGGACAGTTACACGAGCCATTTTTACCTCTAATATATTAACTTATATGCTTCAATTGAAAGATCCGCTATTCTACTTAATTTTGTAGGGAATTGTCCATAACTAATATTACTAACAAATGAAAAACCCCTGTAAAATCGCTCTAAAAGCGGAAGCAATATTATAAAACTATTTGTTAAAACTATACGATAAAACTATACCAATAACTCTAACCAGACGTTAGGCCCAATGATAGGCAGATTTAAAAGATAACGACGCAAACCATCTAAAGCAATCGCAGATAAAATTTGTTGTTGAATCTTATTATTTTGAACTCTACCAGTATACTTCAATTTAAAATGCAATTCTTGATTTTTAGTGACAATAACTAAAGTAAATTCCGTATTCTTTTCTTGAAAATTGACTACCCCTAGCGCAATATCGGCTTTTTGATTTTGCAATACTTGTGAAAAGTAATTAAGTGGTTCTTCCATCACAAAAGGTACCACTTCTGATTTCACCACGGGGGCATTGGCTTCTAATAGGTGATAACCAATTACTCCAGCTGATTGTTGTTCAATGACCACAATAGATTGATTCGTTTCATTTAACAATCTTGATACAACCTGAGCTAAACCTGATACACCTTGATTAACACCTTCACAAAGTAAATTATCTGCAACAATAGACTTTATTTTGTGCCATGCGCTATCCATTTCACTTTTTTTACTTTCTGGCCCAGTTAATTTCAATTCAATAATAGGCATTGCTGCACGATAACCAACTGTAATAAAATCAGGAATATCTAATGAAGTCTCGATCTCCATTCCTAAATCACTTTCTGTTCGTCCCATGGTGGTTAATCGATAACAGAGTTTACGTTCGGTTATAGGATAGATCATCTTAATGTCAGGCAAAATTGAAGTTCTAATCATTTCTTTAAATTCAGAAGGAACGCCTGGCGTAAAGAATAATAGACAATTATTTAACACCATCTTAAAGCCACATGCCGTTCCGATTGGATTATCAATTAACGTTGCACTTTGAGGTAACATAGCTTGTTTGATATTGCTTGATGGCATTTTTCTACCGCGATTAAGGAAGTAGCGTTCAAGTACTTTAAGCCACTCATCGTGTAAAACCAAAGACTCATTATTAGCCTGTGCAGCTGCTTGTGCACTTAGATCATCACTTGTTGGCCCTAACCCTCCGTTCACAATTAAAATATCATTGTGCAAGCTACGCTCTTGCAGAGTATCAACCAATGTCAACAAATCATCCCCTACTGTATGGCGCGAAGTGATAGAAATGCCTTCTTCAAATAAAAAATCAGATAACCAAGCTGCATTAGTATCAACAATTTGACCATATAAAACCTCATCACCAGTACTAAGCATCTCAATTTTGAGTGGATCTTTTATCTGATTCATAATTATCCCTAGCTAATTAAAAAATGATTAAAAATTTAATTATTTATATCCTCGTCGTTTTTGCTTTCCATATGTTCTTTACTCTGAACTGACCTAACAGCAAAATAAAGATCATAAGCAAACTCAATATAATCAGTATCTAATTTAATATTCATCTGCTTAAACCAATTCTTCAATGTTTTACGTCGGCCAGATAAAATCAGTACCACATTTCTAACCTTCAACGATTTAACCAACTCGTCAATACCGGTCAAAACACTAACATCTTTATAGGTAAAGCAAGGAATAGCATCAACAATCACATAATTAATTGTCTCAGGAGATTCATCTATATAATTAATAATCCTACGTTTAAAGTATGCAATATTGAAATAAGTTAATGGAGAATTAAAGCGATAAATCATAGTGTTACTTAATGGACTAACATCCGAACCAATTGAATGAATTCGTCCACTTTCATCAACACCTAATAATTGATCATTCGGCCTAAACACACGACGCAAAAATAAAAACAGCCCTAATAAAACGGCCAACGCCATACCGGGAATAATACCAATAACTAACACCGAAATTAACGTAGTTAAGCTTAAATAAAACGCATCACGATCGAATTTAAAAAATCGGATAATAGTTTGAAAATTGATAAGAGATAAAGAAGAATATATTAAAATCACCGCCAACACACAAGTTGGAATATATTGTAGTGGTGACAAAAAGAACAATACGACAAAGCCAATCAAAACAGCCGCAATAATTGACACTAATTGCGTTTTACCACCATTGGCATCATTAACCGCGGTACGTGATGAGGTACCGCTGACTACAAAGCCTTGCGATAAACCTGCAACAATGTTAGCCATACCTAATGCTTTAAATTCAACATCGGCATTAGTCTCATAATTATTTTTAGAGGCAAAGCTTCGTACCGTAATCATCATACTTACAAAACAAATAACGGCGATATTGAGCGAAGGAACGACTAAATTACGCATCAAGCCCTTATCAAAATCAATCCATGACTCAGCAGGAATAAAATCACTCGTTACTCCACCAATGATTCGAACATTATAATGTTCAAAATTAAACAGCCAAGAGAGAAACGTCATAATAATTACAGCAAACAAAGGGGCTGGATAACGTGGCTTGAATTTTTTCAATACAACCAAAATCGCAAGTGTACAAAAAGATATAAATGCCGTTAACACATGAATTTCAGATATTTTAAAAGGTAGATAAGCAATGCGTTCAATCAAATAAGAATAATCATACTTAAAGCCAAACATCTTAGCTAACTGATCGACCATAATAGTAATTGAAATCCCATTAAGTAGGCCAATCAAAATTGGCTGACTTAATAAATCCGCCAAAGCACCTAAATGGAGTTTTCCGGCAATCAAGCACCAAATACCGATCATAATGGTCAACAGCACCACCAATTGCCAACGTAAAACAGGATCATTAGCTGCTAAAGGAAATACCACAGCAGCAACCACAGCACAGGTAGCTGTATCGGGACCGACAATCAATTGCCTGGATGAACCAAAAAGCGCATAGACAATAAGCGGCAAGATAGTTGAATATAATCCCGCAATCGCACCGACGCCTGTAAGCTCTGCATAAGCGATAGAAACAGGCAAAGAGACTGCTGCCACTGATAATCCCGCTTTAATATCAAAACTAAGATATTCGCGCTTATATCGCAATAAACTCATCAGGCCTGGCATCCAAAAAATAATTTTTTGGAATAATGCGCTACTGGTAAACTTTCCCATGTTTGATTATTTCCCTGCTACACTCATATTTTCTACTAATATTGATCCCGTTTGAATATTACTTCTTGTCTCAATATCACTGCCTATTGCCACAATATTTTGGTAAATATCCTTAAGGTTCCCCGCGACGGTAATTTCATTGATTGGATACTGTATTTTACCATTTTCTACCCAAAAACCAGAGGCGCCACGCGAATAATCACCCGTAACATTATTAACACCTTGTCCCATTAATGACGTAATAACAACACCTTTATCTAATTTTCTTAGCATTGTATCAAAATCAGCATCAGTTTGACTTGGTGAAACTAACCAATTATGTATACCACCAGCATGTCCTGTCGATTTTAGCCCTAATTTTCTGGCTGAATAGTTACTTAACAAATAAGTTTGTAAAATACCGTCTTCAATAATATTGCGCTTAACTGTTTTGGTTCCTTCACTATCAAAAGGTGATGACCCAACTCCTTTTAAAATATAAGGATCTTCTAAAATTGTCAGCCAATCAGGAAAAATCGCATTACCCACACTATCTAATAAAAAAGAGGATTTTCGGTAAATAGCACCACCACTAATGGCTCCAACTAAATGGCGAATCAACCCAACAGCAACTTCTGCACAAAAAAGAACTGGAACTTGCATAGTCTTTATTTGTTTAGCACCTAAATGAGCAACCGCCTTTTCAGCAGCATGATTACCAACCCAATCAGGTGATTTTAATTGGTTAGCAACACGGGATGACGTATATTCATAATTACGCTCCATTTGCCCATTTTGTTCAGCAATAACAGAGCAAGAAAGTGAATGCGAACTTGCACAGAAGCCTTGTAACATCCCTAAACTATTACCATAAACATAAACACCATAACGACTATTAAAATAACCACCGTCACAGCTTATTAAAGAAGACCTTGCCAACGCACTTAGTTCAGCCTGTTTTGCCTGTTCAATTGCATTATCAACATTCAAATCACTTGGATAAAACAGATCTAAATCTGGCGCATCAAAAGCCATTAAATCGGGATCGCCAAGATCAGAACAAGGATCTGCTGACGTATATTGCATAATATTAATAGCCATATCCACAGTTTGACTGATTGCCTGTGGCGACAAATCACTGGTTGACGCACTACCCTTACGCTGATTTTGATAAACAGTAATACCTAACGCACCATCACTATTAAACTCAACATTCTCAGCCTCACCATCTCGTGTACTAACACTAATACCTGTTGATTGATTAATCGATACCTCAACCGCATCAACTCGAGCTTTTGCCTGGCTAATAGCATCGGCAACAATTGCTGACAAATGTTGCTTTTGGCTTAACGCGTCTTTTTTAATTTGTTCAATACTCATTTTATTATTTTCTACAATTCTGCTAGTGATACGTTATAATATGCCAGAATTCAATTTTAGTTAACAAAAGAAATAGCATGAATAACAATCAAGAGCCAAATTTAGAACCTGACTTCAACATTGATCCTCAAGACGATGACATTATTTACGTCAGTAAAAGTGAAATCAAACGTGATGCTGAAGCACTTAAAAAGTTAGGTGTCGAACTTGTCAACTTAAGCAAAAATGAAATTGCTAAAATTCCCCTTGATGAAGATCTACTTTATGCGATTGAATTAGCGCAAAAAATAAAAAAAGAAGGCTATCGTAGGCAAATCCAATACATTGGTAAACTACTTCGAAGTCGTGATATTGAACCTATAACATTAGCTTTGGATAAACTTAAAAATCGCCATAACCAACAAGTCGCCCTATTTCATCGATTAGAAAAATTGCGTGACGAACTTATAGAAACGGGTGATGCAGAATCAATAATGGGGCTTTTCCCTTCCGCAGATAGACAGCAACTACGCACACTAGCGCGTTTAGCCAAAAAAGAACTCTCTGCAAACAAAACCCCAAAAACAGCCAGACAAATTTTTCAATATCTAAAAGATTTGAGCGAAACAGAGTAAATTTTTATAATGTTCGCTTTATATTTATCATTAAACACAATTAACAAATAAAAGATAGAGGACACAAAAATGGGACTATTAAATGTACCAGCAGGTAAAGAATTACCAGACGACATCTATGTTGTAATCGAAATCCCAGCGAATGCTGACCCAATTAAATATGAAGTTGATAAAGACACTGGTGCAGTATTTGTCGATCGTTTTATGGCAACAGCAATGTTCTATCCATGTAACTATGGTTATATCAACCACACTTTATCACTAGATGGCGATCCTGTTGACGTATTAGTCCCAACACCATACCCATTACAACCAGGTTCAGTAATTCGTTGCCGTCCAGTTGGTGTATTAAAAATGACTGATGAGGCGGGTTCTGATGCTAAATTAGTTGCAGTACCACACACTAAACTATCAAAAGAATACGATCATATTAAAGATGTAGACGACTTACCTGAATTATTAAAATCTCAAATCAAACACTTCTTTGAACAATACAAAGCCCTTGAAAAAGGTAAATGGGTAAAAGTTGAAGGTTGGGATAACGCAGAAGCAGCTCGAAAAGAAATTATCGAATCATTTGAACGTGCAAAATAACCCCTTCTTTACAAAAAAGTAATCGCTTTACCGAGTCATAAAGAAAAATTTTTATGACTCGCATTTTTAGACTTTTTTTGACTTTCGAAATAACTTCAAGTAGTTATAATATCAGTAATTTGCTATAGATCAAAAAACGATCAATTACCAAAAAATCATATAAAAAACTTCATCCTAAGATGAAAAAAATGTCATGAAACTCTTGCTTTCGATTATGATTTATGAGGTAATAGTCGTGGGTGAACAAAAGAAGCATTTTTATGGAAACGATTAACTTTTTAATTTAGTGGTAAACTGGTTAGATTAGTTTTTGAGTTGATGTAAACAATGTTTTGTTAAGCCTAAACAGCCGATAAGGCAAATTATTAATTATTGTTAGGATGTCTAGTAAATGAATAAAAAAACAGGCCAAGTAAAATGGTTCAATGAAAGTAAAGGTTTTGGTTTTATTACCCCAGCCGATGGAAGCAAAGATGTATTTGTTCACTTCTCTGCAATCTCAGGCGACGGCTTTAAAACCTTAGCTGAAGGACAACAAGTCGAATTTGCGATCCAAGATAGCCCACGTGGACCAGCAGCGGCTGAAGTTGTTGTTATCTAATTAAATTTTAATTAAATAATAAAAGTAAAACGCCTATTTGAAAAAATAGGCGTTTTTTATGCTTACGAATAATCATTCTTAGCAGAAATAAAAAAAGCGACTCAAGGTCGCTTTTTTTATCAATTAGAATGCTTCTTATTTTTTAGAAACAACTGCGATTAAGTCTAATACTTTGTTTGAATAACCAACTTCATTATCGTACCAAGATACTAATTTAACAAAGTTATCGCTTAATTGAATACCTGCTTTAGCATCAAATACAGAAGTACAAACTTCACCTAAGAAATCTGTAGACACAACGTCATCTTCAGTATAACCAAGAACGCCTTTCATAGGACCTTCAGCTGCTGCTTTGATAACTTTACAGATATCTTCGTATTTAGCTGGTTTAGCTAAACGTGCAGTTAAGTCAACAACAGAAACGTCTGGAGTTGGAACGCGGAAAGCCATACCAGTTAATTTACCATTTAATTCAGGGATAACTTTACCTACAGCTTTAGCAGCACCAGTTGATGAAGGGATGATGTTTTGAGCAGCACCACGACCACCACGCCAGTCTTTATGAGAAGGACCATCAACAGTTTTTTGAGTTGCTGTAGTTGCGTGAACTGTAGTCATTAACGCTTCAACGATACCGAAGTTATCATTAACTACTTTAGCTAAAGGCGCTAAACAGTTAGTAGTACAAGATGCGTTAGAAACGATATCTTGACCAGCATAATCTTTATCATTAACACCCATTACAAACATTGGTGTGCTATCTTTTGAAGGACCAGTTAAAACAACTTTTTTAGCACCAGCTTGAATATGTTTACGAGCAGTTTCATCAGTTAAGAATAAACCAGTTGCTTCAGCTACAACATCAACACCTACTTCATTCCATTTTAAGTTCGCAGGATCTCTTTCAGCAGTAACGCGGATTGTTTTACCATTAACGATTAATTTACCGTCTTTAACTTCAACAGTACCGTCAAAACGACCGTGAGTTGAATCATATTTAAGCATATAAGCCATATAATCAACGTCTAATAAATCGTTGATTGCAACAATTTCGATGTCAGAACGTTTTTGTGCAGCACGGAAAACAATACGACCGATACGGCCAAAACCATTAATACCTACTTTGATTGTCATAACAATTACCTTCTTTATTTGTGTTAAATGATAAAATAATTGGCAATAAACTACCAAATTTTTGTGGTTTATTCAAGCTGAATTAAAATAATTGGTAAGAATAAATTTAACAGAAAACCATCTTAATTATCATCCGATGATAGCCAGCCTAAATAGGCATATTATAAATCAAAAAGCTAATTTTATTTTCAATATAAACTTATTTTAAATCAAGGATGATAATGCACTAACACTCATTTTATTGATAATGACTTAAACTCACTTCAACCTCAAAAGCGATAATATCGATTAACTTAAAAAGTTGATAGATGAAATATAATCATCGCTTTAAACTCTACATTATTCATTGTTTTTATTATTTACAAACAATCAGCTCATTTTCATTACATCATATAAAATGATACAATCACCCCAAAATATACAATATCGAATAAAATAATAAGTTGAACCAATTTTTAGCATTTTAAAAACAGGGTTACTTAAAGAGCAAAATCGAAGATTGTACAAAATACAAGCAAGGTTAGAGATAATAATCGCCAGAGTTTTAGATAAAAAAGAATTAATAATATGACCGAATACGACAACCTCACCGACCACACACCAATGATGCGACAATACCTAAAATTGAAAGCTGAAAATCCGGATATTTTACTGTTTTATCGAATGGGTGATTTTTATGAGATGTTTTATGATGATGCCAAACGTGGTTCGCAACTCTTAGATATATCGCTGACTAAACGAGGCTCATCAAATGGACAGCCAATTCCTATGGCTGGCGTGCCTTATCATGCAGTTGAAAGCTACTTAGCTAAACTTATATCGCTTGGCGAATCAGTAGCAATTTGTGAGCAAATAGGTGATCCTGCAACCAGCAAAGGCCCCGTTGAACGTAAAATTGTTCGAATTGTTACACCAGGCACAGTGAGTGATGAATCACTATTAGAAGATCGTAAAGACAACTTACTCGCGTGCATATGGCAACAAAAAGAGCACTTTGGTTACGCCACTTTAGACATAAGTTCAGGCCGTTTTTTTGTATTTGAATGCGATAATCCAGAAGCTATCCAAGCAGAATTACAGCGAACTAACCCAGTTGAGTTACTCTACCCAGAAGATTTTCAATCAATGAACCTAATTGAAAACCGTCATGGATTAAGACGGCGACCAATTTGGGACTTCGATCTCGAAACCGCCAAACAACAACTCAATTTACAATTTGGAACTAATGATTTAATTGGATATGGGGTAGAAGAGTGCCATTATGCATTATGCGCAGCAGGCTGTTTATTACAATACGTAAAAGATACCCAACGCACAGCCATGCCACATATTCGCTCAATAGTTAAAGAATCGCCAGTTGATTTTGTTGTGCTCGATGCATCCACTCGCAGAAACTTAGAAATTACCGAAAACCTATCAGGTGGAACAGAACATACTGTAGCTGATATCTTAGATAAAACCCAAACTGCAATGGGTAGCCGAATGCTTAAACGGTGGCTGCATTCGCCAATCCGTAATCTAGCAATATTACAAAACCGACAGCTAGCAATTCAAGAACTGCAAAACCATATCACCGACCTACAACCGCTATTAAAACAGATTGGTGATCTTGAACGAATTTTAGCAAGATTAGCATTGAGAAGTGCTCGACCGCGAGATTTCGCTCGCCTACGCGATGCCTATAACCTATTGCCAACGCTTCAACAACAGCTATCCGAATTCAACGCACCATCACTAATTGCATTACGCGCTAAAATTAACCAGTTTGACCAAATTGCTGATATCTTAAATCGAGCAATAGTCGAAGCCCCACCCGTTATTATTCGAGACGGAGGCGTAATTGCTGCCGGTTATCATCAAGAATTAGATGAACTACGCAATTTAGCAGATGGTGCAACTAACTACTTAGAACAACTTGAAATTCGAGAACGTGAAACCTTAGGAATTGACACCTTAAAAGTAGGCTTTAATGCGGTACATGGTTACTACATCCAAATTAGCCGAGGTCAAAGCCACCTAGCGCCAATACACTACACACGAAGACAAACACTTAAAAATGTTGAACGCTACATCATTCCTGAGTTAAAAGAGTACGAAGACAAAGTCTTAACGTCTAAAGGTCGTGCATTAGCACTAGAGAAACAGCTTTATGAACAGCTGTTCGACCTACTTATGCCAGAATTAGCTAACATGCAAACCAGCGCTGATGCGATTGCCGAGCTTGATGTACTGACTAATCTTGCTGAACGATCCCTAACGCTCAACTACCGATGCCCAACATTAACCAACAAACCGGGTATTGAAATCAAAGATGGGCGGCACGTTGTGATCGAGCAAGTATTACAAAAGCCATTTATCGCCAACTCACTTTCACTATCATCAGATAGAAGAATGCTAATTATCACTGGCCCTAATATGGGCGGAAAAAGCACCTACATGCGCCAAGCAGCGTTGATCGTCTTACTTGCTTACATTGGTAGCTTTGTCCCAGCTTCGAAAGCAATAATAGGCCCTGTTGATCGTATCTTTACCCGTATTGGCGCATCTGACGATTTAGCATCTGGGCGTTCGACATTTATGGTTGAAATGACCGAAACCGCCAACATTATGCATAACGCTACACCAAATAGCTTAGTTTTAATGGACGAAATTGGCCGAGGAACATCAACCTATGATGGTCTCTCATTAGCTTGGGCGTGTGCTGAAAATTTGGCTAACGAAATCAAAGCAATGACACTATTTGCAACCCACTATTTTGAACTAACCCAACTACCTCAACAGATACAAGGTGTCTACAACATCCATTTTGACGCGATTGAACACGACAATACTGTCGCTTTTATTCATGAAGTATCCGAAGGTGCAGCTAGCAAAAGCTTTGGTATTGCTGTGGCAGGATTAGCTGGTGTGCCTAAAACGATATTAAAACGAGCCAAACAGAAGCTAAAAGAGCTAGAAGTTCTCTCAACAACTGACAGCCATATTGAAAGCTCACAACTGACCTTGATCAGTGATACTGAACCATCAGAAGTCGAGCTAGCTCTACAACAGCTCGATCCAGATGCATTAACGCCAAAACAAGCGTTAGAAGCAATCTATCAACTAAAAAAATTACTCTAAATAAAAAACCGCCATTAATTCAATAATGGCGGTTTTAATGTTCAGTTTAGTTTCTAAATCATTTCCAAAATTTCTTTTTAGATGTTTTACCAATACCCGGATTAAAGCTATTAGTTGGATCTAACTCGTGATAGAAATTTTTCAAATCAGAATTAGCATGATACAAATGACCAACATTATGTTCGGCCGGATATTGTGCTCCACGCTGATCAAGTATCGCCAACATCTCCTCTTTCATCTTAGTACAGTCAGTCCCTTTTTTGGCCAAATAGTCTTGATGGAACACTGAACAGAAAAAGTGGCCATAATAAAGCTTATGAATAAAATGCTGACTAATACTTTCTGGTAACGTTTCGAACCACTCCTTATCATTACGACGCAAAGCAATATCTAGAGCGACCAAATCCTCGACAGTCTTAGTATGAACATTACGATAAACCGTAGCAGCACCCGCTGTTGCAAAGCGGTGTAACATAGCGGCCTCAGCTTCCTTATCATCACAACGGAAATAACTACCACTACGTTTCTCACTATTTGCAAAATACTCCTTCAAATATTCCTCAGCTTCGGCAATGCCGTCATCAGACATTTTCAAAATGAGATGATGCTCATAGCGATCACGATAATCACGCATCGATTTTGGCAAATGCTTAGGTAACAACTTACACACATTCACCGCAAACCAATCAGAAAAACTGTTAGGGAAGAAAGGAATTTTTCTCACAATACGATCGACAACATTCTTAAATGCATACAAACGAGGGATCGTATCGGTACCCAATTTCTGAATAGCTAAAAATAGATGTTTGCCATATACCGCTGCAATATCAAACGCATCACGATGAATATATTCACCTGAAATTGGCAGATGCTTAAAAGTTCCTAAAATATGACGACGAATATCATCCAGTTCGTTGGTATCATTAGTTCCAATATAAAATACCGCGGTCTTTTCTTCTAAAGGAAAAGTATCTAACCGCACCGCAAAAACCATCAATCGACCAGCACTACCTGACGCTTCGTAATGACGACTTGGATCGGCATTATATCGAGCGGGTGTATCAGCATCGATTTGTCGAACATGATCACAATAATGGTGATCATGGCCTAAACCTGCATTAGGGTTAACATCGTTATCGGTATAAGCACGTTTTTGTAAATTTTCTAAAATTGCTTCTGGCGTATCACCTAATTCAATCCCTAAATGGTTGACTAAATGTAGCTGACCTTGCTCATCTAACTGGGCAAATACCGCCATTTGCGTATAAGCAGGACCACGTTGAATCAAAGCACCGCCGGAATTGTTGCAAACGCCACCTAAAACCGAAGCACCTATACAAGACGAACCAATTACAGAATGAGGACCTCGGTGATATTTTTTTAACTCTTTTTCTAAATGGAATAACGTACTACCCGGTAAACAGACCACCTGATCACCATTTTCAATCACTTGAATCCCATCTAATCGTCGAGTACTAACAATAACAATTGGCCGGTCATAATCATTACCATCAGGAGTAGAACCACCAGTTAACCCCGTATTGGCAGACTGTGTAATGACAATCACATCCGCCTCAACACAGGCCTTTAAAACTTCCCACTGTTCTAAAAGCGTGCCTGGGATAACAACAGCTAATGCATCACCTACACCAAAACGCGCACCTTGACGATAAGGTAAAGTCCGATTTGGATCAGTTAAGGTATATTTATCACCAACAATATTTTTTAATTTTGTTATCAGATCTGATGTACTATTTGCAACCATTTTACCTTCCCTTCTTTGAATTATTATAAGTAAATTCAACCAATTTTGGATATATTATAACCAATATAATCTATTGAAAAGAGGGGAGTAAACTTTATAGCGCTAAATATCAAAACTGACACAAAAAGCTAAAAATAATCAAAAAAAAAGGGAAAAGTAGTTAACCTATTTTGCAGACGAAAAAGTTAACGTTTTTAGAATAAATTTTCAATGAATGCTTATAAAAAAATGATGAACAGCCAGTTAAAAATAGACTTGTTTAGAATAAAAAAAGTTATATAAAATGACCACGGTTTGATATTAGAAAAGATATAAAAATGAGCGATTTTAATATTCCAAAAACCCCACGCCTCAACTTTTTTTTCTAAAAAAATCCTTTATTCGATAAAAACACTTCCACATAAAACTAAATTTGCGGCGTTTACTCTTTTTTAATTTTTTAAATTCTTGTACCGACTTAATTAATGGAACATCTGTTTTGAATATTTTCTTCGGCTTCTTTCGCTTTTGACTTTGACTTTCTCTTTCTCTTTCTTTTAAATAAGCATCAAATTCATTGAGCATATAAATCATTATGAAAAACAATACGATTCCACAATGCTTAAATAAATAAATTGCTCAAAAGTGACTTTACCCATTCCTTTTCCGTTGCTAAGTCAAAAATCCGATCCAGTATAAAATATAATTTTATATTAAACAATTTAAGCCAATAGTGAGTAAAACGTTTGGCGCTTAATAGCTTTAGCCTCCTTTCCTCAACTTTTATAAACTAATTCTAAGCAATGGAAAAAGTTAACTAATCCAATTTAGGATGTTGATCGACAAGTTCTTGTCGCTTATTTTGTAGTTCCTCGATCTGCTCATCGATATCTTCAACTTCCTCTTCAATGGAATCAAAGTGTTCAGATAGAAGTGATTGCGCTTCGTCTCGACTGGCGGCGGTTGGATTAGTGCCGTGTAAAGGTTTATTTGCAGTTTCATGCATAGCAAGCCCAGTAATCACACCAATGAATCCTGCTAACATTAAATTGTAAGCAGGCATATATAAATTACCAGTTGATTCAACAAGCCATGCCACAAATGTTGGCGTTACCCCGGCAATAATAATGGCAACATTGAAAATGCTTGCAATAGCACTATAGCGAATATTAGTTGGAAACATTGCGGGTAATATTGAGGTAATGATTCCAGTAAAGCAGTTAATAAACAGGGCCAAAATAAATACGCCTAAAAAAACCAAAGGTATTTGCTGGCTATTAATTAACATAAATGCAGGATAAGATAATAGCAATAAACCTATACTTCCGATTAAAATGAAAGGCCTACGACCCACCTTGTCACTTAATAACCCGATAATAGGTTGAATAATTAACATCCCGACCATAATCGCAATAATAATAAGCAAACCTTGTTCAGTATCATAATTCAAATTATGCGCTAAATAGCTCGGCATATACGTTAGCAATAGATAAAACGAGACATTTGTTACAATAACCAATCCCGCACAAATTAAAATATGCTGCCAATATTTACCGACAACTTTTTTTAGTGTTAATTCAGCCTTATCTTGCGACTCTCTGGCTTCAAGGTGTTGTTGGAAAGTTGGCGTCTCTTCTGAAATATGATGTAGGATAAAGCTAATGATCCCAAGCGGTAAGGCTATTAAAAACGGAATTCGCCAGCCCCAACTAAATAGCGCCGATTGACTGAGTAACATTGATAAAAACACCACTAGCCCTGCACCAATTATAAAACCCACCATTGAACCAAAATCAAGCCAACCACCAATAAAACCACGTTTACGATCGGGCGAATATTCGGCAACTACCGTTGCTGAGCCAGAGTATTCACCACCGATTGAAAACCCTTGGGCTAATTTAACAATCAATAGCAACACAGGCGAAGCGATACCAATCGTCTCATAAGTTGGAATCAACCCAATACAAAATGTGCTTAACGACATTATCACTAAAGTGATAGATAGCACTTTTTGGCGACCAATATTGTCACCAATTAAACCAAAAATAATCCCCCCTAAAGGGCGAACAAAAAAAGGAATAGAAAAAGTCGATAATGCAGCAATAATCTGCACGCTAGGCGAAACATGAGGAAAAAACACCTGCCCAATAATATACGCCAAAAAACTGTACACCCCAAAATCATACCACTCAATAGCATTACTAAACGCCGATGCCCAAGTGGCTTTTTTTAGCTGATTGTCATTAATGATAGGGATATCATCAATATCCAAAGGTTTATTATTCGATTGTGCCATGAAGTACCGCCTTTAAAATTCATTAATATAAAAATAAATAACCGGCTACCATGCCAAAGATAAACTAAATCAAATTATGCGAGTCAGATGAGGTTTTAAATTCAATCACACCAATTTTACTTATTCAATTGATGCGATATAGATAAGAATTATATACCTAAAAAAAGCAAAAATAACCCATTTATCACATCCTCTTTTTATGATGAGTAGTGCTAGTAACCTCATCTATTATCCTTTAGAATGATGTTACCAAAACTGATGAGGTATTCCCTATGAGATGGAGAGACCAAAGAGAGAGTGATAACATTGAAGATCGCCGCTCACAATCAGGAAGTGATATTGGGACACGCATCCCAATTGGTGGTAAAGGTAAAATTGTTTTATTTGTTGTTGTATTAGTGGCAGGCTACTATGGCGTTGACTTAACCGGTTTGCTCGACAGCAATGTGATTGATTTGGATGATTCCACATCAACAAGCCAGATTGACAACACCCAACCTAACGACGCAGATAAATTTACTTCAGTAATATTAGCAAGTACCGAAGATTTCTGGCGCGAACAATTCCAAAAATTAGGCAAAACCTATATTCCCCCTAAACTCGTACTCTATAACGGAGCAACCCGAACCATGTGCGGTACCGGGCAAGCCATGATGGGACCATTCTATTGCAATCTCGATAAAACGGTTTATCTTGACTTATCATTTTATCAAGAGATGAAAAGACGCCTAGGTGGCGGAGGTGACTTTGCACAAGGTTATGTGATTGCACACGAAGTTGGGCACCATGTACAAAATTTACTTGGCACATTTAATAAAGTTGAACAATTATCGCAAAATCAATCTACACTAATCCGTAACCAATTGTCGGTCAAACTTGAATTACAAGCTGACTGTTATGCGGGATTATGGGGCAATGGCGTGAAAAATATTTTAGACGCGGGTGATATTGAGCAAGCCCTAAATACTGTGCAAGCAATTGGCGATGATCGCCTTCAACAAGAAAATAATGGTTATATTGTTCCTGATAGCTTTACTCATGGTACATCAAAACAACGCTATACATGGTTTAAACGTGGTTATGACAGTGGGTCGATGGATCAGTGCAATACATTTATTCAATAAGGAAATATAAAAAAGGAACCAATATGTCAAAAAAATTAGTCAACCGAGTACTTTTAGTCAATGATGATGGCATTGATGCGCCTGGAATTCAGATTTTAAAAAGCGTGGCTGAAAACATAGCAAACGAAGTTTGGATTGTCGCACCTATTGTTGATCAAAGTGGCGTTTCTTGTTCAGTTAGTTTAAAGTCGCCATTTCGCGTTCAAAAGCGGAGCAATACAGAATACGCAGTCTACGGCACCCCGGCTGACTGCTCACTATTTGCCATAAAATCGCTAATGGCTAATCAATTACCCGATCTCGTGCTGTCAGGAATTAATAATGGATCTAATTTGGGATTTGAAACAATATTATCGGGCACAGTGGGGGCAGCAATGATGGCAATGACGCTAGGCGTGCCAGCCATGGCACTAAGTCAAGTCAGCAGTGAAGATAACACACCAACCAATTGGCACTGTTCAACTCATCTTGCTGAATCGATAATCAGGCAACTCTACCCCCTTTCAGATAAGACTTGCTTCAATATCAACTTCCCTAATTGCCAAGCCGATCAAATAAAAGGGATAAAAATCACAAAACAGGGCGAGCCGGATGTAAGCCAATTTGTTATTGCAGAAACTCAAGATCCAGAAGGTCATGACTACTTTTGGTTTAGAGCTAAACGTAACCAAAGTGTAAAGGTTGATATCGACAAAGAGCTTGATGCAGCTAATGATGGTTATATTGCTATTACACCGTTAAATTATGAACGTACGAATTACGCGTTATATCAACAAATAAAAGCAACGTTCAAAGTATAAAACTTAGATATTGTCTATACGTCTTCCTAAATCACTCAGGAAGACGTAAATAAATTATTTCTTCACTAAAGCACAGAATAAAAACGAAATCGTCACCATCACTAAACCAATCCAATAAATCACTTCATGCCCGTAAGCTTGTGAAACAAAACCTTGAATGATACCAGCTAAAATGACACTGCAAATAATACCATTATTAAATAGCGTTGAAGCCACACCCATACGAGTTGGTAGCAAATCTTGGAAATAGATAATACCAATGTTAGCAACAATCCCAATAAACAGCCCGTTAAAAAGTTGCAACACATATAACATGGTTGAATCTTTAAACAGAATCATCCCAACATAAAACAAAATTCCGCAAATTATAGCGATAAAAAATAGATTTCGCTTACCTAACACGGGGACCAAATAACCCGCAATAATCATAATAGGAATTTCAATCCCTGCCGCTAACCCCATCAACCCACCAGGTAATGAATCAGATAAGTGCAGAACCGTTTCTACATAAATCGGCATATCGATGATATACATCATATTAGCGGTCCACATAAAAATGGTAGAAATTAGCAAACACATGACATTACGATTAGTAAAAATTGATTGGTTTGCCACCGCCAACTCATTAGCAGTAAACGAACTGATAACCTTTTTTTCAATGGGTGGTAAATAGATTGCTACCACAATCATCGAAATAATAAACATCGACATTGCACACAAATACATGATGGTAAAACCGTACTTGATCGCCAAAGCAAAAGATAATGGGGGACCAATCACCCACGCTAATGACAACTGTGCACGAATCAGGGAATTAAAGGCAACCGCATTACGTCCACTCTTTTCTGCATACTCACGCGCCATAGCAAAAATCTGTGGCATCGCGGCAGACGCTAACGCAGCAAAAAATACGCCTAATGTAATTAATACATAATAGTTGCGTGAAAAGGCAAAAGTCAGACTATTTGCCAACCCCATCAAACAACAAAAAATAACAATCTTACGCCTATCACCCTTATTGTCTGAATACTTAGCTAACAGATAACTACCAATAATACTGGCTAACGCATTAATCGAATAAAACGCCCCCACTAAGCGAGGGTCAGCGCCAACTTCAAACGATAAAAAACGACTTAAAGTAGGTGATTGCAAAGCACCCGCCACCCCAATAATAAAGGTTGCTACTAAAAAAGCACCAAAAACAACACCCGATTTTCGAAGGAATGAAGAAGTCATAAAAGCCGATTTACCATGAAATTAAGTGCATCAATTATACCCCTAAAATTAGTGGGAATATAGGCGTATTTAAATAAAGGCTTTTTAAACAATCCATCAACATTAATACTAAAAATGTAATAATAAATGGTAGATTTAATGCTTAAAAAACCCCGCTCCTCAAGTTTTTTGCGAAAAAACCTCAAAAATAAACCCGCCTATGCGGGTGTAATTCAAACGTCGCTAAGTCACAAAATCGCTTTCTATCACTTAGCAACGTTGACTCGTAGCTTACTGTTAGTAACTTAATATTATCTTTCCCCTTGCGACCCTAAGGATTAAGGACGTAGAATATATGCTAAGGATAGACGCAAACCACGTCGTTGTAGCTGTTGTAGGGGCTCCAATTTATACCACCGGAGTCCGACAAAATAGTGAAATGGCTACTATATTTTAGGTCACTAGTCCAGTACCAATAGCTATGAAAGTTAACGTCTGAATACTGATCGATACGACCCCACTCCGTGAAAAAGCCCGCACCTATATGACGCATGTAATAACGACCAGGTGAAGAAGGAGTAGCGCCGACTGAACCGCTACAGTCTTCATAGTTTACGCTGCTTGTCGGACAAGATGTATTAGTCAAATCCTTTACCTTAACAAGACGATAACCAATATTATTACACCAAGATAAGGCTGGAGAATAATTGTCCTGCCTAGAACCACGGTGTACGAACCACTTCTTTAAAGTAAAACCATATTTAACAACAATATTACCTCGACTATCCCGACCGACCAACTCGAAGGTCTGAGGCAAAGAAGGAGTGGAAACACGACTAGGATAGGATGAATCCCGTTGGTTGTAATCAGCGTAAGGGCCAGTTAAAGTAACACGTACGCTTGTAGCGGTAGAATTAGACATTGTAGCTGTAATACCACCGCGAGATACCGGAGACCAAAACAATGGCTGATTATTATCAGAAATGAGTAAATCAAAGTACAATCTATGAAGACCGGTAGTAGGAAAGTTCGAACCATAACGTGATGGGGAAGTTGACTGAGGGATAAAACCATTATCCGGGTCCCACATTGAAGCCGGGCCAGCATGTAGACCTGTACCGTAAGTCAAATTAGGTCTGGCAAATTTAACTCTAGCACAAACTGAAGTACCAGGCTTAGGATTAACGTAATAAGTCACATGGCTTGCACTGAAATTACTACTATTAGGAACCCCGTAACGAGTAGTTAATGTGCCGTTAGTACTGGATAATGTAACACGATAAGGTGCAGAATCATTACATGTCGTTAACACTGTATCACGTGACACTGGTTGATTGTTATTATCAACGATAGATAAACTTAAACTACCTGTAGCAGAAACACCAGAATCACCATCATCATCTCCCCAATAATTATTAGGAGGACCGATAAGAGAACTTAAAGCGACTGAATTAGTATCAGTAGGAACCAACATGCCTATATCTGCAAAACTCTGACCTGTAACAGGCAAGACGATAGGTCTTGAATAAGATGAAGTATTGGTTGAAGGCGTGTATTTAGTCCCGTTAGATAAAGTAATCCCAAGCAGACCGTTAGCATCAACTGCACGAGTACGACCACCGTCGAAAGTCAGATAAGGTGCACTACCTTGTATCGCATTCCTAGTTGTCTTTGATGTCAATGCGTGACCCGAAAAAGCAAGAAAAAATACCACAAAAAAAACAACCTGCCGGGATAATTGGGGAAAGGATCGAAAATAGGATCTGAAAAAGGATCGCGGAAGCGATCGCGCGAAAATTCGCAGAATTTCACTTGATTGCGTGGAAAA
>NZ_JAFNNH010000070.1:0-756 GCF_026536845.1 Gilliamella sp. B3023
CTACAACTGGCGCTAATGGATTGTACTTTGATTTACTCATTAGTGGTAGTAGTCAGCCATTGTTTTGGTCTCCTGTTTCTCAGGGTGGTATCACAGTCACAATGTCTAATCCTACTGCTACAAGCGTTCGTGTTACTTTAACTGGTCCTTACGCTACTCCATCCCAGATTAGTTCAGCCAATCCTGGTCCTCTTTCCACTATTTCTTTGCCTCAGAACTTCGAGTTGGTCGGTCGTGATAGTAATGGTACTCCAGTCGTCAAATATGGTTTTACTTTGAAGCAGTGGTTCGTCAACCGTGGTGATAAGGAGGACACTTATCCTAATACCTTATCTTGGTGTAATAGTCTTGGTTATCGAATGCCTAGCGTAAAGGTTTTAACCAATGCATCTTGTCGTGGTACTAATTCAGGTTCTCACTGTCAGGGTTCAGTCGGCGCCACCCCTTCCTCGCGTAATAATTTTTACATGCGTCATATAGGTTCAGGTTTTTTCACTGAGTGGGGTAGTATGGAGGATTATTCAGGCGTTGGCTTCGTCAGCAGTTGGTACTGGACTAGTGACCCGTATGGTAGTGACCAGTTTGTCGTCTACTCAGACAACGGTTCTGTGAATTGGCTTTACACCTACAACTACAACTACGGGCTTTGTGCCTATCCTTAGTTCTTATTCCTTCGTCCTTAATCCTTAGGGCGGGGGTGGGGGTGATAAAAAATAGTGTTGAGTCATTAAAAGTAAGCTGACTCAAGGAGTCAAC
>NZ_JAFNNH010000071.1:0-755 GCF_026536845.1 Gilliamella sp. B3023
TTGCACTGAAAGTACTATGATTAGGAAAACCGTAACGAGTAGATAATGTACCGTCAGTACTGGATAACGTAACCTTATAAGGTGCCTTACAAATTGTTGGAACTGTACTACGTGATACCGTTTGACCACTTTTATCGACGATAGATAAACTTAAACGACCAGTAGCAGTAACACCAGAATCACCATCATCATCCCCCCAATAATTATTAGGAGGACCGATAAGATAACTCAAAGCGACTGAATTAGTATCAGTAGGAACGAACATACTTATATCAGCAAAACTCTGACCCGCAACCGGCAAGACGATTGGAGTTGTAGATGAAGAATTGATTGAAGGTGTATATTTAGTTCCGTTAGATAGCGTAATCCCAAGCAGGTCGTTAGTATTAACAGCACGTGTATGACCACCGTCGAAAGTCAAATAAGGAGGAGAGCCCTGTATCTGATTTGCTGTTGTCTGTGATGTCAATGCGTGACCCGAAAAAGAAAGGAAAAGGGCCAAGAAAAAAACAATCTGCCGGGATAATTGGAAAAAATCGAATGATCGAAAAAAGGATCCGAAAAAGGATCGCGGAAGCGATCGCGCGAAAATTCGCAGAATTTCACTTGATTGCGTGGAAAAATAAGTTTTAGTGAAAAATTTAAGTTGGGAGTTGAACTTAGACGAATCTAAAAGATAGGTTGGCCAGGTTGCCTGTTGCCTGTTGCCTGTTGAAAATTATAATGCATTTTAGACTACCTTGTCAAGTAATTTT
>NZ_JAFNNH010000072.1:0-729 GCF_026536845.1 Gilliamella sp. B3023
TGTTTCTCATGGAGGTATCACTGCTACTATGTCTAATTCTACTGCTACAAGCGTACGCGTTACTTTAACTGGTCCTTACGCTACCACATCCCAGCATAATTCAGCCAGTCCTGGTCGTCTTTCCGTACTTACTTTGCCTCAGACCTTCGAGTTGGTCGGTCGTGATACTAATGGTGCTCCTGTCGTCAAATATGGTTTTACTTTGAAGCAGTGGTTCGTCCACCGAGGTTCTAAATTGGACAGGTATCCTCAAACCTTATCTTGGTGTAATAGTGTTGGTTATCGGATGCCTCGCGTAAGGGATTTAACTAATGCATCTTGTCGTGGTGACTATTCAGGCACTTTTTGTCAGGGTTCAGTCACCGCCACCCCTTCCTCGTCTGGTAATCATTATATGCGACATATAGGTTCAGGTTTTTTCACTGAGTGGGGCAAAATGAATGATTATTCAGGCGTTGGCTTCCGCGGCGATTGGTACTGGACTAGTGACCCGAGTGGTAGTCACCAGTTTCTCTTGAGCACAAACGACGGTGCCGTGAATTGGTCCTACTACTCCTACTACGGACTTTGCACCCATCCTTAGTTTTTATTTCTTCGTCCTTAATCCTTAGGGCGAGGGTGGGGGTGATAAAAAATAGTATTAGGTGATTAAAAGTAAGCTGACTCAAGGAGTCAACGTCGTTTAGCTATAAAAAGCGATTTTGCGGCTAAGCGACGTTTGAATTACCC
>NZ_JAFNNH010000073.1:0-704 GCF_026536845.1 Gilliamella sp. B3023
ATTGTCTTGGTCTCCTGTTTCTCATGGAGGTATCACTGCTACTATGTCTAATTCTACTGCTACAAGCGTACGCGTTACTTTAACGGGTCCTCACGCTACCGAATCCCAGCATAATTCAGACAGTCCTAGTCCTATTTCTAAACCTACTTTGCCTCAGACCTTCGAGTTGGTCGGTCGTGACCGTCAAGGTAATCCTGTTGTTAAATATGGTTTTACTTTAAAGCAGTGGTTCGTGAACCGTGGTACTGACTCTTACGGTGATTCTAATACATTATCTTGGTGTAGTCGTATTGGTTATCGTCTGCCTCGCGTAAAGGATTTAACCAACGCATCTTGTCCTAACAACGATTCTGCCTGTCGCGGTTCAGTCGGCGCCACCCCTTCCTCGCCGGGTAATCATTTTATGCGTCATATAGGTTCTGGTTTTTTCACGGAGTGGGGTTATATGTCTGATTATTCAGACGCTGGCTTCTACAACTATCCTTGGTACTGGACTAGTGACTCGTCTGGTAGTAGCCAGTTTGTCGTCCACACTCCCGGCGGTAATGTGAGGTACAACTCCGGCGGCGGCTGGGGGGTTTGTGCCTATCCTTAGTTCTTATTTCTTCGTCCCTAATCCTTAGGACGGGGGTGGGGGTGATAAAAAATAGTGTTGAGTCATTAAAAGTAAGCTGACTCAAGGAGTCAACGTCGTTTAGCCATAA
>NZ_JAFNNH010000074.1:0-680 GCF_026536845.1 Gilliamella sp. B3023
TGCACTTTTAGATTTTAACTTAGAAAGAGGACAGATAATGGTTGTTTCCAGTAATAATTCTGAGTTTGAAGTAAAAGGCAAAACATTAATCCCCATTAAGCCAATTAAGATCTATGAAAATATGGATAAAAAACTGAAATAAACTGCTAACAAATTGTTTTAAACAATTTAGAGGTTAAACAAGAAGACATAGTCTGGTTTATGGCCATACCTAAAGCAAAAAAATATTAAGAAATTAGAAATGAATAAAATAATAATACTATTAGTGATAACATTCATATCAATAGTAACATTAACCAGTTGCAACAGTGAAAGACCTTTAGAAAAAGCATTAAAAGATATAGAAGAAAATCACCCTCAAACCATAAAACTCTCTGATTATACCAATTTTAAATGGGATGAAGTTTGGTTAATCAGTGGCAGTATTAGTGGACTTTATATTACATTAATGCAGGAACAAAATATTGATGTCAAAAAAGTAGAATTTTCTGATGAGAATCCTGACTTTGGAATAGCTCAACATCTTTCTAATACAGTTGTATACGTATATAATAAAAAAGTTGTCTATTACGAATTTCCTCCGGATAACAGGGATAGGGAGTTTTCTCTTTTAGGTTTTGTAGAACCATATGCACTTTTAGATTTTAACTTAGAAAGAGGACAGATAATGGTTGTTTCCA
>NZ_JAFNNH010000075.1:0-606 GCF_026536845.1 Gilliamella sp. B3023
TTCAACAGGCAACAGGCAACAGGCAACCTGGCCAACCTATCTTTTAAATTCGTCTAAGTCCAGCACCCAGTTTAAATTTTTCACTAAATCTTATTTTTCTACTCAATCAAGTGAAATTCTGCGAATTTTCGCGCGATCGCTTCCGCGATCCTCTTCTCGATCCTTTTTCCGATCGTTTTCCGGATCCTCTTTCAGATCCTGTTTTCGATCCTTTTCCCAATTATCCCGGCAGATTGTTTTTTTCGTGGTCTTTTTCCTTCCTTTTTCTGGTCACGCATTGACATCACAGACAACTAGGAATGCGATACAGGGTAGTGCACCTTATCTGACTTTCGACGGTGGTCGTACACGTGCGGTTGATGCTAACGGTCTGCTTGGGATTACACTATCTGACGGAACTAATTACACGCCTTCTACCAATTTATCATCTACAACTCCAATCGTCTTGCCCGTTGCGGGTCAGAGTTTTGCTGATATTCGTATGTTCGTTCCTACTGATACAAATTCAGTCGCTTTGAGTACACTTATCGGTCCTCCTAATAATTATTGGGGGGATGATGATGGTGATTCTGGTGTTACTGCTACAGGTTCTTTAAGTTTATCTAT
>NZ_JAFNNH010000076.1:0-591 GCF_026536845.1 Gilliamella sp. B3023
GCCGCAAAATCGCTTTTTTTATGGCTAAACGACGTTGACTCCTTGAGTCAGCTTACTTTTAATTGCTTAATACTATTTTTTATCACCCCCACCCCCGGCCTAAGGATTTAGAACGAAGAAATAAGAACTAAGGATGGGAGCATAGTCCATCTTCGGGGTTGTTCTGCCTATGCACGAAACCAATGTATGAGCTCACCATAAACTGGTCATTACCATGCGGGTCACTACCATCCGGGTCACTAGTCCAGTAAAAATGCCCGTTGTTGAAACCACCAACACCAGAGTAATCTTCCATTTTGCCCCACTCCGTGAAAAAACCAGAACCTATATGGCGCATAATATGATTACCCTGCGAGGAAGGGGTGGCGCCGACTGAACCGAGACAGTCATAATCATTGGTAGAACAAGATGCATTGGTTAAATCCTTTACGCGAGGCATACGATAACCAATGCTATTACACCAAGATAATGTATTAGAATAAGAGTCATATTTATCACCACGGTGGACGAACCACTGCTTCAAAGTAAAACCATATTTGACGACTGGAGTACCATTACTATCACGACCGACCAACTCGAAGGTCTGAGGCA
>NZ_JAFNNH010000077.1:0-584 GCF_026536845.1 Gilliamella sp. B3023
AGGCAACAGGCAACTTGGCCAACCTATAATTTAAATTCGCCAAATTCAAACTCTCAGCCTATTTTTTTTCATTCCAGTTTATTAATCGACGAAAATTTAAGATCGCGTAGTCGATCGTTGCGCCGATCGTTATTTCGATCATCATTTGGATCATCATTCCGATCATCTCGTCGATCATCTCTCGGATCTAAATTACGCCGACAGATCTTTTTATCGCTCGGCTTTTTGCTAATACCTTTTTATTCCAGCCATGCATTAACCGTTAAAACCTCAAATATAATTCAGGGTAATGCGCCTTATTTAACTTTCGATGGTGGTAGAACAAGAGCGCTTAATATTGAAGTTTTGCTCGGTATTACACTCTCTAACGGAGAACAGTACACGGCTAAAACCAATACTTCATCATCTTCAAACCCCATTGAGTTACCGGTTGCAGGTCAAAGTTTTGCTGATATAGATATGATCTTTCCAACGAATGTCGATTTAATCACTTTAAAAAAGCTTATTGGTCCGCCCAATAATTATTGGTGGGATGATGACGGTGATGGTGAGATTAATGTTAATGGTTTTTTAGAGTTATCTCT
>NZ_JAFNNH010000078.1:0-560 GCF_026536845.1 Gilliamella sp. B3023
CTTCGAGTTGGTCGGTCGTGATAGTAATGGTGCTCCAGTCGTCAAATATGGTTTTACTTTGAAGCAGTGGTTCGTCCACCGTGGTTCTAAGGAGGACACTTATTCTAATACCTTATCTTGGTGTAATAGTCTTGGTTATCAAGTGCCTCGCGTAAAGGATTTAACCAATGCATCTTGTCGTGGTGTTGAATCAGGCGCTTGGTGTCAGGGTTCAGTCGGCGCCCCCCCTTCCTCGCCTAATAATTATTACATTCGTCATATAGGTTCTGGTTTTTTCTCTGAGTGGGGTCGTATGTATGATTATTCAGGCGTTGGCTTCATCGACTTTTATTACTGGACTAGTGACTCGTATGATAATAACCGCCAGTTTGTCGTGTACGCAAACTACGGTACAGTGCAATACGGTACAGTGGACGGGGGCGCCGACATCTACTACACCGACTACAGCCTTTGCTCCCATCCTTAGTTCTTATTCCTTAATCATTAGGCCGGGGGTGGGGGTGATAAAAAATAGTATTAGGTGATTAAAAGTAAGCTGACTCAAGGAGTCAACGTCGTTT
>NZ_JAFNNH010000079.1:0-554 GCF_026536845.1 Gilliamella sp. B3023
ATGGTGATTCTGGTGTTACTGCTACAGGTTCTTTAAGTTTATCTATCGTCGATAAAAACAATCAATCTGTATCACGTAGTACCGTGCCAGAGATTTGTAAGGCACCTTATAAGGTTACCTTATCTAGTACTAACGGCACATTATCCACTCGTTACGGTTTTCCTAATCGTAGTGATTTCAGTGCAACTAATGTGACTTATTACGTCAATCCTAAGGCTTCGTCGGTGGTTTGTTTTGTTCGGCCTAATTTAAAAAATGGTAAGCGTGGTGATTGGGAGCTTTACCCATCTATTGATTTTGCTGGTCCGTCTTCAATGTGGGACCCTGCTAATGGTTTTATCCCTCAGTCAACTTCCCCGTCACTTTACGGTAGAAACTTTCCTACTACAGGTCTTAATGGATTGTACTTTGATTTACTCATTAGTGGTGTAAGTCAGCCATTGTCTTGGTCTCCTGTTTCTTGGGGGGGTATCACAGCTACAATGTCTAATCCTACAGCTACAAGCGTACGCGTTACTTTAACTGGTCCTTACGCTACCACATCCCAGCATAAT
>NZ_JAFNNH010000008.1:0-109635 GCF_026536845.1 Gilliamella sp. B3023
GTGTAAATTCTTCTAGCGTGAAATGTTCAGTTAATTTCATTAATCATCTCCTTTGGCTTTTCTTATTAATCGTTCTTCTAACGCCTTGATTAACGCTGCACCTGACCATCCAGCTAAGCCAGCTATACCTCCTGCTAACTCAAAGTCCCAATTAAAATAACTTGCGGCTAATACAACAAGCGTTCCAGCAAATATCGATATAAATATTTGCGCAAATAGCACCCCAATATTAAATTTATTACCATTTAGGAACTGATAACAATAACTTGATAGAGAACCAAGCAAAGTAACAAAAAATAAATACACAACAACAGTCCAATTGACGTTGTTAGGGTCTTTTATCGGCATATTTAAATCTTCTTATTAGTTATGAGTGGCAGCATACTAGCTGGATGTGAGTTATGGCTGAGTCTAGCGTTGCTATCGATTCAGTGATGAGCAAATAGTCAAAATATTGATATAAAAAATATAGTAAACGGAAATAAATTGAAATAGCTACAACAGAAATAAAATCACAGTTAGTATTTCATTAAATGAGGTTGGCAAAAAAGGAATCAAGCTAATAGCTAGCGTATTGATTATTATTTTTTCTAGAAAAAACAGAATAATATAGATATAAAAAAACCCAACTAATTAGCTGGGTTTAACTATGTGCGTTCTAAACCGCATTTTTACCTTATTATATATGCGCATTTGCGCAAAGTCAAGCGGTTATGCAACTTTTTTAAAATATTGATAAATATTTCCTCTTATAAACATCTCGGCTTGATTCAATAAATTAATGATATCGTGTGGACGCTTCCCAATTGCTTTTGCCTGCGAGTTACACGAAATACCTCGCAGATAATATGCGGTCAATACAATCCATTGAGAATAATTGTCATTTTTTAAAATCAGTACCGCATTATCAACAATTTCAGCTTCATCTTCTGTTAAATATTGGCGATAATCAACATCTGTTGGCG
Organism: Gilliamella sp. B3023; assembly: GCF_026536845.1. Taxonomy (NCBI): domain Bacteria; kingdom Pseudomonadati; phylum Pseudomonadota; class Gammaproteobacteria; order Orbales; family Orbaceae; genus Gilliamella; species Gilliamella sp. B3023. The sequence continues at coordinate 966 of NZ_JAFNNH010000008.1, forward strand.
CTCCCAAAAAAACAGCCGATTTTGAAGGATATTCAGTTCCAATTCTTTTCAATATACGCGTATTTTTCCAGGCAGTTAAAATATCTTTAGTTTCTCTCATTACTCTCTCCCTACTTTGCCAATCTTCATTCACTTTTGCCGTTGTTTTGTAATTCATTTCAATATTAACCCCTTCGATTTGCTTACATTGTTCCGAATATTTCGTTTATTGACTTGCTTTACAGATTTATATTTATTTTTTGCTACATTTGCTGTTAATCCTAATACACAGCCTATTACTATTTTGTTAAACATCTAATAAAGTCGCTATTAACAAAGGCTAATCAGTTTTAATACAAGTTCTGCTTTTTTTTAACATCTCTTTAATGTTAGCGATATGCTCCATACTCTTTGCTGAAACTTGATCATCTTTAAACTCAAGCATTGCGATCGTGTTTTCTGGTTTAGGCAAATAGCAATTAGCTTTTTCTGGTGTTAATAAACCAATGAAAACAGCACGATTAATTGCATCAGCACGTTTTGTTTTATCGCTACCAAGTGATACAAACACCTCTACATTTTTGCCATTCATCATTGATGAGTTAACTAAACGTCCATAAGCTTCGATAAAAGTTCTTCTTGCTCCAATTTTGTCGCCATTACGATAAACAAGTTCAGCTTGTGCCCATGCCTTTGCTATTTCCTTAGTCCAAACTAAAGTATTAGTTTCATCACTAGCAAGTATTGCTATTGCCCATGCCTCATCGGGTGATAAATGGTTATTAGGACCACCCATTAAATTAATTAAATCAGCAGGCTTCGGCATAAATTCACTTTTACGCACCCATACATTGGCTGCTCTGCGCAATGAATCAATTGGGTATTGACTAAGTGTTGACCAATAAATATTGATTTTAGTTGTACTCGCTTGCTGTCCGTAGAGTTCAAGAAGTCCACCAATAATTGCTAAAAAACCATCTGAGATTTTTGCCATAATCAGCTCCTCATACTCTCTAAGACAGCTCGATTACGTTCTGCAAGAGTCATAAATCTTGATTGAGAGTGATTCGATTTTTTATAGTTCCCTGCATTACGTAGCCAATTATTAAATGCAGCGTTCCAATCAATATATTTTTTCCCATTAGCCAAGCAATAATCTTTAAACTTAATAAATTCAGTATCCAAATTGACATTTTCATTTAGTGCTATGTTTCGATGATGATCGTTGGGTTTAAAATCATTAGGCAAGTCTCGTTTTTGGGGTTGAGGTTTATCCGCAATAATATTTGTAGTATTCTCTGTAATAGTCTTTGTTGTAATCTCTTGAAATAACGAACTCGACTTTGTAGTCTCCCCGGAATCTACAATGTCTACTTCGGGGTGATTACTTTCTTCATTTCGCGGTAAATGATTAATAGTTTTGGCGAAATTAGCTAAAATTTCATTGACCTTTTTATTGTCAATTTTGTAAAAAGTTTTATGATCTAATCGCTTTTCAGTAATTATCAAAACGCCTTTATCTTGTAGTTTTTTTATAGCTGTTCTTTGTTCGTTGTGAGATAAACCAGTTTCTTCCTCAAGTTCATCGCGCGTTTTATACACCCCTAAATCAGATATAGCTTTATCTTGCCAATAAAATAATTGAGAAAATAAAACAGCTGCATTAACACCACCTAACGGCTTAGCCATTTTTGGATAATAGGCGTTGGGTCTTCCTTTCAATTTCAATATTTCAACTATATTCATTGTTTTACCTCAAAAATATTCAGCAAAATTGCTATCATTTTTATAAATAATTTCAGTCACTATTTGGTAATTTATTAAATCGTGGATACATGCCTTTAATCTAACAATCGGATAAATTTTATGTTTGTGCTGAATTGATTGTTTTATCACTTGCAAGTGTTGTAAGGTTTCGAACGCATTGACTTTAGTTTTTAATGTGTCCATACCCCCTTTTGTGTAATCTAATAGTGATTTTTTATCTCCTTTAACTTCCTAAAATATGGATAGCTTTTGCAGCAGTCTCAATTATTATTCCTTAAATCTAACGATAATATTTATTATCAATAATAACCAAAGTTATTGGATAAATCAATAACTATTGTTATTTGATGAGTGATAACTTGAGTTATATAATTAAAAAATTAACAACCCCGAGAAAAAAGCATGACTACATTTACAGATAGATTAAATTTGGCATTAAAAGAATCTGGGATGTCTCAGCATCAACTAGCCGAAAAAGTAAAAATTAGCCAACCAGCTATTCAAAAATTGCTTTCAGGAAAATCCAGTACATCACGAAAAATATTAGAAATCGCTAACGCATTAAACGTTGATCCTATATGGCTAACAAAAGGTGTTGGTAAAGCCAAAGTAAACAAAAATAAGTCTAATGCGACAGTATTAGGATCTATCGAAGATTGGGATAGTAAAACACCGCTAGATGATGATGAAATTGAAGTTCCATTTTATAAGGATGTACGGCTAGCAGCTGGTGATGGTTTCACTGATGATATTGAAGATTATAACGGATATAAATTACGCCTATCCAAATCAACAATGCGGAAATATGGCATTGATAAAGAATGCACTGTATGTCTAACTGTCTATGGAGACAGCATGGAACCTGTATTTAGAGATGGTTCTACAGTAGCAATCGATCAAGCTGATACATATGTTAGAGATGGCAAAATCTATGCAATCAATCACGATGGATTATTAAGAATAAAAATTTTAGAAAAAATGCCTGGCAATCAAATAAAAATCAAAAGTTATAACATTGGCTATGATGATGAAATAGTGTCTCAAGATGAAATAACTATTTTAGGCCGTGTTTGGTGGCAATCGTCTATATTGGATTGATAATAAAGATATAACAATAACCGCTTCGGCGGTTTTTTCATACCTAAGACTAGTATTAACCTATCAAGATCCCCTCACCCAACAACCTTTGATAACTTTATTTTAGGGTTGATAACTTTTATTATTGACATAACTAATAACCTAAGTTATCATTTATCACATCAAAACCAATCAACTTAACAACAAAGTTAAACAAGACTACGAGTTATTTAACTAGTTAACGAGATTCAAGTAGCTAGCTGGGGCATATGAAAGTACAGCGGTTTTGATAACAATCAATTTGCCGCCTAATATTTCTAGACAATTTTATAAAGAGTGTCTACTAGTATTCAAAGCTCGGAAAGGCGACATTTCAGCTCCTTTGCCTTCTTTTTAGGGCTTTCTCGAGGGAAATATGACTGATAAAGATTTTGTGAATATAAAAATCAAAGATAGATTTCACAAGGATTATGAGTTAACAGACAGCGAAATTAAGTTTGCCCTATTTTGCACATACTTTGTGATTTTAGGTGGATTATTTGGCTTGTTCTACTGGATGCTACAAATTGCTACGAGGTGAGTTATGCAGTTACATAAATTGGTTGAAAATGGTTACGAAAGCGCTTACTGCAATATGTTAAACAATATTGAAATGCAAGATGCCAAGGAAGAATGGATTGAAAGCCGAGCCGAAGAACTAATTAAAAACTTTGGTAACGACAATGACTGGCAAATCATCGAACTACTCAAAATCAAACTGGAAAGTAAAAGTATTGATGATGATATTTATAACCAATTTATCGTTGACATCTGTTATTCGCAAGCTCGCTTTGAATATAATAATCAATCATATTAAGAAATTTAATAAAGATTAATTATCCCATATAAAAAAGTTAAAGCTCCTAAATATTATGCTAATAATTCCGTCGTTAAGGAATTAAATTTGCAATATTTAAATATTAAATAGGGTTAATAAAAAGCGTAAAAAAATCGAACCAAAATTAATAACCAGGCAAATTCAGAACGACGATTTTATAGATGACGGACTTTTATATTAGATTCTTTTTTTATTTTGTTGTATCAATAGGTTTTACGCCTGAACAATCACTTTCTTTTAAGGTAATCATAAACAAATATTTATTCTCTTCGGTGGAGTATAGATATTGAAAAATTGCGCCTCTTTTTAATAATTGTTTTATTTGATCATTAGTACAACCATCATTTTTTATTTGAGAAAACAAAAAATCACGGAATTTATCAAATTCACTTTTATCTATCTAATTAAAATTAATTTTTTCAATAATATATCTATAAGTTAACGTATTGTTTTCTGCATAAGATGTGGTCAACACAGTAAATTGATCTAGACGAATTGGAGTGCGTTCATTCAGTGACTAAGAAATCTTAAAGAGTTGGCCACGAATAGACCTTTTATTAAATAGATCAAACTGGTTAACAAAAAAATAGCAAACAACTGAAACAATAATACTTAAGATAATGTTTCGAATTTTTTTAATACTCAATTAATACTCACTCATAAATTCTAATAATTTTGAAAATGATAATATGGATAAACGAATATTATAGAATTATCAATACCGTTTATAACATTCATTTTATAATATTGATTTAATTAAATTAATGCAATTATTAGTTATTACAATTTATTATGATATAAACACTTTGAATAGTGTGATTAAGTATGAGAGATATTAAGGATTAAACTTATGACTCGTTGATTATATATAGCTTCAATGGCGTCCCCTACAGGATTCGCGATAATTACAAATTCAATTGATTTATAATGATTTATTAAAAACAAATTAAATAAGTAAAGTCACATATACCGTTAAAGTATATTGTAGACAATATTTATAATTTGATTTGATATGAATTAATCATTCTAACTCTTTTGCTTCCCACATCCCAACTTTTACTTCAATTTTAGCTTTTAAAAAAATTGATAACATTAATACTAATAATAGTGTTTTTGATAACTTGATACATTTAACGAAATGATGGATTTTAATCTATTATTTTCGTAAAAATTGGCATATTATAAAATTAAAAAAACTAGGAATATAGCATGTATGACATGGACTATTATAAGAATTGATTTTACTGAGAAATGCATATGTATTTTTGGTAATAAAAAACATTATATTACTTGCGGCAAAGGCTATGTTGTTGTCAATAATGAAGGAAATGAAGCTTTCTGCGGTCCTCAATGTGCAAAGAACCCTAAGTATGTTGTAAATCCCAATGAAAGAGTTCCTGACCTTACGAAAGGTTGTTTAGAGATTGATGTGAAAGAACAAACCACATCAAAGCATATTACTACAAGTAATAATCAATTGCCTTCACAAATAAATAACCAAGAACTCGATCGTGAGAAAGCTATTGCATATCTATTATTACGAGTTGAAAAATTAAATCATTATCCCAAAATTAAATATAATAAACTTAATGATATTTATAAAAGATATCTCTCTAATACGCTCACAAGCACCGATATTCGATTTTTATCAAAATTAGTAATATCGCCAGATTACCCTGAATATTCATACCAAAATTTACAAGCTATTTATGCTTGTGATTTCTGGATAAACCAATTTTTAAATCAAAATATCAACAAAGATTTATTATTTATGAAAAATATTAAAAACTATTTGCGCAAAAAATTGGCATTAACAACGGAACAAATAAAGGGGTTAAATAGCTGGTTTGACAATACAAAAGGCAACAAAATAGTAAATATTAAACTAAATGCATTTGCTATAGACCCGAAGACGTACTGGTTAAAAAAACTAACATAAATACTATATCCCTAAGTTATGATCACAGTAAAATACGCAATATTAATTTATATTAGAATGACGCCTGAAGACCTAGAAATATAGCTACGTCTGGATTGAAATACCATAGACTGCGACGAAGATCATAACTATGTTTCGTATCAAACGCAAACTACTATCTAAGATATAGCTGATTTTGTGATGCTAGATAATTCTGTAGAGCCTGTAAAGTTGAAGATTGATAATATGAATTAGATAAAATTTTTTATAGCCAAGAGAAAAATAAGCAAAATTACTAATATCTCAACTATTCTTACAAAACTATATTTTATATTACGAACAAGATACTGAAATATATTTTCTTTTAAATAATATTCAACACTTTCTGAAAGCAATTTATTACCCTTAGATAAATCTCTAATTTCACTTCTTTGATCCTTAATTGTTTCGGCCATATCAGTAATGCAATCAATTATCATTTCTTCCCTTATGTTCTTCTTCCATGTTTCCACTGTATTAAGTCGATTTATTTTAATTGGACAAGATATTCCTTCTTCTTTTTTATCATTACTGTAATTGAATTTTATTCCGAATTGCTCATAAAAATGATTTCTTCGTTCTTTGTTTTCTGGGGTAGCTTGTGGTTGATAAAGAAATATAGTTTCAAGTTTTGCGCTTGAATAATTGTGTTTAGCCCATGATATTATCTGGTTCATAATATATGTTCCAATTCTATATCCTCTTATATTTTGTGGATCTAGGAATATTGCTCCTTCAAACGAAGATTCAGAAGTAATAGAAACACGATCTGTTCGTTTATTGTAACTAGCTCCGAACCTTCCACTACCATACATATTTAATACAGAATAAGAAATTGTTAATGTATCTAATGTAAAATTATCTAAAGTTTTAACTTCTTTTTTTTCAAGAAGAATCATAAAAGACGGGTCTTCATCTGTTATTTCATCTTTGTATACGTTTAAAAGCAATATGTTGGGGCTTAGGATATTTTCATTTTTATTTATTGAAGGTAATAATTTACTCATTTTTTTGCCATTATATTTTTTATTACAATATTTATCTCTCATCATTACACAAAATAAAGAGCTTATAAAGATAACAAGCTAACCTTGCAACGCTTAGAACTACATCGCCAAATGTTTCATAGTCTCCAAGCAAATACTCTTCGACCTTATCAAGACAATCAGCAAGCTCACCTAGGCAAGCTATTTTTTTCTTTTCGCCCTTTATCATATAATTTCCTTTAGACAGAAAAAAGCCACTTAATTTCGGTCTTTATACAACCGATTGATATCAAAATAAATCAGATAAAAATTTTAATTGAATTTGAATTTTAACTGTGGCTGACCAACCACTTTACCATCTGCCTCCAAATTTGACCCGATTTCTTTGATATCCAAATCAAACTCTTTTAAATCACCAAATACTGAAGTATTTTGTACACTATGCTGGGTTAAATGAAGAATTATCTTAGACTCTTTAATTTCACCTCGATAGAAACAACCAAAATCACCACCATTCACTTTATTCTCTCGAATTGTGATAATCCCATTCCCCCAATCAGACATATTGCTATCAAATTTCGCAAAATAAATGCCATTTTTCATACTTCACATCCTGTTTTTATGCACATACATGTAATTACATACAGTGTTCTGTTTTTAATCAATATTTTTAAGTTAAATGGAATTTTTTGATTTTGATATTAAAGCCGCACTAGGCGGCTATATGATGCTGTTCATCAAACAATGAAATAATATGGTTTCGTTTGAATAGCTCCATTAGCTTAACTTTTCGATCTTCAAACTCCATACATAATTGAATAAATGCTGTATTAGCTCTTTGAAGGTCAGTAATGCATTTAATTTGGCACGGAGTTAAATAATCTCGAATTGATTCTGTTTTTCCTATTTCGTGAAATACTTTAAATTTCGCTGATGTCATCCCTAAAGCTATACGGTTGATTAAATCAGCTTCATTACTAAAGTGGTAATACTTAACTTCTTTGCCTTGATGCTCCTTCTCAAATTTTATTGCATCAGTCATTGGCTTATATTCAACTTTTGCCAATTCTCTTAATCGTTGTCGTTGAAAATCTTGCTCGATTACTTCATCAAAGGTTCGAATTACATAAAGATGAAACCTTGCATTAATCCACATAGCATAAGCATAAACTAATTCTTTGCATACATATGTACCTCGATAATTACCACCATTTATAACCTCAATTGCTTTTTGTCCAGTCCTCATATCTGAGGAGTGCTCCAATTCTTGGATTAGTTCTTGAGTAGAATCAAGGAGTAACCAGTTTGATGGCTGCTTGCTTTTATCATTTCCACTAGCTTTATGTATATCATTGATACAAAATAGTCCTTTTTTATTTTGTTTTATTGCAGTATTTAAAATTGTAATATTCATGGTGTTCTCCATTAGAAATGAGTTTTAGTCACACAGGGAACCAGTCCAAGAGAGGTAACCATGAAAACCATCTGGTGCCATCTAAAACTCATTCCTAAGTGGCTCTTGTTATTAATTGCCGTGTGTTGGCATTATGATTGATTGAAAAATGATTTGAATTTATTCGACTTGTAGATATCGATTTTACAAGTCAGGGGTAATTATGATTAATTAAAAGTTGAATTGGGTTTGTGATGTTTCAAAAAAAATAGGTACAAAAAAACCGCAATTAAGCGGTTCTTGTGGATTCTATTATGTATTGCTTTACTTATTTTCTTCAGGGCATGGATGATAATATCTCACAGTAAGTCTAACAAAAAAATATAAATCCCCATCACCAAATTTCTTGATTGGTTCACCATTAAATAAGTTTGCATATTGGTTCATCAACTTTTTAACTTCAGGTAATTGTAATGCCGATTTTGCACAGTAAATTTTAGGTAACCCTTTTTGTTCACGTGCTATATTTTCCCAATTAAATGTATTAACAATCCCAGACAAATAAGCTGTACCAAATGATTGAGCTCTCTCGTCTTTAGAGGATATAAAATTATTAAAATCATTGTAAGAAATATAACCTTTTATAAGATATGGATTTATCCAATCATCTTTTTTAGCGTTATCTGCAAATACAATAAAAGGGAATAAAGTTAATATAAAGCAATATAATATTTTTTTCATAAACAACCATCCAAACAATAAGATGATTTATTATACCATTACCATTCAAAGAATAACTATAACTTAGAGTTAGTGTCATTTCTAAGTGTAACTGATTAAATATGCAGTTATTCTTTATAGCTGCTCGTGATTTTTTATACTTTATGCGGTAAAAGTGAATAGTTATTTAAATAACTATCAATTTCATCATTAACATTTCTGTATTGGATTGTTTTATATTCAAGCAAAATGTCTCTAATTTGCTCGAAGAGTTGCTTTATAGCATCATTAGATAACTCTAAGGGTAAAGACGCAGTTTTAACAGGTCCATGAAAATTAAACTCAGACTCATCTTGTTTCAAAATTTCTTTAAAAAATTCACTGTAATCCATTGCTAATCTCCCTTATTGCCCTTTTATCTGCATTACACTTCTCAATGACATTTAATAAATGCTCGTTATATCGGAGGCTATCACCAAAAGTCATGGGATTAGGTGGTAAATTTGGTAAACAGTCACTTAATAGATTGGGTGGTATCGGTCGATTCACGTATGCCTTTCGCTCGGTTGTACAAGCTTGCAGAAACAGGCATAGGCACAAACTGCTTAGCACAATCATTATCTTTGAGTTGCTCATTAATTTGCTCCTGCCGTTCTAGTGATTGTTTTTCTAGTTCACGTTTTGATAATTCGTTATCTGCGATGATTTGGTTGTTTCTAGATATGGTTTGCTCTAACTGATTTATTTGATTAGTTAGCTCAGCATTAGCGTCTTTTAATCGTTTTTTTTCTTCAAAATTGTTATAACAAAAATAAATAGCAAAAGTGATAATGATTAATGATATGCTCAATATCTTTTCATTATTCATAGCAAACCGCTCCTATAAATAGTTTTACCACCTTGCTTTACGGCTGTTAATACTATTTGCCGGTTATTGCTAGGACTAAATCCTATGTGTACCCATTGATTATGCTCTTGTATAAGTTTGTCGAATTGAACACCAGCATCAATCAATCTTTGACATATTTCTTTAGGGGTACCATACGGTGAATGAAAATCGACAGCTAACCCCTGTGTATGCGCACTGGTTGACACTCCGCCTACTCTTGCATTTAATGCGGGGCAACGATAACCAGAGGTAATAATTATCGGCTTACCCAGTGCTTTTCTAACCATCTCTAATTTGATAGCGGTCAGTTGCACATTTGGCATTAAATTTTGGGGTACTGAATTATCAATTTTTAAACGACTAGCAGTTAATGAATGTGTAAATTCTTCTAGCGTGAAATGTTCAGTTAATTTCATTAATCATCTCCTTTGGCTTTTCTTATTAATCGTTCTTCTAACGCCTTGATTAACGCTGCACCTGACCATCCAGCTAAGCCAGCTATACCTCCTGCTAACTCAAAGTCCCAATTAAAATAACTTGCGGCTAATACAACAAGCGTTCCAGCAAATATCGATATAAATATTTGCGCAAATAACACCCAGATATTGAATTTATTGCCATTTAGAAACTGATAGCAATAACTTGATAGAGAACCAAGCAAAGTGACGAAAAATAAATAAACAACAACTGTCCAATTGACGTTGTTAGGGTCTTTTATTGGCATGTTTAAATCTTCTTATTAAATGAGGGGTAGCGTACTAGCTAATGTTTAGTTATGTGTGTGTCTAGCATTGCTACCGATTCTGTGATGAGTGAATACTCAATATTGATAATAAAAAATACAATCAGCGTAAATATAGTGTTTTGATGTGTGTTAATGCTGATTGCAAAACAGGCATAAAAAAACCGACTTCCGTCGGCTTAATTACATTGTTGAGTAACGAACTTATTATCGTTACCCTGAATTTGTTTGATTTGGCGGTTACGCTCGCATTCCCAACTTTCAGGCGGATGTTCTTTGTTCCACACTGTCATCAGTTTGTGCTCCGAATCAGATAAATTGATATTGTATCTATCTGACATGTAGAAATATGTGCGAGCTATTGTGCCCCTGATTTCTTCCCTTGGCTGAAATTTACGAGTTTGAAAATCTACAGCGCTTTTACATTGTCCGTACTGAGTGAACTCTTTTGTAAATTGCGAATATCTGAAATTTGACCTATCACCATTTACCTCTCCAATGGACGGCTGAAGGTTGTGTAAGTCGCCTTCCATTTCATTGAATCGAGAATCTTTTTTACACTCTTTTCGCCCGCCGTTTCGCCAGCATTGTAGATGTCGGCCGAAGTTTTCGGCTGGCATAACATGCTCCCATTCAATGCGTTTAGCCCTTGTTAGATTCTTCCTTGGCTCGTACCCACATTGACTGAAATCAACTACACCTGATTTATTGCTAAATGAGAAATCGCAACCACAATAAAAAGTTGGTTGCTCTGGATTTGATTTATATAACTGAACCAGTTTTGTTTTTGCCGTATTAAAGTTTTGCTTACTAATCGCAACTTGTGTAGCTGTTGGTGTTATTGGGGTTGTTTTTGGTTTCGATGTTGGAGCTGCTGAGTATGTACCTATTCGACAAGTCTTAGTGGCTGAAATACATGAATTACCACAGGGGATGCCTTTTTTGCAATTTTTTGCATATGCGGTTGATGATGCAAATAAAATAAACAGAGAAACCAGAACTACTTTTTTTATGAAATCCATTTCAAACACCAAATAACAGTAAAAAATACCTAACTTTTTTAATAAATGATATTGACTTTTATTGTAGGGTACCTTACAATAATAATCATCAAGCAAGGGGCTTGATAAGGTAAACCCCCGACCTAAGACGAGGGCTTAAGGAGAAGTAAAATGAAACTCAAAATACTCATTTTAATTCTACTACTTTTGATAAGCTCCCCAGCATTCTAAAGTAGTTCAAAGGAGAGGGAAACCTCTCCGGCGACCTTAAATATAACAATTTAGCGATTTAAAATCAAGGTGATTGCATGGCATTAAGCAGAGCTGAAATAAATGAACGTAGTAATGAAAAACGTGGCATCAAAAACAAAGCTTTTAAGTTAAATATAGATGATATTGCAATGATTAAGCAAACAGCTATAGATTTTGGTTTATCTGAAGCAAAACTTGTTGTTGAAGCAATAAAATTTTACCGAGATAACAAAAAAAGCCTCTTAATTGAGGCTTTCCTTTGAATAATAAAAAAGCCCGCATTTGCGAGCTTTATATACAATTATTTCATGTTGACATATTTATACTACTTTTTGCGTACGCAGTCAACCCCTCATTACTTAAATAAATTTAATTTTTTAAATAATTCTAATTCCATCCCCGTTTGCTGGGTTTGTTGAGCTAGCGCACCTATAATATGACTTTCGCCTGAGCTTTTAATTTTCCTAATACTTGCTTCACTGCAACCAAATTCCATTGCTATTTCTCTTAAAGTTCTTGGTCTAATAATAATAGAGCAAGATTCTTTTACTTTGTAGCGTTCAGTAAAAACATAATCATCATCTAATATTTCGTCGCCATAATATGATTTTATTATAACAAGAGCTTCTTCTTTGGTCTTTTGGAATCTAATACTCTTCATGCTTGAAATGATGCCATCTATAATCAATCCGTCGTTATCTGAACATAATTCCTTATATTCAGGCTCTTGAGATTGATACAAATTGAGTGTACCTTGCTTTTCATAAGCATCTTTCCTCGACCAATTCCCCCAAAGTCTAAGCACGTCCGTAATATCATAATCAGCTTTAAACCTAACCGACGCAACGGGCTTGACAATTTCTTTCGGCTCATCTTCAACATATTTATATTCTGCTAGCACTATTTACCTCAGTTTAATTCACTAATAATAACGTCAACTTTACCTTGCTTTACTGGTTCTAGTTTTTTAATATTCAATTCATAAATGATACTATCATCTATATATACTCCGCCCTCTGTTAATACATCCAATACAGCCTTACTATAATTGTCTATATCTCTTTTTGCTTTTGTTGGCGGATATAAATTAAGCTCAACCTTAATCCTTTTGGCGTCAATTAATTTAATTTTATTTTGTTTAATAATAGATAACGCCAAACTACGATACGCCCGCCCCCGTTTTGATGTAATTTTTCTACCTCTCGCAACGGTCGTTATCATGTTGACACTGGGAGGAAAAGGTAAAGTTAATCGAATCATGCTTTCATTACCCCTATTTTTCCACACCTTGCTAATTGAATAACCGTTAATACAATAGCTTTATCTAATAAAGTTCGCCTTTCTTCTCTTGTTAGCTCTTTACCGTTATCAATTTGATAATGACATTGATTACACAATGCAGCGCACAATCATCCACTTTAATCCCCATTCCCTTACCTTCATTTCTATGTGCTGGCTGAGTTTGACAATAACACCCACATAAGACGCAAAATTCAATTGATTTAACAGCGTCAAGCCATTTCTTATTGCGGTAAACTTGCTGCTTTAGCATTATTTGAATCTCTCTCCATTGTCATAAAACTTACCACAAGAGCCTTTAACATCGCCGTTTGCAGTCATTAGCGGACGATTGCAAACAAATAAATCTAAACCAACGTTGTATAAGCATTCGCCCTTGCATTCTGGGCATTTAAAACTTGTTTTAATTAGTTTGTGTTTTTTTGGCATTTTTAATCCACATAGTCGTTATAAAAATCGAAAATACTCGGCGAGAATATCAAACTAGAAAGGAAGGAAATGCCTCCAGTAAATCCCACTTCTTTATTAAGAAAATATCCACCACAACCAACGTACGCCATGAACATAAACCCCGCTGTAATAAAAATAATCATAAAAAATGTAAAAAATAATGCTTTCATCATGTGCCCCTTAAATAATTTTTAATATCCTGCTCATCATCAACCTTATTTAAATCATGCTGATTTATGTATTCTCTGCGTTGCTCTCTTACTATTTCGAGCTTCCTATCTAATTCTTGTTCGGTTTCATCATATTTTTTTAGCTGCTCTTTGTGTTTATCTTTCATTGTTTTCAGCCTCTTTTATCATTTGCTTAATTTCCTCAACGGTTGATGTACAAAAGAAATGGTCACGACCTATGTTAAACAATATATCTGACTTAACGATTGAATTTGGATAATCTACCAGTGCTACAATGCTAGCTATGCAAATTGAAACTAAACCTGTCTTTGGCGGTTGTTGGTTTATATCTCCAAAAACAGCAGTCACATCAATAAATTTTTTCTTACCGTTATCTATTTTGCGAACAGCCTCTTTTATCAACTCAGTTTGTAATTGTTCAAATTGTTTGTCTGTTAATTTGATTTCCATCATGCCACCTTAGATAATTGGTCTTTGTACCAGTCAAATATTAATAAATCTGACTTAGACTGCTCGCTCCAATTAACGCCTTTCTCAGCTCCAAATGCATATGCTAACTCCAATAAATTACTCAATTCTTTTTTACTCATTCTTCTTGTTGATTGACCTAAAACAATAAAGCCCGTACCATCCAAATTGGGTACCGTTTTTTGTCCTTTTAGTGTTGCAGTAAAAACGTGCTTCCATTCTTCTGGAGTTAACATTAATCCGTGCCAATTAACTTGTTTCGATATATCCGTTAATGTTGCCCACATACGAGCGTTTTGCTCTAACGTTCTAGTCATTTCTTGAATGCAAACTACTAGCGGGTTTTTACTATCTGTCGGTAATGAACGGACAAAATCAATCAAATTGTTTTTTACTGTTTCGCTAACTAATTTAAAAACCTTCTTTTTTTCCATTACTTAGTGGCTCTCCAAATCACAAATCCCCAAAAAAGAAATGTAACTATCATTACAATCGCTTCATCACTCATCTGCTAACTCCTTATTCGCAACCATTTGGTTTAACTTGATTAATGTTGTTAGACCAAAAATCTGAGCTGGAATGTAAAAACATAAAAGGACAAACCATCCTTCAAACGCAATAAAAAAGGTCGATAAAATGGCATAAATCAAGTTCCAAGCTATATGAAAATTGGTTAAATAATCCCAGTTTTTAATAAGCTTTTCAGAAGAAATGAGAGTAGCCAAATACAAAATGAAACATTCAAACCAAAACACAATTTTTGGTATAACTATAAAGTTTTCGCTAATCAATTTAGACATAAGAATGGCTATGACTATGATTGACGTGTATGAAATTTTTATTAAAAATTTACTACTCATGCATTTATACCCCTAACACACATATGTTTTTTATTTTCAAAAATCTTCTTGTACTCGTTTGCTTTTGCGATATCTTGCTCTAACGCATCTTTTTTACCTGCCCTGATTCGATATTTCAGAATGTTACCGAGGCAAAACCCTCTGAACTGCTCTACAGTCATGCTACGCGCTATGATGTCGATAGATTCGATTCCCTCGATTATTTGATAGTGTTTTGGATTTTTTACGTTGTCGTTCATAATCAACCTCTACGTATTATTTTCTTTATAGTTTTTTCTGCGTATATTGCTACGTTATTCGTCACAGCTAGCTGAATAAAATTAGTTCGCTCACCAGCATCAAGATTCACAGCATTAAAAAATGCCTCAATTAACTCTGCGCTAATTGGCTTTTTTCGTTTTTCAATCATTGATATTGTTGTGCTGCTCACACCCATTTTTTTCGCCAGTTGAGCCTGAGTAAACCCTAAATCAATTCTAGTTTTAGCAATAAATTTTCCGAGTTCTCCAGCTCGTTCCGCTGGTGGTACGATAACTACGCCACCTATTACAACTAAATCACTCATCTCTAAACCCTCTCACACGCAAAATTACGCACCTGCACATCAACTTTAGATTTACCGAATTGCGTTTTAACTGTAGATAGTTTTTTAATTAATGATTTTTCAGTTATCTTAGAATCACGATGTAAAACAATTGATCCCCAGCTTTGCCAACCTTTTTTAATTTCTGCTGTTATTTTGTAAGCCATTTTTGTATCAACCCCCTCAATTTTTCTTTATCTTCTTTCGGATATTTTTTAACTTGTTCGGCTAGTTCATGTTTAATTTTTGCTACGTTTGCCCCTCGTTTCCTCAGCGCTGTAACATAGTCATATGCCATTTTGTCTAGCATGTGATAGTGTCCCTGTGGGCATAAATTAGAACGGCACTTTATTTCTCGCATTTTTTGTATCTGTCTTTGCCGTTGCTAATTGATGAGCTATCGCTTGATCCGTATTATGAAAATGCCCATTAATAAAACTCATATATACAGTGCCTACTTCACCATTTCGAGCCTTACCAATAATGATTTCCGCTATCCCTTTTTGATTAAAATTTTCTTTGTTGTAATATTCGTCACGATAAAGAAACAATGTAATATCTGCATCTTGTTCAATTTCACCCGAATTGCGTAAATCGCTATTCATTGGTCGTTTATTTGGTCTTTCTTCAACTTTTCGTGACAATTGACTCAATGCAAAAACAGGGGTTCTAAGCTCTTTTGCCATTGATTTAAGTTCACGAGAAATAATGCCAATGGAAATATCAAATCTTTCAGCTTTAGGAGGTTTAATTAACCCTAAGTAATCAATAAAAATAGCAGTTAGTTCTGGATGTTTTCTTTTGTGTCGTCTTGCAATATTTCGAATTTTTTCAATTGTTAAATCTGAAATATCAACCATCCAAATTGGTAAATTAGTTAATTGACTAATACCCATACTGATTTTTCCCCATTCGCTATCGTCTAGTTCTTCAGGGCTTCTAAATTTACTTGTAGCTAAATTTGTTGATGATGCAACTTGCCGTTGTGCTAACTGATTGGCAGACATTTCAAGAGAGAAAACTAAAACCCCCTGCCCTTTCATAGCCATTTGCTTAATCGCTTCTAATGCAAACTCAGTTTTCCCCATTGAAGGTCTACCTGCAATAATGACAAAATCGCTAGGCTCCAGCCCGCCTATTTTTTTATCTAAATCAGGTAAGCCAAGATTGATTATTTTTTCTTTGCCATTCATTCTATTTTCAAGCGTATCAAACATATTTAACAGCACATCGTTAATGTGAATTGGCTCTACATCATCAACTTCTGTGGACAAATCATTAACTTGTTTAATCAGATCTCCTATAATCACTTTAGTGTTTTCAAAGTTATTGGCTTGAGCTATATCGTTACTGGCTTGCTTAACAAGATAGCTTATTCTTTTGGTTTGATAATTTTCTACCAACATCCGAGCATAGCCTTTAACATTAGCGGCACTATGGCACATCTTCATGGTTTCAAACATGTTAGCCGAATCGTTACCAGATAATTTTTCACTGATAATCAACGGATCTATTAAGTTTTTAGATAAAGCGTGCTGTTTTATTTCCTGGTAAAGTGTTCGATACAATCCTATAGAAAAAACCTCATCACAAAGCATATTTAAAACATCAAAGGAATTTTGATTAGCTCCATTTAGTAAAAGCCCTCCAATAACCGCACCTTCTAATTGCTGATTATTCATTACTGGCAACCCCCTTGTAATTTCATATATTTCGAACGCGTGTTATCTAATTTTTCAACTGTCATAACATTGTCAAAATTCATAGCCCAATTGGTTTTAGGATTGCAAATATCAAGGTCAGACGAAGTTTCCATCAAAATTTCAAAGTAGGATCGGATCGCTTGCAAGAAATCATTATTGCGTTTAGAAACCACTTTGACGATAGAATCGATTTTTTCAATACGCTTAGGTGTTATTTCATCAACGCATCCCAATTTTTCACCACAAATTTCATTGAATGTATCAATAACATTTTGATAAGTTTGTAACGATTCCTGTCGCTTAATTGCATCTGATAAATAACCATCAAAGTAAGTTATACGGCAGATGTTTTGTGGCTTAGCTTTTGCTTTACCCATAGCATCAAACCAATCAATAACAAGCTTGATTTCATCCAGATTGTATTTATCCAAAACTTTCAAGAACGGACTGTAATCTTGACAACGTGCATTACGTGATTGGTTGTAATATGCCAAAAGTTCTTTCGCTAAATTTTCAGCACTCGATTTTTCCCCTTTAGGGGATATAGGGGTATTATTTTTATTATTACTTTCTTGTTCTAATACTTTATTGTTCTGTTGGTCATTCTTTTGGTCATTTGATTGGTCATAAGGTTGGTCATTAACATCGTTTAAAGCGTTGCTATTATTAACTTTGTTTTGGTCATGAGGTTGGTCATTCTTTTGGTCATTTGATTGGTCAAAAAAATATGACTGATAAACATCATAATTTGTGATAGTTATAACCGTGCCTAAACGGTTGCCATACTTGGAAATCATGCCTTTTTTTTCAAAAAACTCTAACGCTCTGCGTATGATTAATGCGCTAATTGGTTTACCTCCAATTTCGATTTGACTAGCTAAAATTTCCCTAGTTGTAACTAGTTGTCCGCGAGATAAATTCCAGTCAACACCTTTAAAATTTACAACTCTGCTTTTGTAGCTAGCATCAATTAATAGATTTTCCCACAGAGTTCGTTTTACTGCGTCCTTAGCCCATTCTGCACGCTTTATGCTTCGAGTTAATGCAATATAGCCCTTTTTTAAATTATCCATGTTTACGCCTTGTTTAGCGTGATAGAAACTAATTACTTTTGCTGTGGACATGGCAACTTCCTTTTCAACTTTTTAAACTCATCAATGAGTCGTTTACCAAAATCAGGATGATCTAAAGCAATCATCGTTAATTCATCTGGTTTTTCTGCCCGTTGACATGCCTTTTGATATGATTTATTCTGTTTCATGTATTATTTCTCAATCGTTATGCTCATTAGGTGCGAACTAATGAGCTGACTTAATCAATTCTTTTGCGTGTTTCCTTGCGGCTTTTAAACAATCATCAAAGATTTTGCCGTTTTGTGATGCGCAAGATCTTCTTTTGTACTCAGCGACACCTTTGTTTGCAGAGCTTGACGCAATTAGTTCACTAAAACCGTCTTGAATTAATAATTGATTTATATTTTTATAAATAAAATCAGTTGGATTCATTGTTAATCCTCTTTAGCGTGTAGTAAAAACAAGGTTTTTTAGTTTTTGGGTTTATGATTTTATTTACTTTTTTTACAAAAACATGTTTCAAAAGTTTGCTTTTTTCTCTCAACCTTGCGCTTATAGCTGTTTCAGTATCAGATTTATTAAATCTTGTTGTGATTTTGGGTTGATTATTTGCATACATATTCCCTGCTAATTTATTGTGATTACGAATAGAGATCAGGAAATAACTCTTTTTTACTTAATCCTGTAACGCTTAGCCATTTGTCACGAATTTCTTTATTCCTACACGGGATTTTTCCTCCTCGCGCTTTTATGTTCGTGATATTAGATGGACTGCATCCGACTAGACGTGCTAATTCTGATTTATTTCCGCCAATAGCTCTAATTGCCTTATCAATTGGTGATAACTCACCTGTCATAATAAACACCTCTTAAACATATATTACACATTATTACACATAATATAAACATAAAAATTTATTTTTGCAACATATACATGTATTTTTGTTTATTGAACGATTACACGGATTGTGTAAAATTATAAACATAAATCGCAGGAGACCCCCGATGAGCTCAGTAACTCAACGCATTCAAAAAATAATGAATGATCATTCAATAAATAAAAGTGAATTAGCAAAAATAGCATGTACTACCCCACAAAATGTAACCAATTGGGAAAGCAGAGGGGCAATTAGTCGTAAAAAAGCGCAATTAATTGCGGATAAACTTGGATACAATATTAATTGGCTACTTTATGGAGAAGATGAAAATCTACAAGATAGCAAATTAAACCCAATAGAATGGGAATCATTGTCAAAAGAAGAACAAACAGGCGGAAAATTTGTAACCATACCAGTATTAGATGTTGAGTTATCAGCTGGCTATGGAACATGCCACAGCATGGAGCAGGAAATGTATACATTACCATTTAGAGCAACAACGCTTAAACAAAGAAACATACCCATAAACATGGCTAAAGTTGTAAAAGTTTCAGGTGACAGTATGGAGCCTCGATTATTTGATAAAGACATAATATCAATTAATATGGCTGACACTCGAATTAGAGACGGAAAAATTTATGCTGTAAGAGTTTACGATCTGCAGAAAGTTAAAGTTTTGATTAGAAATGCTGACGGGTCAATAACATTAAGATCATTCAATCAAGCATATCCCGACGAGATAGTTAGTAAAGAACAAATAGAAAATGGTGATTTTCAGGTGTTAGGGCGGATGTGGTGGCACTCTTCTCTAGATGATTAATAAAAATTAACCGATATTATTTTAAAGCCCGGAAGGGCTTTTTTTATACCCAGCCCCTTGATTGTTTAAAAAACAACCAACCAATCATTAATCGATTTATTAAATATCAATAACTTATCTTATTTACACAAAAAAATAAACAAAATAATTAAACATTCTTAAACAAATGTGTTGACACTATTTGTGTAAAAGTGTTTAATATTAAACATAGAAATTAAACATGATTAAACGCATTTAATTTCAAGCTCTTTAAAAATTAGAAAAGTCGAATTGATTAGTAATAAAGATGCTTAGACCCTAGCGAGCAAAATTCGCACGGACTTATCGGGGAGACCTGTCGATAACTCACGTAACAAGGCAACACTGGCTGAGGCTAATTGATTCGCAACACCTACTGGGGTATGTACCAGTGATCAAATCAAAGCCCATTCAGTGAGTGGGCTTGAGTTTGAAATGAATGTAAGGGATTGATTATGAATAACTTATTTAGATGTGTTGAAAATTCATATGAGCAAGCATACAGCAAAATGATGAATAACATTGAAGCGCAAGACGCTAAAGAAGAATGGATTGAAAACCGAGCTGAAGAACTAATCAAAAACTTTGGTAATGACAATGATTGGCAAATCATCGAACTACTCAAAATCAAACTGGAAAGCAAGAGCATTGATGCTGATATATATAACCAATTTATCGTTGATATCTGCTACTCACAAGCAAAAGCTGAATACATGAAAAGATAATGACAGCTCGGAAAGACGGCACATTGCTACATCCTATTGCCCTCACCTGAGGGCTTTTTTACAGAATCAAGTAATAAACAATGAATATTAAAGAAATTTTAGAACAACATAATTTATGGCTAGACACCCTGCATGTGAACGGAAAATATGCAAACTTGCAAGGCAATGATTTACGAGGTGCTGATTTAGAAAATGCCGTTTTACGGGGTGCTAATTTGCAACGCACCAATTTAATAGAGGTCAACCTGAAAAATGCTAATTTGTGGAGAGCACTAATGCAAGGGGCTAGCCTACCATACGCTGATTTGCATAAAGCGAATCTGGGAGAAGCTAAATTGTGCGGTGCTGATTTGGAGGGAGCTTATTTAAAAGAATGTAAATTACAATACGCGGATTTAGAACGCGCAAACTTGAAATATGTTGATTTGAGAGGTAGTGACATGTGGGGAGCTAATTTACAGGGAGCTAATTTACATGGAGCTGTTCTAAGACGAGCTAACCTACAAAACGCAAATTTACAGGGAGCTAACTTACGGGGGGCTGATTTGGACGGAGCTAATTTACAGGGTGCTGATTTTAGCGATGCTGATTTGAGTAGTGCTGATTTGCGAGGTGCTGATTTTAGTGACGCTATTTTGATCGACGCTAATTTAAGTGATGCTAATTTTAACGGTGCTAATTTGAACTGTGCCAATTTGATCGGTGCTAATTTGAGCGACGCTAGTTTGCGCGGTGCTGATTTGCGAGGTGCTGATTTTAGCGACGCTAATTTGCGCAATGCTGATTTGAGTGATGCTGATTTGCGCGGTGCTGATTTGAGTGGCGCTGATTTGCACGGTGCTAATTTGCCAGAATCAACATTCATTATGCTAGGTGAACCATATTTCATATCAATAGCAAATGGTGATTACGTTCGCGCTGGATGTCAATGTCACCTTGCAGAAAATTGGCGTCAATTTTCAAAAAAAAGAATTACCCAGATGGATGGTAAAAAAGCTCTACAATTTTACCCACGCTTGCTAGATATTATCGATTTTTATTGCGGTAAGGGCGAGCGTCCAGATTGGTTAAAAGAGAGGGAAAAAAACAATGGATAAATTAACACCACAAAATGCACAGCAGGAACACATGGTTCAGATTTTATTAGCAAAAATGCAGGGGGTTGAGGTTGAACTTTATGATCGCTTCGGCAAAGGGTGGATAACATCTGCCACTAGTGCTGTTTATTTGAATACAAACTACCGTATCAAATCCCACGAATTACCGATCACCAGAGAAATGTGGGCGATGATTGATAAAGAATGGAAATGGGCGGCAAAAGATAGCGATGGTGAGGTGTCTTTTTATAAAAAAGAGCCACTCATTATCGGTCGCTATTGGTGTCCAATTTCTGATGATCACGCCTTAAATGTTCTAACTCTAAACACAGACGGTATCGACTGGAGAAAGTCTCTCACGAGACGTCCTGAGGGGGTATAAATGAACACAATACCGATTGACCATGTCGGCTGTAACGTACATGAAACAGACCGATTTAAAAATGATTATAGACTAAACAAGGGTGAACAAATGTACGCCCTTTTTTGTACATGTGTACTAACAATCGGCATGTTGTTTATGCTGTTTCACAGTATGTTACAGGTGGCAACTAATTAAAGGAAATATAAAAATGGCAACAGAAATTATTCAAGCAAATACTGATTTTTTACCAATAAATTTAATTGACAAAGCAATTACAAAAGGCACGGACATAGCAAGCCTTGAAAAGCTGATGGACTTGCAAGAGCGTTGGGAAAAATCACAGGCACAAAAAGCATTTAATCACGCACTAGCCAAGTTTCAGCAACAGTGTCCAACTCTCATAAAAAAGAAAGATGGACATCATTATAAATATACACCGCTTGGAGATATTATCGCTCAAATTAAAGACGTTTTATTTAATAACGGGTTGAGCATTAGATTTGAGCAAGACCATAGCAACGGAATAACTGTATCTTGCATCGTCAGCCATTTAGACGGTCATAAAGAATCTACTACAATGAACGCATCACCTGATAAAACAGGTAGTAAAAATGACGTTCAAGCTATCGGTTCAACTGTTACCTATTTGCAAAGGTACACATTAATTGGCGCTTTAGGAATCACAACAGCCGATGACGACATGGATGGAAGAATAAATGGTAACACCGTCGATCCTGAATATTTAAATCTACTTTTATCATTATGCGAACAACATATTGTTAATGGTCTTGATTTGTTCCGTAATTTTTGGAAGTCACTGACGAAAAAACAACGTGACATAATCGGGACAGATAAAATGAATGAATTTGTAAACAAGGCAAAAGAACATGGAGCAACGAACTGATGAGTGGTTTCAGGCTAGGCTTGGTAAAGTAACAGCAAGCAAAATTAGCGATGTGATGACAAAAATAAAAAACGGCTATGCAGCTAGCCGTCAAAATTACATGACTCAGCTAATTTGCGAGAGACTAACAGAAAAACCGACCGAATCATACTCTAACGCAGCAATGCAACGAGGCACTGAATTAGAACCTGAAGCCAGACGTTGCTACGAGCTTGAAAACCTTTGCAAGGTAAGCGAGGTTGGCTTTATACCCCATCCCACAATCGAAAACGCAGGCGCTAGTCCTGACGGGCTAGTAAATGATGACGGACTAATCGAAATAAAATGCCCTAACACATGGACACATTTAGAATTCATTCAGTCACTGAAACCCAAACGAGAATACATATTACAAATGCAATGGCAAATGATTTGTACAGGTCGGAAATGGTGTGATTTTGTGAGTTATGACGATAGATTGCCAGACAATTTAAGTTACAAATGTGTTCGAATTTATTATGACGAAAATTTAGCTCAAGAAATCGAAATAGAGGTTATTAAATTTCTACAAGAACTTGATGAAAGAATCAAACAAATAGAAGCAGTTTAGTCGTCTAAATGACGGCTTTTTATTGGGGTAATTATGGCAATAACACACAAATCACAAACAGAGAAGCAGAACAAAGATTATTGGCGAACAAGTCCAGAACTTATCAATGATGCATTAAAATTACTGGGCGTTACAAGCTTTGATACAGATGTCTGCTGTTCTGTTGAAAGTATCAAAATTAATAAATCGTTTGCTTATATATCTGAAACTCAAAATGCGCTCAATAATGAGTGGTTTACATTGCAAAATAGCACTCCCTCTTTTTGTAATCCGCCATTTTCCAAAAAATGGGATTTTTTTAAGAAAGCGGTTGAACAATCTAAAAAATGGGGGAAATCAGTATTGATGGTTCTGCCCTACACCCCTGCAACCAAGCAATGGCATGAAAATGTACACGGTCAAGACTGCATTATTTATGTTCCTGATGGACGCTATCAGTATTTATTACCTGACGGCACAAAACCAGTTAATAGCTGTAACTTTGAAACGTGCCTAATTTTGATTGTGCCGTTCAAATGCGGAAATGTAATAGTTAATTATGAGAGAGGCTTAAATAATGTCTAAATTTATTGAGGTAACAGAAAAAGGCAAAAAAATAGTAATTTGCGTGGCTAGATTTACAGGCACTTTTTTAATAACTTCAGAAGCAAAATACCAATTTGAAATTGAAGCCGAAACTCAAGAATCGGCATTGTATCAGTTAGAAAACGAACCGTTTAGTTGTTTATCCTCGCCAAAACCTATCGACGAAATGACATTCGGAGTAAGCGAGGTTGAACTTAAGGTGAGCGCCCACGATGATGAATTGAAAGAATCGCTCCTCTTAGTGCTTGAAGAGATGCACAAGGTGATGGCGTTAGAAAATGCTAAAAACCAATTGGAGAGAGAAAATGGCAATTAATACAATGACAGCAACAGGTAACGTCGGTCAGGATGCTGAATTACGGTATTTACAAAACGGCACAGCAGTTAGTGAATTTAGTTTACCAGTTAAAGCTGGTTACGGAGATAATCAAAAAACAGCATGGATCAAGTGTGTTATATGGGGCAAAGTGGCAGAAATTTTTGCTCCAAATATTAAAAAAGGTGATTTGGTAGCTGTAAGTGGTGAATTTTATGTTGAAGAATGGGAAAAGAACGGCGTGACAGTCACAAAGCCATGCTTGCGTGTAAATCAAATTCAACCAACTAAAAAATTGGATGGACAAGTTCAACCTAGCCAGCAACAATCGCAACAACAAAACAATTCACAATCAACACAAGAAACGGATTTTGACGACAATATCCCGTTCTGATGCTGATTAGTTATTAATATAACCGCTCATGTAGCGGTTTTTTGTTAACTTTGGAGTGAATGATGAAAATTCCAAGCAGAAAAACCATTACTTTACTAAATAATGTTAGTGTGAGCTGTTTGTTTGATTATTACTTTAACCCTAATGATCTGTCTCAGTGTGCTATTACTAAATATAGCTCATATGAACACGGCACAAAAGAACTTTATAAAAGCGTTTTGTCGTTAATTCGATGGCAACTTCATTGTAACGGCGAAAGCCTTGAATCAATAAAAATGCAAAATTATTTAAGAGCATCAAATAACACTCAAAGAAAATGGGTTGTATATTGGATTAACTTATATAAAGAGCTTTCAAACTCAAAATTTATCACGTTTGATGAATTAGATAATAAAATTAGCGAATTAATCCCCCGAATCTGTTCATAACTCGTTTGATATCCACCCTATCCTATTAATTTAAATTAAATTCTCACGCTGATTATTTAGTGTGCGATTTCTATTATCTAAAGGTTTTAAAATGAATATTACCGTCAATAGCTATTTTTGTGGCGCAGGTCTAATGGATTCAGGATTAATTAAGTCTGGCATAACAATTAATCAAGCCTTTGAATTAGACAAAGATGCGTGTAAAACATATCGAGCTAATATTGGAAATCATGTAAAAGAATGCGACCTAACAAGTGAATTAGTGCTTGAGCAAGACAGTTGTCACGGAATGGTTTTTACATATCCGTGTACTAAATATAGCACGGCGGCAAACCTGAACGGTACAAGAACTGGTGATGAGTTATTTCTACATGCTCTACGTCACTTAGCTATCGCTCGACCTGAGTTTTATGTTGTTGAGAATGTACCAGGAATGAAAGCCTTTCCTGTGGTAATTGAAGCAATGACAAAAATGCCCGATTATTATGTTCAGGTGTTTTGTCCCATTAAATCTGAAATGTGGTTACCTCAACGGCGCGACAGATTAATTATCATCGGCACAAAACGACATTTTAGTATCAGACCTCCAGAAAATACACGTCCGATTAAATTATCTGAAATATTGGAAGATGAGCCACAAGTAAGCATCACTCAATCTGTCTATGCACGTCTCAGCGGTAAGTATAGAGACAAACCAATTATATCTAATCCCGATAATGGCGATATAGCTCCAACGTGTGTAGCTCATTATGCTAAAGATAAAAGCACTCGCCTAGTAGTAGATAAGCATTATCCGCACGGTGTTCGTCCTTACTCTGTTCGTGAGTATGCGCGTTTACAAGGTGTGGACGATAACTTTACTTTCCCAGTTTCAGATAATTCGGCTTACAAGCAAATAGGCAATGGAGTATCCGTTCCGGTTGCAAAATGGGTTGGCTCTGAAATGATTCGTTACATGAAACAATTAACTATTATCTAAAGGAAATGATTATGACTAAACAATTAAAACCCTGCCCGTTTTGTGGCGGTAAATGTGATGTAGTTACTGGTTTAGGCATGATTGATCAGTCGTTAGCGTTTTCAAAACAGGACGAATGGGTTAGCGTCAAGGATATTAATGAAAAACTAAAAAATCTTAAATTCATAAGGTTTGCTGAAATTAAAAATCAGGTAGGAACAAGGTTTATGCAACAATTCTATGATGATAAATATATTATAGCACACAATCAAACGACAAATGAAAACATCATAATCAACATCAACAAATCATTAGCATTTGGTGTAAATGCTATCAGCGATGATACGCTCGTAGAGGTGATCAATGAAACCACGTCAAATAATGTCGGGGACAGGTGAAAGTAGGGGTACGGTTTAAATGAAAAAGAAATTTAAACAACGCAAGCAACACTATTTCTTATTTGCATATAAATTTCAATGCACAAATGGTAGAGACGGCTACGGGTGTAAAACTGTATCACAGAATACTTTCAACGTAACACAATCAACATTTGATTATGTTTCAGAATTAGCGAGAAACAGTATTGATAGTTATGTCGATAGCATACTTATAACCTCAGCTAGTTACCTCGGTTATATGACTGAAAAGGAATTTTACGATAAACCATGATGCAAAAAAATTAAAATGATTGATTTAGGAGGTATAAGTATGAACGAGTCAATTATATTAACTGATGATGAGTTACAATTATTGACAGGTAGAAAAAATAAAAGTCTTCAAATAAAATGGTTAAAAGAAAACAATTTTTACTTTCATGTCAACTTGCTTGGTAAGCCAATCATTCTACGTGCATCATTAAATCAAAAAGTAATAATCGAGAATAAGCAACAAGAACCAGATTTTGGAGCTTTAAATGGCAAGGAACCGTAAAGACAAAAAAGATAACATACTCCCCCCTCGTGTATCTAAAAACAAATATTCCTACTATTTAAAAACAAGAGAAAACAAAACAATTACGCTAGGCTCTATAAACATGAGTATGGTCGAATTATGGGCAAAGTATGATGGGGTAATTGCAGAACAACAGAAAGTGATGACGTTTAGTAAATTATGGAACATGTATTTAAAAAGCGCAGGGTTTAATAAACTAGCGTCACGCTCACAAAAAGATAAGCTAAAAGGAGCTAAAAAAATATTACCTGTGTTTGGAAATATAAACGTTGATAATATTAGACCAGAACATATACGTCGTTACATGGATATCAGAGGGGAGCAAAGCGAAGTGCAAGCAAATCATGAGCTATCCTATATGTCTGTTACATTTGGTTGGGGATATGAACGTGGATATTGTAAAATTAATCCATGCACAGGGATTAAGAATTTTACGATCACACCAAGAGATAAATATATCGACGATATCGAATACTACACTATCTATGATGAAGCTATAGATATTATTAAAGTCGCAATGGAAATATCATATTTATGTGCTGCTCGACAAGGTGATATACTTAATCTAAAACATAACCAGATTCTAAAAGAAGGCTTGTATATCAAACAAGGAAAAACAGGTAAAAAACAAATCAAGCAGTGGACAGAAAGGCTAAAAAAAGCTATTGATTTAGCCACAAAACTATTTCCGCCCTCTTCATCCGATTCATTGGTTTTACTTAACCGGTCAGGAGAAGCATTGATTCAAAAAACATTTAATTCATATTGGCTGGATGCAAAACGAAAAGCAGAAGAAAAATTAGGTAGAGAAATCGATTGCACATTTCATGACATTAAAGCTAAAGCTATTTCAGACTACGAGGGTGCGACCAAAGATAAACAGCTATTTAGTGGTCACAAAACTGAAGCACAAGTTAATACTTATGACCGAAAAGTTAAAGTTACACCAACCTTAAATCCAACCAAAAAAGAAAATTTATTCTAACTGTATATTCTAAGTGAATTCCAAGCATGTATTTTGTTTAGCTGTAAAGCAGCAAACAAATAATATAACAAATTGATTTAATTGGTGTTTATGTGGTGCCAGTGGTCGGACTCGAACCGACACGCTTTTAAGGGCGGCGGATTTTGAATCCGCTGCGTCTACCAATTTCGCCACACTGGCATCTGAAGTGTAAATAAGTAAACGTTGGCAATTATACTAAGCTTTGTGATATCTGCAACAGATATTATTATAAACGCAGTTAGTTGCCTAAAATTTCTACTACCATTTACGTTTCCAAGCAGGTAATTTTTTTAAAATAGTATAAGCGGTCTCTTTTGCCACTAAATAATCAACATTATGGTTATTTGAATATTTAAGAGTAACTTCTTGCCATTTTTCATCAAAGGTTTTCATTGAACCATCTGAATGAGCGCAATGTTTACAGTAGTTTTTCGACAAATCATGTAAAGGATAATCAGCAATAGCTGTCATTGGCATACCACAAGCAATACACATTTTCATATTTTAAATTCCAATTAATTTGCAGGTAATTAAAATAAATCGACTTAACCTGAATAAAAATGCTACTCCGAGTTTAGATTGAATACAAGATATATAAGAATGGCTATTTTTTATTAGAAAGTGAAATCGATTTGTGCAGTATTTATTTGATTATTATTTTGTTGTTGTAATAATTGATAGCGGCGTCTTAATGCCCTTTGCTTACATAATCGCAAAATTTCTTGTTTTTGAACATCTGAAAATTTTAACCAATTGAATCTTTCCTCCCTGGAACGAAAGCATTTGATGCAATAACCTTGCTTATCTGTCTCACATACTCGTCTACATGGGCTTTGTATGTCAAAAAATTCAATTTGATCCAATCTATCTCTTCCTATGAAGATCAACAACTATTAAAGCTCTTTTAAGCCTAATCCTTTACTTAATATTTTAAAACAATCATCACAATCATGTGTTGCCGCTTCAAGCAAAGTTTGTGTTGGTGCATGAATCAATTTATTAGTCAATTTATGTGAAAACTCAAAAAATACATCATCAATATTGGCACCTTGCTTAATTGCTTTTAACGCTTTTAATTCTAATTCACGCTTAATAACTTGTGCATTATGGCGATATTGCTTTACATATTCAACAGCATGTCTGGTTTTTAGCCAATCGATATACAACTCAGCTTGCTCATGAATAATATATTCAGCTTCATTGGCGGCAATAATCCGTTGTTCTAGATTGTTCTGAACGGTTTGTTGCAGATCATCAACAGTATAAAGATAAACATTTTCGAGTTGACTAATTTCTGACTCAACATCACGAGGAACGGCTAAATCGATAAATAACATTGGATTATTATTTCGTTCATGTAGTGTCCGTTCAACCATCCCTTTGCCAATAATAGGTAAAGGACTAGCAGTTGAACTAATGACAATATCAACCTCTTTGAGTCGATTAGCAATATCGGGTAAAGAGATGATCTCAGCATCAATAATAGATGCTAATTTTAGCGCTTTATCTCTTGTTCGATTAGCAACAATAACATTTTTAAATCCATGATGTTTTAAGTAGCGAGAAATAAGTTCAATTGTCTCACCCGCTCCAACTAACATTACACTTAACTCAGACGCATCAGAGAAAAGATCACGCGCAACTAAGCACGCCGCATAAGCTACCGAAGCGGTATTTGCTCCAATATTAGTTTCAGTCCGAACAATTTTGGCTACATGAAAGATAGATTGAAAGAGTTTTTCAAGCTGAACTGACAAACAATTATTTTGTTGAGCAAAATTATAAGCTTGTTTTACTTGGCCAAGAATTTGAGGCTCACCAATAATTAACGAATCAATACCACAAGCAACAGACATAAGATGTTCGACAGCTTTCAGGCCTTCATAGCAATATAGTGACTTATTAAAAACATCCAAATCAACGTGATGAAATTGTCCTAACCAATTTTCAACAGATTGCTTTACTCGAAAAAAATCTGCCTCATCCTCATAACTTAGGTAAATTTCTGTGCGATTACAAGTTGATAAAATGACGCACCCAGTAATTAAAGGATGCTGATATAGACTGTATAATGCCTTATCAATAATCTCATTAGAAAAAGCAATTTTTTCTCTTAAAGCGACTGACGCACTTTTATGGTTTACACCCAATACTGTAATAGACATTGCATTGATTCTTTTATAATAGTTTATAAAGCGTCTAAATTTAAATATTATAGCTAAAAAAATAATAAAGGTTAATTACAGTTACTTTTTCTTATTCGCAAAATTATCAGCTATAATATGCCCTACTTTTGACCATAACTACTTAAGAGTTATTTTATGACAAAAATCAAATTTGCATTACTTTTTATATTGCCATTAATGATTACTGCATGTCAAACAACAAAATACCAATCTAATGCATCAATCGAGCAACAATGGCAAAGCCATAAACAGATACTTGAACAAATTAATTCTTTTAAGGTTAATGGTAGTATTGCTCATACTGGAACAAAAACGAAAAACTATGGTCGTTTCCTTATTATTCAACAATCACAAGATAATTATGAGGTCAAATTAACGACACCTGTAGGCACCAATATTTTAACACTAAAGTCGGAACCAAACTATGCCGAATTAGTGGATAAAAATGGTGGACGTTATAATGATGTTAATATTGAAAGATTAATGAAAAAAGTTTCTAACATCAACATTCCTCTTAACTCTTTACATAATTGGTTAAAAGGATTTTCTGATGATAACCAAACAGATAAATTAGATAACTCAGGTAGGCTTGCATCAACATCTTTTATGCAAAATAACAATAAATGGACATTAAAGATTTTGAGCTATGCAACTTATACTTTCAAAAATAAAAAAGTTGATTTACCCACCATCATTGAACTTTCACATGATGATGAACTTATTCGCTTAAAAATTAGCAACTGGACGTTAAACTAACGGAACAGAATATGAAACATTGGTTATCGCCAGCTAAATTAAATTTATTTTTATACATTACTGGACGTCGTCCAGACAATTATCACAATTTACAGACATTATTCCAGTTTATTGATCTTTGCGACAAACTGACTTTTAATGTTCACAATGATGGTAAAATAAGATTATTAACTCAATTTGAACAAGTCCCTGAAGATAAAAATCTAATCACTATTGCAGCTCAGCGGTTAAAATCCTATGCAAATAATAGTGAACTCGGTGTGGATATTGCTATAGAGAAAATGATCCCAATGGGAGGAGGACTTGGCGGTGCGTCTTCCAATGCTGCAACAGTTCTTGTTGCTTTAAACCAATTATGGAATTTAAATATTGAGCAACAAACTTTAATAACAATAGGCAGTTCAATTGGAGCCGATGTGCCTATTTTCATTTATGGTCACTCAGCATTTGCTGAAGGTATCGGCGATCAGTTTCAACAAGTTGATATTCCTCAATATTGGTATTTAGTTAGTTGTCCTAATATTGAAATTTCAACAGTTAAAGTATTTAACGATCCTAAATTACAGCGTGACACACCTAAACGAACTATTGAACAATTAATGTCATTTCCTTTTGATAAGTTTACTAACGATTGTGAACCTATTGTGCGTGAACGTTATCCTCAAGTCGATCAGCTTATATCGTATTTGTCCCAATTTGCTCCAACAAGGCTAACTGGGACAGGAGCATGTGTTTTCACTCGTTGTGATTCTAAAGAACAAGCATTGTCGATACAAAATGAACTGAAATCCCTCTCAGTGAAAAACTTTATAACTAAATCACTAAACTTATCACCACTGTATGCAGATTAATTAATTTTGCTTAATATGATTAACCATATAACTAATTTGTATGGTTAATCATCTAAAATCGACAAAGTCGCAACCTTAATGTATAGCATCATTTGGTATAACAAAAAGATGATGATCATAATACTCAACGCAATAAAGCCCTTCAAAACTTTTATAACCTTGATCAGCTAACGCGGATTTTAACCATTTTTCATCCTTACCTAGTTGCTCTAAAACATTATCAACGGGTTGTTCGTTTTCTAATACAATGACGGATATGTCCTTATCCCCTTTTTTAACTATTGATAATTGCCCATTAGGCTCCAAAATAGCTTTTTCAACACAATGAATGTTGAAAACATTCTTCATTCTGAGTAGTACTGCAAAACTAGCCAAATCTAAATTAATCGAGGTGAAAGCATCCAATTTTAATTTTCCATGATCCATTAATATAATTGGATTACCAACAATAAAGGCTTTAGCATTTTGACTTCGTTTTTTTAAATAATTAGAGGTATACATGATTGCTGTCCACATCAACAAGACAACAATAAAATCATATATGGTCAATTTAGGATTATAGATAATTCCACCTGCAATCCCACCTAATATCATATTCCCTATAAAATCAATGCTCGACATTTGCGATAGTGATGTTTTACCTGTTATTTTTAAGAATAAAACGATACATATAAAAACAACCAATAACTTTAAAGCAATAATAATAAAATCCAGATAGTTAAGCATAGTACTCTCCAAATGTTAAAGACCTAAGCTAGTAAAACAATAAATATTAAAGTTAATACTGAAAACCTATAAAATTTTAGAAGAGATTTTAATAAATTAGAAAATTTGATTATATAAATCGTGTGTAATTGAGTGACGCTTTAATATTAGATTGATATTGATTAATTTATCAATCTATTTTTTTCATATCGATAAAAAATATAATAAAAGATTAAATAAAAATAGTTGTCAATTTTGCGAAACAAAAGCTTTTTTTAATAAGCTTGATCCATCATTTAACAGTTAAAAATTAAGATATAAAATGCTTAATCAAAAAAAAATTTATTACAAAGCGTTACTTGAAAAAGATGAAAGTTATGTTGGAGTTTTCTATGCTGGAGTTAAAACCACTTCAGTTTTTTGTATTGCTACATGCCGAGCCAGAAAACCAAAATTTGAAAATGTTGAATTTTTCTCTTCATTCAAATCAGCTCTTGATGCGGGTTATCGACCTTGCAAAATATGTAGACCCACTGAAAACGCTGCACCAGGCGCAATAATTAAAGCAATATCATTAATTAGCAATAATCCTAAAAATAAGATTACCGATTATCAATTAAGACAAAATCAATTAAGCCCTGAAATTATTCGCAGATGGTTCAAAAAACACTATGGGATCACCTTCCATGCTTATCAACGAATGTATCGAATTAACAATGCTTTCCAAGAATTAAAATCAGGAAAAAATGTGATTAATACTGCAATGGATAGTGGCTACAACTCCTTAAGTGGATTTGGTTACACCTACAAAAAAATCATGAAAAAATCACCTTCAACTAGCAATCAACAAGACATCATTTTAATTGACCGTTTTACTACCCCGCTCGGCCCAATGTTTGTTTGCGCAACTAGTCTCGGAGTTTGTCTACTAGAATTTGTAGATCGAAGAATGCTAGAAACCGAATTTGAACAACTACAATCTCTACTAAAAATGAAGATTATATTTGGTGAAAATGAACATATTAAACAAACTAAAGTTCAAATTGCCGAATATTTTAAGGGAACAAGAAAAGATTTTACCATTGCCTTACATACCCCAGGTACGTTATTTCAACAAACCGTTTGGGATTGCTTAAAGCAAATTCCTTATGGCGAATTAACCACCTATAAAAAACAAGCGCAAAAGATTAATAAACCACAAGCAATCCGAGCCGTAGCCAGCGCAAATGGCTATAACCGAGTTGCGATCATTATACCTTGCCATCGAGTAATCGGCACAAATGGCGAACTTATTGGCTATGGTGGTGGATTAGAAAGAAAAAATGGTTAATTGAACATGAAAATAGAATCATAAAATCAGATACACACTCAAATTAATAACTATTTTTATCTAAAAAATAGATTAAGTTAACAAAGTTAAAAGAGTATATTAAAAGGATTGATGAGAACAGCAGGATTGAGGATTCTTAACCATGAAAATAATAGTTTCCTTCAAGTTTTATCGGGTCTTGGCTAATATATAAGCTGGTTGCAGAATTATAATATCGTAACTAATTATGATAAAGCCCCGTTTCATGTTCCAATGTTATAATTTAATTATTAACTTTCATCTTCTATTTCCTCTAAAAATATATCCTGTAGATTTCCATTAAGTTTTTTTCCTTTATATGAAAATTGGAAATCTTCCTCTTGCCCTTTCAGATAACTGACACCGTCAATAATACCTAATAAATTAGAAATTGTATCTGTAATTGATAATTTTAAAAAAGATATAAATTTATCTTTGTCTTTTACATCTAACTTATTATAAAGAGATACTCCATATTTCCATTCCCCTTCTGGTAATTCATCTTGTTTATTATCCAAATTACTTAAATTGTCTTTATAATGATCTAAATTATTTTTTAATACTTCTATAATTATATTATTTACAAATTCTACATCGTTCATATTTATTTACATTTTATTTTAGATTTTTTAAACGCTTCAGGACACACTTCTTTATTAAGCTCTATGAGCTCTTTTAGCTTTGAATTTGGAATATCTGGATATACTCTTTTAAGTTCCCTAATTTCTCTAGCTAATAAATTTTTGCCGTATTAATTCCTTTTATACTCTTTTAAACTACAGTGTTTGTTATAAGATTTTTTATTGTATAACCCTGCTTTAGGAACTAATTTTTAGCTGGTGCTTTTTCTAAATCGTATTTAGGTATAAATTTACTCATTAATCCTCAAGAATTCTTAACTAATTTACCAAAATCTTATTGATTCCTGATGACAAGAATTTAGGTTTTATGCTTAACTCTATTTGTATTATCGAGTAAACAGACCTTTTAGCGGAAACGGAGTGTAAAGGGCTTACGCTCTGCCATTCTACGTTAGATTTTTATAACCTTTTTTTGCTTGTTAAATCCTTACTCCCTAATTCGGAATGAGAACTTTTAGACCAGTTGAATAATATTCTAAATTTAAAAAGCCGACTCATTGAGTAGGCTTTTTTATTTAGTTATTAATGTATTATCTAATTTTCTAAAATAATTTCTCTAATTTCAAAACCAATAATATTATTTTCTTTTAATGCATAAATTAGGTCTTCTGAAAAAAACATACCTTTTCCTTGTATATTAATAATATCATAATGATACTTATTAAGTAGAAATAGATTCAATGCTACTAGATTAAAATTTATCTCGTTATAATCTTGATAACTTTTGAAGTTAACTTTTTCATTTCTTTGTGTGTCATAAAAAATGGATTTTTTTAAATCTATTTCGGTATCAGGAATCATCGGAAAACCTATCAAATAAAATTTATCATTTTCCCATCCTTCAATACCTATATTAATTTTATTTAATAATGATGGGATTTTATACATTTTAATTACATCATAAGCCTTTTCTGAAATTATATAATTTAATCCAAATTCATAAGGCAAATAACTTATAAAATCTGTTCTTTTTATTTTTTTTCGCGTTGGATAATATTTTATTGAAGATATTTGTTCCTCATTAATAGATTTGAAAGTTTTTAAAAAAACTCTGTCTCTATTATTTAAATTCTCATCAATATATTTGTTAAATTTATTTTTTTCCTCTTTAGAGATGAAAGATTTATTTTCTTTTAATTCTAATTGTGCTCCACCATTATTAATTCCAGTAATTACTGGATCATAAGAAACATCGAATTTTTTATATTTCATTTTTTTCTATATTATTTAAATCTTGTGCTTTTTTAGATACATTTTGTATATAACAACTACCATTCTAAATTTTTTCTAAATTCTTTAAATATCAGATTGGGTATAATATGATGTAAATCCAACCCCAGAGGATCAACCATCGTATTCGAATCATACACATTTGCATAAAAATTTGGATTGTTTCCTTCAAGTTTTATGGGGTCTTCGCTTATATAAGTTCCTGTATTACTGTCGTAATATCGGAAGCGGTTATAATAAAGCCCCGTTTCAACATCCTCATACTGCCCTAATATTTACTAAGCCAACTTTTATGAGTTGGCTTTTATTTCAATATTGTTAATCAACAATTTCAAAATTTATATTTTCAGGAATTTCTGAATTAATGGAAAAATCATCTACTTTCTTTAATTCAAAGCCAAGCCCATAGTCTTCATCATCATTTACAGGTTCGTTATGTTTTATCCTTTTGTATCCATGTAGCGTAACAAGATATTTTCCTGAAGCAAAATTTATTTTTTGAGCTTCATAATAAAACGACTCTTTGCCTTCTACTCCATTTTTTGTAGTATAACCTAAAATATTTTAAGTAAATTTATTTATATCCCATGCATTAAGAACATCCATGCTACATATCCAAAGTTCATTTTCATTTATGTCTAAATTAAAAATCTCTTTTTCAGCTATTTTAGTCCAATTATTAGCTAAAAAATAAGTTTGTTTTTTATTTTCTGTTATAAAGTCAAAATAAAATTGATTAAAGGACATTGTATTTATAGGTAAGATAATTCCCTTTTCAACAGTATCATCACTTAACAATTTATTTTTATTAAAAAAGTTAATTAATGATTTACTTTTTATCTTTTTTTTATTTCTTCTAAGGCTTCTAATGGAGTAAGGTTCTTTTGTACAATTCGTCCATTTTTTCCTGGAAATTTTAAGACACCTTTTGTATCAATATCTTTATATGCCTCTTTTGCGGCTTTCATAAAATCATCTAAATTCCCAGTGAATTTACTACCCTGCCAAGGAATTATTTTTAACTCATTACAGTAGTTCAAATATAAGCAAATGCACAAATTTATTTATAGGGTCAATTAATGCTGACTTTTAATTTTTTTAATTAATGTTTTTGCAGTATTATTTAAATCTTCATAAGGTGAGTCTAAATATTTTTCTATGATATTTAGAGTTTCATTATCAATTCCTATTTTGTATAGATCCCAAAGACATTTCTTCCATATGGGGACCATAAATGTCTCTATATTATTAGTATCATTCTTATCAAACTTGTTAATATTTAGTATTTCTGAAAAATACTTTTTATTTTTTACACTTATTTCTATTGAATCTAATAGTCTTTCTAAAAAAGAATAGGATATCCAATCTTTTGTTATTAACTCTTTATAAATTCTATCAAGTTTATTTTTAATATACTCATCATCATGCAAATATTCTTCTATATCCAGATATACTTCTATCTTATCTAAGTCTTTTAAATTAATAGATTCCAATAGTTTTCTATAAAAATAATCTCTATTTTCGTTCAGATTTACTGGATATTTCTTATAAAATGATTTTAAATCTATTTTATTAGTCAATAAATTATAAATTAAACTTTCCTCTTTAGATACCATGATTATTTACTTTTATGCTTATATTATCGATACTTACGTCATCAAATGATATAATATTTTCATTAAATATATCAAGTTTTTTGCCTAGTCCAATATTAATTTTGACATTCTTACCAACTTTTTCTTGCTTAAAATATGCAGAAGTTCCCATTCTATCCAGATTTTACTAACTTTGATTGATCTCTAACACCTATGTTTTCTAATACCTCTGTAGTTTCATCTATCATGGTAAATTTATAAATTCCCCCCTGTAATTATAAGAAAAATCCTGAGTTTGAAAGGTAAATTTTTTTTGTTGGAGATAACTTCTTTATTCTTTCCAGTATTTAAGCATGTTATTTAAAGATAGCTCTGTAAAATATTTAATCTAATCTGACGGGTCAACCATTGTGTTCGAGTTATAGGTATAGGCATAAAAATTCGGGTTGTATCCTTCAAGTTTTATCGGGTCTTGGCTTATATAAGTTCCTGTATTACTATCGTAATACCTAAACCGATTGTAATAAAGCCCGTCTAAATAGATTTTAAAACAACTTAAATATCAGATTAAGCAAATAACACTATAGTTAAACTATTAAAAAAAAAGAAATTCCAATTCGTTAATATTTATGTTGATTTTTTAATTGCGAGTTTTTTCATTTATAAATATTATTGTGAAATAGTTAAAATTTTTACTTCTCCAATTATTATGCTTGTTCCTTCATCAAATGTTATTATTTCTCCTTTGTGTATATCTAAATCATCAGTCAGAAATTCAATAATTACATTCACTTTCTCTCCAGGAAATAACTGTTCTTTGTTTTCTAATTTAATTCTTCCTGAAAATTTATTATTTTTAATATTAAATAAAGGACGGTAGCCATTTGAAAATGGGGATTTTCTTCCTTGTTTGCCTGCTGCATCATTGTCGAGCATAAAAATGATTTCATCCAGTTGCTGTAATTGGCTCACCGCTTCGGTGTGTTCGTCCGTTAAGCCGTTGGTTCCGTATAGGGCAAGGACTTCGACAAGCTCAGTCTGACAAGCATTTTGCACAGTTTCTTTTATCTGTATTAGCGAAGCTGCATCTATAATGCTTTCAGTCAGTATCAGCTTGGTAGTTTCCGGTTTGGGATAATTCGGATATAAGCCCCTGCGGTTCTTTAAGTAAAAATGTTTGCTCTCGCTGTTGTTGTGGATGCTCCGTCCGTAAAGACTTACAGGGTTTCCGGTTTTGTCCCGGAGCATAAAGGTAAGGCAGTGCTTTGCAAATACTTTATAGCTTACGTTTTCGCCTGTTTGGTTATTGGTTCTTTGCAATGGTTGCAGCATCCCTATGTTTACGCATTGTGCTATCAGGCTTTGGTCTTTTCTGCTGCTGTGGTCGAACTGCCCGCTATTGAAGCCGATAAAGCCTTTCAGCTTTTCTATGTTCAAGGCTCTTTGCTTGCAGTACTGCTTCGCCGGTTCGCTGTGCCATACCGATGAAGCAAAGGTTTTTTCTAAGTGCTGTAAGATGCTTGGGTCTGTTGGTGGTTCTTCTTTTGGTGCTGTTCCTTGCTTTACATTATTCAATATTAACCCGCTATTTATCATTGTTTTTGCTTTTTCTATGGCTTCGTGCTTGGTGCAGCTTTCTTTGTACAGGATAAAATCTATTACGTCTATTGCTTTGCCGTGTGTTTTGCAATTGCTACTAAAACAATATACTGTACCTGTCTTTTCATACACCTGCATACTGGGCGTTTTGTCGTTATGGAACGGACAGTTTAATCTTTGGTTCTTATCCGTTCTCAACCCGTAATGTGCCAGTACTGCCGTTATGCTTAAACCCTGTCTTATCGCTGATATGTCCATTGGAAAATTATTTTAAAAATATTTTTTAGACCGTTTACGGCTCAAAGATACTCTATTCGGATTTATCAACAAAATTTATACGGCTTTTTTAGTCCGTAAAAGAGTTTTATATTTGTACTATTAAGTTAAATCAGGAGTTTTATAACCCTTTTAAGTGTTTTTGTTATGGATAGTTTCGGTAAAAGAGTGGCTGCATTACGCAAAGAAAGATGACACAGGACGAGCTGGCTAAGCTCCTCAATACTTCTATCTCGGTAATAGGCAGGTATGAACGTGACGAGATGATACCGGGTATCGAAGTGGCTAAAAAAATTGCAGGTTTCTTAAATACTACGGTGGGTTATCTGCTGGGAGAAACGGACAAAGCTGACCTGTTTAAAGACCCCGTAATGCTGCAACGGCTGGCGGAACTGGACAATATGCAAAGCGAAGATAAAAACCATATCCTGCACGTGCTGGACGGTTTTATAAAATCTGTAAAACTTAAAAATATCGCTGCGCTGTAAAATATTAAAGCCACTCTTTTTGAGTGGCTTTAATTGTTATTCAATAATAGGGCGAATTGGAACAACTCCGCCATTATTATATAATTTATCCAAATAATTTTTCACTTCATCAGACCAATAATACTTGGCGAAAGTCTTATTTAGTAATGTATACCGACTGTCTTCAGTGTGCATACCATAATTAAAATGTTTTTTAATTTCTTTTTGTAAAATAGAACCATAATGCTTAGCATTTGGACTACGGTTAGGATACCATAAAAATGAAGTATTTGTTATCTTAACTTCATTCTTTGTCCAAAAGTTTGTCATATAAATAAAGTCGTTTTTGTCATCAACAAGTGGACGATGATTTAGTAATTTTATTTTTGCTTCATAATCTTCCTTAGTACCAATATTGATAAGGATATTACTATCAACAAAATCCAACATACTGATACTACTTGATACAACTATACCACTTTTCTCAAAGTTTTTATCATTAAAAAAGACAAGGTTATTATTTTCTAAAAAATTATTTACAAATTCAATTATGCATTTTCTGGATGCAACTATATTTAGTTCCATTAGTGACAACTTGTTTTTGGTTTCGGCTTCTTATTTGTTTCTGGATGAGTATAGGAGCGAAAATGCACCCTTTCAGGAACACCATTGGCTTG
This sequence comes from Gilliamella sp. B3023, assembly GCF_026536845.1. NCBI lineage: Bacteria > Pseudomonadati > Pseudomonadota > Gammaproteobacteria > Orbales > Orbaceae > Gilliamella > Gilliamella sp. B3023. The sequence goes on from NZ_JAFNNH010000008.1 coordinate 41,597, forward strand.
TCTGATTTTATTCAAATCCTGCATAGCTAAAATCTCTCTGGTAACAGGCTTTCCTTTTACATTAGTCTTTCCTACATTACTCCAATGTGTTTTACCGTCAGCATCTTGCCAAACAATATCAGGACGTATTCCTGATTTATGCCCTCCAGGAGTTTCAAATAATTTTTCTTTTTCGTATCCACCTCCGTATATAATCGTACCTCCATCGGATATTATTTCATCTGCCCAGGATTTGATTGTTTGATTATGAGGTCCTTTTCCTCCCGTTTTAGGTCCACGTTTTGCAAGCCCGAACGGGTCTATCCACGCATTCGTGTCATGGCCGTAGCCGTAGAGCTGTATGCCTCCGTGTAATCCAATCGGGTCTTGGCTTATATAAGTTCCTGTATTACTGTCGTAGTATCTAAACCGATTGTAATAAAGTCCCGTTTCAACATCCTCATACTGCCCCAGTTGCCTGAACGGAATAAATAACTTATTGTTAAAGATATCTTCCCGTATTCTGCCATAGATGTCAAATTCTACCTGCCAAACCAATTCACCTTTATCATCATAGGCCTGAGCGGGTCTGCCCAAATAATCCGATACAATTGAGTAGGACTTGTTCTAGCATAGCTGATAGACACCTATAAAAAACGGGTAACTGTCTAATCAGGTTTAAGCTAATACATCTAAGATGTTACTTGCATAAAATAAAATTGAACTTCATCAAATTCATATTAAATTTAATGTTTATAACCAATCCCATGAACAGTTTTAATTAAAGTTGGTGTGGATGGATTAATTTCTATTTGTTTTCTGAGTTTTGAAATATGTTGATCGAGCGTTCTGCTATTAGGTAAAAAATCATATCCCCAAACATAATCAAAAAGCATATCTCGAGTAACAACCTGATTTTTAAATTGATATAAACACTCTAAAATCTTAATTTCTCTTAAGGTTAATTCAATAACCTGATCGTTTCTTTTTGCATACAATTCGGAAGAATAGACATTTAAATCACCAAATTGAAAATAGTCTTCTTTAGAGCTATTTGAATATTTTGATTTTAAGTAACGTTTGGCTATTGCCTTGATTCTTGCCCTCAGTTCATGAATACCAAATGGCTTATTCATATAATCATCAGCACCAAGCTCCAATCCAATTACTCGGTCGATCTCTTCATCTTTAGCAGATAAAAATAGAATTGGCACATCTTCATTTAATTTACGGATTTCACGACAAACAGAATAACCGTCAAGTTCAGGCATCATAATATCTAAAATAATAAAATCGGGTTGATGTTGATTAAACATTTCAAGTGCAACTTTACCATCATTTGCTTTGATAATCGTATAACCTTCTTTTTCTAGAAGATCTGACATACCATTAAGAATATGCTTATCGTCTTCAGCAATTAAAATCTTCATTTTCTAACTCCATTAAAATAAGTGAAAACGCAATTCCTGGATTTTGATTCATAACTTTAATTTCACCATTGATCTGATTAGCTAACTGATTGGCAATGGTCAACCCTATTCCTGTACCTGAAACCCCTTCGGTTATGGATGAGCTAACCCGATAAAAAGGATCAAAAATCTGTTTTAATAAATGATTAGCAATGCCCTCACCATAATCTCGAACCGTAATTATCACCTGTTTTCCCGATTTACTTAAAGATAAATCAACTTGCTTGCCCTTAGACGCATATTTTTCAGCATTACTCAGAAAATTATTGAGAATTTGCATTACACTGTCTTCATCCGTATTAACAATACAATCACTTGCAATATTAGTGATATTAAGATGTAACGATTTTGCCTCTAAAATAGGACTAAAGGTATGATATATCTGGTTGATTAGCTCGGTTAAATTAACTGGTTTTATATTGATACTAAGTGGTTTATTAAAACTTAAAACATTTTGAACTAGCCTAGTTAATCTCTTACTTTCAGCACTGATTACATGCAAATAATCAGGAATGGGCGCAGGCTCATCTTCTAGATACTCAGATAACATTTCAGAGTATAGTGTGATATTGGTTAGAGGTGTTTTAAATTCATGGGAAACTTGTCCAACAAAACTAACCTGCTGCTTTGCTAAGCGCAATGTTCGAGTATATTCTCGATAGCTATAGAAAATCAATCCAAGTATTACGGTAATGAAAAGACCAATAACAACAGAACCTAATAAATACAAATTAACAACATTTGGGGAGGAATAATAATAGGTTAAATGCCAATTTTGTAAAGGATAGTCAAGCGATATCAAAATTTCATTATCAGATTTTTCACCATTGGTATAAATCTGTTTATCGCCATCTGATAATTTAAAATTATCATCAAAAGCTTGCTTATCTAATAAATTGATCATATCAAAAGAAAGCTTGATGTTAGAAAGCTCAAAACCAATAATATTATCCGATTGAATTGACCAGTAAATTAAGTGGTTATACATTTGATACCAACCAGAACTTGGTTGAAACTGTTCAGTATGATCTTGTTGATTGAATAAAACAGAATTATCTAAAGCGATGGATTCTACTATCTTATGCCATTGCGAATCATACACATCACTTACAAATAAAATTTTATTTTTATTGATGATAAAAATATTTTTAATATCAGTTTCTGATCCTAATAAATCTTCCGCTTTATCGTTGTCGTCATTAATTTGAAGTGTCAAACTACTCAAATAAGATAGACGCTGATTTAGCAACGATTCAATCGATAACTTGATATTATTTATACGGCTTTTGGCGAGTAAGATTTGGTTGCTTTCTCGTAATAACACTTCGTGTTCTACACTTCGCCAACCTAAATAGCTTATAAACGCTATTAACATCATTAAAGATAAAATCGTTGCTAATCTTTTCATAATTATTTCTTAATTACATTGCTTTTTGACTCAAACTGCTTTTCAGCTGAAATTTTGTTGAAAACGTCTTTATCAGCTTTAGCAGCATCAGCCATAATATTATTTTTTTCAATTTGGCCTCTTAATCTTTCTTTTGCCTCTTCTGAGGATACTGAATTTGAAATTGAGCTAAGTTTTTTACTATTTTCCATAAGAATATCTTCTGCTTCTTGGAACCTACCTAGATTGTAATACTCTAAGGCTTTTTCATTCTCAATGGTTACCTTCTGGATCTCTGATTCAGCTAAAACTTCTTGAATCATTGAATCCTTGACCAACTTTTTATCATCGGTATACGCTACGCTTACAAATTGAGTTTCGTGTTCAGCTTTATTTCTCAATAAATTGTCATATGATAAATCAATTTGAGCTAACGTTTTACTTTGGCCAACTTTTCCTTCCTCAGGGATGACTTCTAACAGTACATATTTTTCTTGATTTGAAAACAATTGATTCATTTTAATCGTGACTTGATTACCTTTGATTACACCATCTCGACCAAGTAAACGCACCGGTTTAACGCCATCTTTCAATTGGATAGTAATCACAACATTTTGAGCAACCGTGGACATCACGTCAGTAAACTCGTGAACAAACATTTTTTCAAGATCAAAAGTATTATTAACAAATACATGATTACCATCACTATAACTTGCGATAGATGACATTAATATTTCATTATAATCAGAACCGATCCCCATTGTGGTAATAGCAATATTCTTTTTAGCCGCAATAATAGCTAATTGAGAAAGTTCAGCTACTGAACTAGGACCTATATTGGCTTGACCATCAGATAACAAAATAATACGATTAACTTTATCTTTCGTAAGTTGGCTTTCAACTTGTTTTATTCCCTTACTCAATCCTGCAAATAAGGCTGTTCCTCCACCTGCAACTAAATTTTTATTGATTAGTTTAATAATTTGTTCTTTATTCTTTACTTTAGTTGCTGGAACAATAACTTTCGCATCATAATCATAAGTAACAATAGATAAGGTATCTTCTTCATTTAGCATATTAACCGCAAAAATAGCAGCTTCTCTCGCTTTTACTATGCGATCGCCTTGCATTGAACCTGATTTATCAATAACAAGCGCTAAATTGATCGGCACATGTTTATTAGAGTTCGCTTTTTCACCAGTTAATGAAACTTTTAAATAATTGGTTTCTTCACTTCCTGCCATAATAATAGGTGAAGACAATTCTGAACGGACGTTAATTTGTGAAACTTGTGAACTTGGTAGAATTGTCGTGGCATAGCTAAATAAACTAGACAAGACAAAACCTAACATGACAAATATTTTAATAAATTTCATAGTATTTTCCTTCCTATATAAAGTTTATTCAATTATTCATCAATCGCCAAATAAATTGTCTAAATAATGTATTTAATTGTAAAAAGTTGTAAAAAGTAAAACCGTGATAAAAAACACCTATTAGTACTTAAACTAACCAATCTCTCTATTTTACGGTGCGTTAACTGTTTGTTTATTGCCAGTCTAAAGTGCAAAGGTATATAATAAAAAATTAGTCGCTCTTGAAGAGAATAGTTAGAGAACATTTAAAATGACTCAATCAAAACTTGAACTTATTAAAAATAGCATTATCACAATACCAAATTATCCTAAACAAGGTATCTTATTTCGTGATATCACCAGTCTACTTGAAAACCCTATTGCATTTAAAACATCTGTCGATCTTTTAATTGAGCATTATAAAGATAAAAAAATCGACAAAGTGGTTGGCACCGAAGCTAGAGGTTTTATCTTTGCAGCGCCACTCGCGTTAGCATTAGGCGTTGGTTTTGTACCGGTAAGAAAACCAAATAAACTACCGCGTAAGGTATTTAAAGAAGAGTATCAACTTGAATACGGTACAGATACCTTAGAAATGCATTGCGATGCGATCAAACCTAATGAACGAGTGTTAATTATTGACGATTTACTCGCAACTGGAGGCACCGTTGCAGCTACCGCAAAATTAATCCAAAAAGCAGGTGGTATTGCTCAAGATGCGGCATTTGTAATTAATTTACCTGATTTACACGGGAAAACAAAATTAACTGATTTAGGCATTAATTGTTTCACTCTTATTGATTTTGAAGGTGAATAATAAATAGGGCAAATTATTGCCCTTTTCCCCTACTGTTCTAATTTACGATTTAAAACTAACCTTTTATTACTTCTTGTAACTAAGTAGATATATACTTATTGCATTATCATTGTTACTATAATTAAGAATAAGCAATACCTGTTAAATTATAGTTATTTAGGTAAAGTAATGATTATATTAAAAAAGTTTAACAACAATGCTGTCATGGTGAATAAAAACGGACATGAAGTTGTTTTAATGGGCAATGGACTGGGATTTGGCGTCAGTAAAGGCGATAGTGTTGATGAAAAACGAATCGAAAAAACATTTGTCTTAAATGATATGAATCATCAAATTCTAGTTAACACACTATCCGAAGTACCTGATAACTACATAAAATTGACCGAAAAAATAGTAAGATTTGCGGCAAAAAATCTCGATTGCCAGTTCAATGAATATTTTTATCTTACTTTAGCCGATCATCTTTACCACGCTATATTACGAAACAAATTAGGTAAAAATGTTATCAATCCATTGAAAAATGAAATCAAAAAAATCTACCCAAAAGAATATTCAACAGCGAAAAAAATCATTGACCTAATATTTGAAACGGAAAACATCATTTTTGATGATGAAGAAGCCACCTTTATTACCCTACACTTAGTCAATGGTCAACATAGTTTGTTATCATGTGAATTTGAAGCACAAAATATACCGAGAATGGTAAAAGAAATTGTAAAAATTGTAGAGTTTCATTTTTCTGTTGAACTGAAAAAAGATAGTGTTTATTATGATAGATTCATATCTCATTTGAAAACTTTTATTGAACGAATATTTAACGATAATCAATATATAGAGCACACTAATGATCTCGTTTTTTTCGAGGATCTGAAACAAAAAGATATTAAATGCTATGAGTGTGTAAATAAAATAGTAAATTATATTGAAAAGAAACAAAATATTCATGTAGCAGAGGATGAGAGGTTTTACTTATTTGTATACCTTTATAGAATAACACATTGATAGGATTGTTACTGTCGATAAGACAGGCGATACCAAAATCAATGTTGATAGGATTGTGACTATAGAAAAAAATAGGCGATACCTAAAGCAGATGTAATTTTACATCATGGTTTAGGTATTTTTTTTGATTTAAGGAAACTTAAAAGCTCTAAAATTAAATAAAAGCGCGATATAAATCTCATCTCGCTAAAGCGTTGAGATAAATTACCGATAGCAACGATCAAACTTATTAGGATTGTGACTATATAAAATAGGCGATACCTAAAGTGGATGCAATTATGCATTCTACTTTAGGTATTTTTTTTGCAAAGATAAAAAGGAAAAATAACATGAAAAAAACAGTATTTCCAAATGACTTCTTATGGGGTGGCGCTATTGCCGCAAATCAAATTGAAGGGGCATGGAACGAAGATGGTAAAACGATTGGATTATCTGATTTATTTATTTATAACAAAGATAAGGACAACACAAAATTACATGCAAGTGATATGACCTCACAACAAGTTGAATTTGCTAAAAATGATAAACATGGTTATTACCCAAAACGACATGGTATCGATTTTTATCATACTTATAAAAGTGATTTAAAATATTTAAAAGAAATGGGATTTAAAACACTTCGCATATCAATCAACTGGGCTAGAATCTACCCCACTATCGACACAACAAAACCCAATGAATTAGGATTGAAATTTTATGATAATTTGATTAATGAAATAATAAAAAATGGAATGGAGCCAATTATAACCATTCTGCATTATGAAATCCCCTTATATATCACTGAACAACTTGGTGGTTGGGAAAACAAAAAAACGATTGCACTATATGAAGTCTTTGCAAAAACCATTCTCGACAGATATCACGACAGAGTTCGATACTGGATACCAATAAATCAGATTAACTTAGTCCATATAGAACCTTTTATTTCAATTGGAACCTGCATTGATAAAACCGATAATTATGAATTATCAAAATTTCAAGGTGTCCATAACCAAATGGTCGCAAGTGCATTAGTAAAAAAATATGCTAAGCAACAAAAATTCAACATCCAGATTGGTTCTATGTTAGCCGATTTAACCGCATATCCAGAAAATGCACACCCTGATAACATACTATTAGCTTTAAAACATAATAGGCTGAACTACTTCTATACCGATGTACAATTCAGAGGAGAATATCCCGGATATATTAACCGATATTTTGCTGATAATGACTTAACAATTGAAGTGTCTGAACAGGAAAAAACATTATTAAAAGATAATACATTAGATTTTTTAGCTGTCTCTTACTATTTTTCACAAATGGTATCAGTCGATCAATCAAGAGAATTCTCGACATCTTATGCATCATCAAAGAAAAATCCATTCATTGATGCAACTCCATGGGGATGGGCTATTGACTCAAAAGGATTATACAACTGTTTATCTTGTTACTGGGATAGATACCAAAAACCTATATTAATTGCGGAAAATGGTTTAGGAATGCATGACAAATTAATCAATGAAACCGTAAATGACGATTATCGAATTACTTATTTAAAAGCCCATCTCATTGCCATTAACGAATGCTTAAAAGATGGTGTTGATGTATTTGGATTCTGCGCCTGGGGACCTATTGATTTAGTTAGTGCATCCACTCAAGAAATGGAAAAACGCTATGGCTTTGTTTTCGTCGATATTAATAATACTGGTGAAGGAAGCAAAAAACGCTATCGTAAACAATCATTTCACTGGTACAAAAAAGTCATAGCTACCAATGGGAAGAGTTTAGGAGAATAAAGCAATGGATAATAAAAAACTAGCAGAACAAATTATCGAATTTGTTGGCGGTAAAAATAATATAATCCGAGTTTGGAATTGCATGACACGAATTCGATTTAACTTAAATGATGAAAAGCTAGTTCAAATAGATAATATAAAAAATTTAAACATCGTTATTAATATACAAACAACGCCCTCACAGTTTCAAATAATTATCGGAAAAAATGTAGATGTAATTACAAAAGAAATCAACACCATTTTAGGAAATATAACTAAAGAAAACTACATTTCAAAACCTCAACATAACAAACCTAAAATAACCTTAAAAGGGGTATTTAATAACATTATCGAAACTATTACTTCAATTTTCTCCCCGATTTTACCCGCTATCATCGGTGCCGGAATGATGAAAGTAATATTCTCACTCATCACAATATTCAATTGTTTTCCGCCTACAAGCGGAGTATTTCAAATTTGTAAATGGATTGGTGATTCAGCTTTCTATTTTCTTCCCTTTTTACTAGCGGTTTCAAGTGCAAGAAAATTCAATGTCAACGAATTTGTCGCTCTGTGTTTAGCGGGCGTGCTAATGGCGCCAAATCTACTCGCTGGTGCTGAAAACAATTTGCCATCATTAAATTTTATAGGACTAGCTGTACCCTATATGAACTATAGCGCATCAATCATACCAATTATTCTTTCGGTTTTTCTCATGCGCTACATTGACAAATTTGTAACCCTCTTTTTGCCAAAAATTTTAACGCCTATTTTTCAATCATTAATTGTTTTAATTATCACGGTACCAATAATGCTTATTATATTGGCTCCTTTAGGTTTTTATATTGGCGAATTTTTATCTAAAGGTCTAATTAACCTATTTAACTTTTCCGGTCCCATTGCTGGGGGATTACTTGCCGGCTTTAATCCATTAATTGTGATGACAGGTATGCATTATGCTTTTATGCCAGCAGCCATTCAAAGCATTGAAACTAATGGATTTGATAATTTTTGGCTACCATTTGCGCTAATCAGTAACTTAGCACAAACTGGTGCAATCATGGCAGTGATGTTGAAATACAAAATCAAACAAAATAAATCTATTGCCTTATCCACTGGCATTTCAGCATTCTTTGGAATATCTGAACCTGGATTATATGGTATTACCTTAAAGTTAAAAAAACCTTTATATGCAGCAATGATTGGTGGAGCTGTAGGCGGAATTATTGCAGCATTTTTGAATGTCAAAACCTATGCTTTTACCGCACCAAGTATTTTTGCTCTACCAACTTACTTATCAGAACAAGGGAGTAAACAAGCATTTTATGCTATTTTAATTAGTGGAATAATAACTTTAATTGTCAGTTTTGCATTAACATTAATCTTCAAATTCGATTTGCAGGAAAGACGAGATAACATTAATGAAGAAGAAGCATCTGAAACTTCGCTAGATATCTATGCACCACTAAATGGCAAAGTTGAAACAATAAAAAATGTACCAGACACCACATTTGCAGAAGAAATAATCGGAAAAGGCGTTGCCATTTATCCAACCCAAGGTATTGTTTACGCACCTTTTGATGGTGAGGTTAGTGTCTTATTTCATACCAAACATGCGATTGGATTAACATCACAATCAGGTATTGAACTCCTGATACATATAGGACTTGAGACAGTTGAATTAGAAGGAAAATATTTTGAAGCTTTTGTTAAAGCTGGAGATAAAATTTATAAAGGTGATAAACTTATTGAATTCGATATCACTAATTTAAAAAATCACGGCTATAATTTACTCACTCCAATTGTTATCACTAATCACAAAGAGTACAAATCAATTGAAATAACTGATATGTCAGAAATAACAAATCAAGATAAATTATTAACAGTAATAAAATAACTCTTAATTTTATTATCTCAATTGATGCAAATTTATTACATAATAGACATGTCATAAAGCGAACAACTTAATGACATGTCTATAAAACACAAAGTTAAAACCTTTAAAGTTTCTCAATTCCTTCAATTCGAACATTACCCTACCCAACCAAAAATGAATAATGAATAATAAATCAAAATTACTGCTTGATTAACCATTTAATGTGAATTATTATTCATAAATAAAGCATAAATATTAAAAAGAGAAATAAATAAAAATGAAAAAATTTAACCATATCATCACCAGAACACCTGCAAAATCCCTAATAAATGGATTAACCTCTGCCAATTTAGGAAAACCAGACTATCAAAAAGCGCTTGATCAACATAACAACTACATTCGAGCATTACAGCAATGCGATGTCGATATCACAATATTACCTGCCGATGAACGATTTCCAGATTCTGTTTTTGTCGAAGATGCCGTGTTATGTACGCCCTGTTGCGCCATTATTACTCGCCCTGGCGCGGTAAGCCGTCGTGCAGAAACAGAAATCATCGTTGATACTATTGAACGATTTTATCCTAATAATGTTGAACACATTACCGCCCCTGGCACTGTTGAAGCGGGAGATATTATGATGGTTGAGAATCACTATTACATTGGTTTATCCGCTCGTACCAATCAAGAAGGTGCCAACCAAATGATTGCTATTTTAGAAAAATACGGACTATCGGGTTCAGTGGTGACTTTAGAGAAAGTATTACATCTAAAAACCGGACTTGCCTATTTGGAACACAATAATTTATTAGCTGCGGGTGAATTTATCACTAAACCAGAATTTCAACATCTCAATATTATTGAAATACCAGAAGAAGAGAGTTATGCCGCTAACTGTATCTGGGTTAATGAGCGAGTCATCATGCCGGCTGGTTATCCAATTACTAAAGCTAAAATTGAAGCGCTTGGCTATCAAGTCATCGAAGTTGATACCTCAGAATATCGCAAAATTGATGGTGGAGTTAGTTGTATGTCATTGCGATTTTAATTAAAACTTAACTGAACAATTAAAATAAGAAAACGATATGAATATGCCAGTAAGAAAAAAGCTTGGCATACTCCCACTTACATTAATGGTAGTGGGTAGTATTGTCGGTAGTGGTATTTTTAGCCTTCCTCAAAACATGGCCGAAGGGGCTGGTGCAGGTGCAATTTTAATTGCATGGGTAATAACCTTATTTGGCATGTTTATGCTTACGAGAATTTTTCAGTATCTTTCAATTCGTTTTTACAAAATCAATGAAGGATTATATGGCTATGTTCGTGAAGGATTTGGTGATTATATTGGTTTTAATGCCGCTTGGGGCTATTGGATATCGGCATGGATGTCATGTGGCAGCTATTTAGTTATCCTATTTAGCGCATTAGGTTCATTTGAGTGCTTCAATTATTTTGGTAATGGCACAACTATTCCCGCTGTGATTGCTGGACTTATATTCTTATGGATTATCCATTTTTTTGTCATAAAAGGCATCTATCAAGCATTCTTACTTAATTGTTTAGTCACATTAGCTAAAATTGTGCCTATTTGTTTATTTATTGTTTGTGTCGTTTTAGCGTTTAAAGTTGATACTTTCAATATGGACTTTTGGGGGACACCTCAATTAGGAACCATCCTCAGTCAAGTAAAACATACCATGCTTTATACCGTATGGGTTTATTTAGGGATTGAAAGTGCTACAGTTTATGCCGCTCGAGCTAAAAATATAATTAGTATAAGTCGAGCCACCTTTTTTGGTTTTGCTATTACCAGTCTATTATTAGTCTGTGTTTCGGTGCTATCTTTAGGGATCGTACCACAACACGAACTAGCACAAATGAAAAATCCATCCATGGCCTTAGTGATTGAACATGTTGTAGGTAGTTGGGGAGCTAAATGTATCAACATTGGTTTGATTGTGTCGGTCAGTGGTGGATTATTGTCTTGGTTAATGTTAGCGGCTGAAATGTTGTTTCTAACAGGTCAAGGAAATCAACATACCGTACCTAGTTGCTTCGGTAAACTCAATAAAAATAGCACACCCGCTAATGCATTGTGGCTAACAACGAGTTTAATTAGTGTACTTATGATTTTGGCACATTTTTATCAATCGGGTTACAACACCTTAATTCAGCTATCAACTTCAATGGTACTCATCCCCTATCTACTATCAGCACTATTCGTGTTTAAACTATCTATAAGGCAACGAAAAAAATATCTATTATTCATCGGTACACTGGGTTCAATTTATGGATTCTGGTTAATCTATGCTGGAGGAGTGTCTTATTTATTACTATCCATGATCTTATATAGTGTCGGATTATTGTTCTACCTTTATGCAAGAAAACAAAGGCATCTATCATCTTTCAGTTATTTGCATGACAAAATTTATGCCATAACCATAGTTATACTAGCTATTATAGCGATAGTATACTTCTACATTATTCCGCAATAACCAAAAAGGCATTATTTACGAAACAGATAAAAATCAGCCAATAATTCTCTAAATGGTTGAGAATACCTCCCATGGTCATCACGCATACACAATGATTGACTAAGGAAATTATCATTTTGATGAAATGAAAAGGCCATCAGTGCCAACGAAAAATCCTTATCAGCTGAATATTTTACTTGCATTTCACTGCATAAAAATAACCTATTTAACTCGCATAACTGTTTAAATTTATCTGCAACATGATAAGGTAAGACTAAACAAAATAATCCATTTGGTTTTAATAAACGAATTACCGCATCAATAAGTTGCTGATAGTTTAAACTCTCGGTATAACGAGCCAACTGACGTTCTGTATTTCGACATTCGACTGCTGATTGGAAATAAGGTGGATTAGTTATAATCAAATCATAACAAGCATTATCATCTATTCTAAATTGATTAACATTGATATTTAATGCTTGGATCGTTTGAAAATTAGCATTTAAGCTATTTTGCTGACATTGCATAATCGCTTGCGGATCAATGTCGATCGCATCAATTTGACATGAATGGTTTTCTAAACGTTGGGCAAGCATCAATGCTATAACACCACACCCAGTACCAATATCTAAAACATTTTGTATATCAGGTTTAATAGGAGCCCATGCACCTAACAAGCAACTATCCGTTGTCACTTTCATGGGACTTTTATCATGGGCAACAAAAAAACGCTTAAAGGTAAATCCACCTTTTTTTAATGGTAGCTGATTATTTGGCATGACTAAACTTTCTAAATAATGGCTTATTGGACGCAATTGCATCAGCCCAACGAGTTGGCTCCGGCAAACGGTAACCGCGTAAACATTGTTTGACCCAATGTAATGCGCTGTCCTGACTGATTCTATGCCCTGCGGAAACAAATAACGGATTACAATTATCTTTACTTTGTAAAACCCAGCCTATCTGTTCTTGCTTATCAAACAGAGGCGTTACATTTCCCGCTTTTTTCGATTGAGGCTCGAATTGTCCACATAATTTTCTTTTTGCTACACCAATCGTTGGTATATCGAGCAATAAACCTAAATGACTTGCAATACCTAATCGTCTGGGATGAGCAACACCCTGCCCATCAACCAACAACAAATCAGGTTTGTGCTTAAGCTGTTGCCATGCTTTAAGCAATGCTGGATACTCCCGAAAAGACAAATATCCTGGAATATAAGGAAAATTTGTTTCCAATCGAGCAATATTATATTCAACCACTTCAAAATCAGGAAATGTCAATATCACAATCGCAGCACGAGTTATCATGCCACCTTGTTCAAAACCGACATCCGTCCCACCAATCAATTTTATTGCTGGGTTAAAATCATCCACCAAGCTAACCTGATTGGCTAATTGCTGTTGTGAAAGTTTTAATTGTGCTAAATTAATAGACATTTCAACTCTGCTGAGTATTATAAGTTACAATAAAATGATTTTACCAGAATAAGTATGCCTTATACATTAGCAAATCCAACCGAATTAACCGAAGAAATTAAAAAAAGTCGCTTTATTGTTAATGCGGCACCCATTATAAATGCGGAGCAGGCTGCACAATTTATTGATAGCATTAGTGATCCAAATGCAACTCACAACTGTTGGGCATGGAAAATAGGACAACAATATCGTTTCAATGATGATGGAGAACCAACCAGTACTGCTGGGCGCCCTATTCTATCGGCTATTGAAGGACAAGATTGCGATCAGGTCGTCGTTGTTGTGACTCGCTACTTTGGCGGAATTAAATTAGGCACAGGTGGTTTAATTCGTGCTTATGGTGGTTCAGCAAGCCATTGCTTACAACAAGCTGAATTAATAGAACTTATTGCCAGAACAACCTTAGAATTTCACTGTTACTATAACGAGTGGCCTATCATAGAAAACCGACTGAAGGAACTCGATGCAATTATTGAACAACAAAATTTTGATGCAGAAGGTGTCACAGTCGGCATCGCTATCACGCAAGACAATTTACTCACACTTAAAAAGAATATTAGTGATATTACTCGCGGAAGAGTGATTATTGAATGAAATCTGAAAACTTTTTAAATACCTTCAATAACGTTAAATATACTCTTGATTGAAATAACTTCGAAATAGATAAGCATAAAAATAATTTAAATACTGCTTCAATCAATGCACTCAGCACGTTGGAAAATATACACTTAAAGTAGCGGGATGACGTTTAAAATTAATTTAAATGTTTTTAATCATTCAAAAAATGACCTCAAAAACCCCGCTCCTCAACTTTTTTTATCTATCCCTTCAAGGATAGATAATTGCTAGTGATAAATATTTAGTTATTAAACTCATATACACTACCGTCACCCCATGTACCAATGTAATAACGATTATTATGATAAGCTAATGCAACAGCTTGAGATAAGTTCGAAACTAATGTCGTCACTTTTTTGCTTTGTACATCAATTTTTCGCACCATACCTGCACCATTATCAACCACTGCCACTACATTTGGGGCAATTAGTACAATACCTACACCTGGGCGATTAAATTCGGCGCCGAGTTCCGTTTGAGTACCATTTGGACTGATCATAGTTAGACGTCCACTGTATTGAGAAACAACTAAACTATTATCCGCTAATTGAGTCACGCCAACTGGTGTAGTTAATCCACGAGCAACAATATTTTTTTGTTTTGTTTGAAGATCAAGCGAAACAATTTCACCTGTTGAACGATTAGTGATGAGTAATTGCCCCTGATTAGAAAAAGCGATTCCGGTAGGCGTATGATAACCATCAGAAATTTTTTCTGATTTACCATCACGATTAATTTTTAAAATATAATCATCGCCATAAGATGAAACATACATATTATCTTTTGCATCAAAAACTATTCCAGCTGGTGATGATATACCCGAATAAAAAGTCTCTTTTTTACCATTAGCATTTATTTTCAAAATTGAATTATTTGACCAATCTGTCACATACATCTCACCTTTACTATCAAATGCGATTCCTGTTGGAGCATTGAAGTCTGAGGAAATCTTTGTTAAACCTGCCATAGATGACCCTCCATAAAAACAGCAAAATATAAACATCGATATACGCAGTAAAAATTTTTTCATTATTAATTTCCTTATTTATAACACATTAATTTTTAATACTATTTTTAATTAATCGAATCGCAATTAACGCTAGGATTAAATTAACGATAGACAAAAAGACACAAAGTATTATGGCTCCATTCCAAGCTTTATTTTGATAAACAATACCGAGTAAATAAGTACCAATACTACCGCCAGCCAAACAAGCAAGAAGATATAAAGACGAAATAGCACCTCTAGAACTGATTGGTACAATTTTATTTAGCATTGCAATCACTAATGGTTGAATACCAAATACGAATAGGAATAAACAAAAAATACCTAATCCAATAACATATAATGATGAGCTAAATCCGATAGTAACAATCGAGACACATACCGCTAACAGACAGATGATGAATAAGTATTTTTCATTGATGACTTGAGTTAATTTACCAGTGATCATGCTTCCAACAACCGCACTTAGACCAGCAAAATTCAACCAACCTAAAACGGTTGAAGATAAGTAAAAAGGTTCGCCCTTCAAATAAAAAGTGAGTAAAGAAGATATTCCAAGATAAACAAAAAATAGTAAAAAACCGATTACTAAAAAAATAAAGACAGTTTTATCAAGAAATAATTTAAGTGCAGAGAAATACGTACCAATCACACTGGTTGTTGGAGATTGATTTGTTGTTTGCTTTATGCCAAAAGGAATAAAAAGACATACTACAATGATGAATCCCGCATAAATGATAAAAGCAATCTGCCAAGACCAAAAATCAGTTAACATCGCAATCACACTACGGCTAAAAATGATGCCAACAATTGAAGCTGAAATCATAATTCCCATTGCTTGTGGTAACTTATGATTTGGCGTGTTTTTAGCGGTATAAGCAAACAAAGCAGCAGGAACAGCAGCTGCAAAAAAGCCTATTAATGACATAACAACCAAATATAAATTAAAACAATCAATGATCACCGATAAAATAAGACAACAAATGGTACCAATACTGCCGATCAGAACTAATAACTTTGTTGAAACGTTATCCGAGAGTGGACCATAAATAAAAAAAGAAATGGCATAAAAAAAACAAGATAAACTAAACACATTTCTCGCTTCTAAAATATCAATATGATAACTTTTTGATATTTCTTGAAAGATAAGTTGACTTATATAAACCGAGCCGACTAATAGCACAATTAAAATTGCTGACAAAATTAGACTGGATTTTTTCTGTATTGTTTCTTCTTTTAACATAAATTTCATAATAAAGATTGATTAGTTTTCAAGAAGACTATCTGACAAATAATTAATTTAAAAATACATATTTTGTTATACGAAAATCGTATAGCCAAAAATGATGATTAGCAAAAGATGTAAAACTCATTCATAATAACTAGATGATTATCGTGCTAAAAAACTATACGACGATTTGGACACCAACCTAATCGACGTATTGAGAACTGTGTAATTATGGACATTTACAGCAAAAGATTACCGACTATTAAGCAATTACAATATTTCATTGCGGTCTGTGAAGAACTTAGTTTTACTGGCGCAGCCAAAAAACTTGGTATTAGCCAACCTCCTCTTTCAACTCAAATTAAAAATTTGGAAGAAACCCTACAAAGCACACTTTTTTTAAGGAACTCTCACAATATTGTATTAACCAATGAAGGCGAAATACTAAAATCTAAAGTAACACAATTATTAAGTGATCTTTGTTCAATGGTTAAATCAACAAAGCATCTAGAAAAAGTTATTATAGGAACAACTAAAACCTTAAGTTTTGACTATATTCCTTATTTCAAATCTTTTTTATCCAAATTTAGTGATGAAACAGAAATATATAAACATAACTATACCTCTAAAGAGTTAATACTTGAGTTACAAAAAGGCAATATTGATTTTGCCTTTGTTTCGGATTATTCAACTAGAGATTTTAATGAAAACTCAATACTAATCTATCAAGAACCCATGACCTTAGTATTGCCAGCTCATCACCCATGTAGTAAACAAGATAAAGTTAATCTTAATGATGTGATTGATTTACCCCTGTTTTGGTTTAAACAACATTTAAACCCATTTTTTTACGACCAGTGTGAAAAGGTTTTCAATAGCTTAAACCACCCACTACATCGTCGTGCCGAACTTGCTGATAATTTATCTATGCTACTGGAAGTTGCATTAGGTAAAGCAATAATGCTTTTACCACAATCGATGACACAAATGAAAGTCGATGGTGTTATCTATAAAAAGTTGATCAACAGCCAAGATAAAAAATTAAAAATAAATATTTATCTGATATGGCGTAAAAACATTAAAACTTCAACAGTCAATCAAGCAATAATTGATTATTTTAATCAGCATAAAATCAGCTAAATTAAACCTCAAAAACCCCGCTCCTCAACTTTTTTTGCTAATTTATTTATTATTGAAATGGTGTCAAAAATGTTGAGGAAAGGGGTTTTTGGTAAATTCTTTTAAACTATTTTTCTTTTTTTAGTTATTAAATCGCCTTTGGTTGCTTGTACATAATAAAGCCATTACAATTATGCAAAACTAATCACTTTTCTTTTAAACTTATGATTACTTACACAGATGCAACTTTAGATGATTTGCCTTTTATCGTGGATGTATATAATTCAACAATTGCTAGTCGCCAAGTTACAGCTGATTTACAGCCGGTGTCTGTTGAAAGTCGTTTAGCGTGGTTTGAGCAGCATAATCCACAAAAACGCCCACTTTGGTTAATCAAATATCAAAATCAACCTTGTGGTTGGGTGAGCTTATCATCATTTTATGGCCGTCCGGCTTACGATAAAACGGTTGAAATTAGTTTATACATTCATCAAGATTTTAGAGGGAAGAAAATCGGTCAAACCATAGTGACTGAAATTGAATTATTTGCTAAGCAAATTGGTATCGAAGCCATACTTAGCTATGTTTTTGGACACAATACGCCTAGCATAAAACTATTTGAAAAGCTTCATTATCAACATTGGGCACTACTCCCCAAAATTGCCGAACTTGATGGCGTCAAGCGTGATTTAGTTATTTTAGGTAAGCATCTGGATTAACACATCTATCTAACTTAGTTATGATTTATTTTTTTCAAAAGGGATACTCCACACATGGGCAATCTAAGAAATCTTCAATATTTATTTCAACAAGCAAAAATTACTAGTATTTTAGTTCTGCTTAATGTTGCATGGTTTGTTATTTCTCATCTACTTGATTCTCGTGGTTTTTCAACATATATGGAAAACGCCTTCTTGATTGACTGGGGTGCTGATGTTGCTCAGTTAACTTTTTCTGGTGAATATTGGCGTTTATTTACCAATATCTTTGTACATGCAGGATTAGCTCATCTTGCTATGAATATGTTAGCATTATGGAGTGTTGGGATTGTTTTAGAACGATTAATCCCACCATTTTCTTTTATTGGTATCTA
The DNA here is from genome assembly GCF_026536845.1 of Gilliamella sp. B3023. Taxonomy (NCBI): domain Bacteria; kingdom Pseudomonadati; phylum Pseudomonadota; class Gammaproteobacteria; order Orbales; family Orbaceae; genus Gilliamella; species Gilliamella sp. B3023. Next base: position 60,256 of record NZ_JAFNNH010000008.1, read on the forward strand.
CTTATTGTCCGGCTTATTTGGTAGCTTAGCGAGTGACGTTTCAACCATTCGTCATAGTGTTATTAGTTGTGGTGCTTCGGGGGCTATCTTAGGTATTATCACTGCACTGCTTGCCTATTCACTCATCAATCGTACCGATCTGCAAGAGATGCCTATCAAGTCTATTGTAATCAGTTTATTTCTAACTCTGGGATTAGGTTTGTTACCTTCTATTGACAATATGGCGCACATTGGTGGTGCGATTACAGGGTTTATTTTAGGTGGAATAGTTACGGTCTGTTTGAAAAAATTTCGCTATCAAAGCAATATTTACACTCTATTAATCTTAATTCTCTTTGCGGCATCGTGTTTGCTGTTATATTCAGTTTATCAATATTATAAAACAGCATATGGTTTTAATTATTAAAAATAAAGGCGCAAATTGAACTTTGCGCCTTTATTATTTTATCTGATTTATTAATAACTACTTAGCACTCGAGCCGGATCAATTTTATATGCTCTTCGAGCTGGGTAGTAGCTGGCAATCAAACTCAATAACATTGCCGTAATAAACACAATGACAACATCAAACAGATGAATTTCGGATGGTAAAAAATCAACAAAATAGATGTTGCTATTTAAGATTTTATGTCCCATCATCGACTCAAACAAACCCATTATGTTTGAAAGTTGCCATGAAACGATAACGCCAAGCACCACGCCAATCACACTACCAATCAAACCTGAAATTACACCATACCAAATAAAAATACGTTTTATAAGATTATTGGTTGCGCCAAGTGTTTTAAGAATAGCGATATCTCGTTGCTTATCTTTAACTGCAATAACTAGCGTCGATACTATATTAAAACAAGCAACGCCAATTACGACAATCATTGCTAAATACATAATTTGTCGAATCATTTGAATATCACGATACATAAATCCAAATGTACGTTCCCAACTATTAAAATCGAGATTCTCTTCAAGATTCAACGTTGCCTGGCCAATAATATCACTAGCTTGATAAACATTATCTACATTGATCATCAATCCTGTGACACTGTCACCAATATTGAGTAGCTTTTGTGAATCAGTTAAAGGTAATAAAGCCACATTGTTACTCAATGAACCACTAAGATCTAAAATACCATGTACTTGTAAACGAACTCGACGAGGTGGTTTAAGTTGTTCTGGATTGTTTGAAACCGGAATAAGCAAAGAAACCCACTGCCCTTCTTGAACTGCAAGTGATTTAGCTAAACCGGCACCTAAAATGATTTGTTGATTATCTGCTTTAAAATCTTGCCATTTATTATTAAGTACATAATTAGGTAATGCACTTATCTTCTTTTCTTGTTCTGGGTCAAGGCCTTGTACTTCAACCGCACCTAGCTTGCTACCATTTTCGATCAATCCCGTAAAACTAACAAACGGCATAGCAGATATAATACGTTTATTTTCTTGCAGTTCAGTTTGAATATGATCCCAATTTTCCAAATTGCCCATATGAGAATAAACTTGTCCATGAGGCACGACCGATAAAACTCGATCATTTAATTCACGCTCAAAACCATTCATGGCACTTAAGCCAATGATCAGCGCCGCAATACCTATAGCGATGCTCAGAGTTGAAATAATTGATATCAACGAAACCATACCGCTTTTACGGCGTCCTTTACGGAATTTTATGGCTGTGATTAATGATAAATTCATAATCCATTTACCTTTATTTCACCGAATGAGACAACTGTCCATCACTCATAATCAATTGATGATCGAGTTGATTTGCTAAAGCGAGATCATGCGTCACCACTAAAAAAGCCGTACCATGTTCACGATTAAGTTTTATCAGTAACTCAAAAATTGAATCAGCTGTTGATTTATCTAAGTTACCCGTTGGTTCATCAGCCATTACTAGTGCCGGATTATTAATCAACGCTCGTCCTATCGCAACGCGTTGACGTTCACCACCTGATAGTTCAGATGGACGATGATTAGCACGTTTAACTAGATTTACCGACTCTAACATCGCCATAGCACGTTTTTTAGCTTCGCTAGGTGATGTGCCTCCAATCAACAAAGGCATTGCTACATTTTCAAGCGCAGTAAAGTCAGGCAATAGATGGTGGAACTGATATACAAATCCAATTTCTTGGTTACGCAAATGTGCTTTTTCTTGTTCTGATAAGCGATTCAGTTGTTGAGATTTAAATGTGATTTCACCTGAAGTTGGTTTATCTAATCCACCAAGCAAATGCAACAAAGTACTTTTACCTGAGCCAGAGCTACCAATAATTGCCAGCAATGATTTAGGATAGATATCAAACGAGACATCTTTTAATACCTCGGTCACCATTTTGCCTTCTTTATAGGTTTTATAGAGATTTTTAGCTGAAAGAAGTGGCTGTGAATTATTCATAACGTAAAGCCTCGGCTGGTTGGATATTGGCTGCACGATATGCAGGATAAATAGTTGAAATTAGCGATAACATAAGTAATCCGAAAATAATAAATATAATTTGTGCAGGTTCAACTAGCGTTGGTAATTCAATACCAGCAAAGGATAAACCAAGCACCGACATCAACTCATTTAAATATGAGGCAAGTAACAAACCAATGGCGCTACCTAATAAAGTTCCAATGACACCTGAACTAGCACCTTGAATAATAAAAATCAGCATAATCTTAAAGCGTGATAAACCCTGCGTTTTTAATATGGCCACCTCGCCTTGTTTTTCCATAACTAATAAACTAAGCGAAGTAATAATGTTAAATGCCGCGACAATTACAATTAAACTAATCAACAGCCCCATCACATTTTTTTCCATCTTAATAGCTTGGAACAGCTCACCTCGTTTTGCTCGCCAATCGGTAAACACCAAGTCTTCAGGTAATGGATTTTTTGTTACTGATGAAATTTCAAGTGGATGAGCTAAAAATAGACGCCAGCCACTAATATTATTAGCAGGATAACGTAATAAATTTCTAGCATCAGTTTGATTGATATAAATTAACGCTTGATTGATATCATGATTAACGGAAAACAACCCGCTCACGGTAAATAGACGTTGGGAAGGAATACGGCCTACTGGTGTAATCTGACTGGCATCGGTGACCATCAAGCGAATCTTATCACCAACTATCACACCTAATTGATCGGCTAACGTCTGCCCTAATATTACATTATAGCTACCCGCCTGTAAGGTATCGATTGAACCAGCATAAACATAATCTTCAATCGGATCGTGGTCGTCAACAGTAATCCCCATTAAGGTGCTGACCGTGATACTTTGTTGACTTTGTAAAACCACATCACCTGTAATAATCGGCGTTATCCGCTCAACACCTTGGATATTTTCAAATTGCGATGAAGTGATAATACTAGAATCAATTTTACCTGTTTTAGAGGTAATTTGTGCTTGAGGAAAAAACTTTAAGATACTATTTTGCATCTGCTCTTCCAGCCCATTCATTACCGACAATACTACAATTAAACCGATAGAACCAAGCATGATTCCAATCATAGACAGCCAGGAAACAAAGCGGCCAAAACCATCATTTTTTTGCCCATATACATAGCGTAAACCAATATAAAATACTAATGGACGAAATATCTTTGACATAATAGTTATTAAATACCTGAAGTTTTCAATCAACTTTTTAAATTTTAGTTGCTTATCATACAGGATTAAACAGTTATAGAAAACAACCATATAATTACGTTATAATATCACGATAACTTTGTCGCAATTATCTATTATTCCAACATGCCTAATAATATTTCTAGCATCATTCCTAAAAAATCAGGTGAAGTTAAACAAGTTGGTCAACTTGTCGGTTCTTCATTATCTCAATTTTGTGCACAAATCATTGACGCACATGATGGTTTAGTGGTGATTGTTACAGATGATATGCAACAAACAACTCGTCTCCATGAAGAGCTAAAACAATTTTCACACTATCCGTCGATCTTCTTCCCCGATTGGGAAACGCTGCCTTATGATAGCTTTTCCCCGCACCAAGATATCGTGTCAGAACGATTATCTTGCCTCTATAATCTAGGGCATTTGACCAAAGGTGCATTAATCTTACCAATTAATACGCTTATGCAAAAAGTTTGCCCGCAGAACTATTTAGGTGGGCATGTCTTTATGATGAAAAAAGGCTTAGCCATAAGTCGGGAAAATCTACGCTTGCAACTTGAAAATGCGGGTTATCGTTCAGTTAGTCAAGTCATGGAACATGGTGAATATGCTACTCGCGGAGCATTATTTGATATCTATCCGATGGGCAGTGAAAGTCCTTACCGCATTGATTTCTTTGATGATGAAATAGACAGCATTCGTACCTTTGATGTCGAAACTCAACGGACTCTCGATGAAATTACCGAAATTCAACTACTACCTGCTCATGAGTTTCCTTTTGATAAAACATCAATAGAATTGTTTAGAACCCAATGGCGAGAGAGATTTGAAGTAAGGTTAGATCCTGAAAGTATCTACCAACAAGTCAGTAAAAATATTTTACCAACCGGTATTGAGTATTGGCAGGCATTATTCTTTAATGAACCGCTCACGCCACTATTTAGCTATTTTTTATCTAATACACTGATCATTAACACTGCTAACATCGAACAGTTTGCTAATAAATATTGGCAAGATATTACTCAGCGTTATGAGAGCAGAAAAGTCGATCCTATGCGACCGCTTTTAGAACCAACAATTATTTGGTCAAAAACCGATGAAATCTTTGCTCATTTCAAACACTATCCACGAATTACGGTTTCACGCGCTCAAATCACTGAATCGAACAAAAGTATTAATTTACCATTTAGTTTACTGCCTGAAATGGCTATACAGATTCAGCAGAAAAATCCCTATTCACATTTTGAACAATTTACTCAAAATTTTAATGGCAGGATTATTTTTTCAGTCGAATCAGAAGGTCGAAAAGATGCATTGCTAGAAATATTAGGCCGTATAAGAATACATCCAACCACCATCACTCAACTTAGCCAACAATCGGATAATCGTTATTGTTTAATGATTGGTGCTAGCGAACAAGGTTTTATCGATCATCAACAAAATTTGGCCTTTATTACTGAAAACGAATTATTGGGCCGTCGAGTTATTCGTCGTAAGAAAGAGAACAAGCAGGCAATTAATACTGACAGTTTAATCCGTAGTTTAGCAGAATTAACACCTGGTAAGCCTGTTGTACATCTTGAGCATGGTGTTGGTCGCTACGCTGGTTTAACCACATTAGAAACAGGTGGTATTACTGCTGAATACCTTATTTTACTTTATGCCAATGATACCAAACTCTATGTACCCGTTTCATCGCTAAACTTAATTAGCCGTTATTCTGGTGGTGATGAAGAAAATGCTCCACTCAATAAATTAGGTACTGATGCATGGAGTAAAGCTAGACAAAAAGCTGCCGAAAAAGTACGAGATGTTGCAGCTGAATTGTTAGATATTTATGCTGAACGCGAAAGTAAGCCAGGCTTCGAATTCAAACAAGATCGTGAACAATACGAGCTGTTTTGCCAAGCTTTTCCTTACCAAGAAACGGAAGATCAGCAAAATGCCATTGGTGCTGTTATTGGTGACATGTGCTCACCTTATGCTATGGACCGATTAGTTTGTGGTGATGTTGGTTTTGGTAAAACCGAAGTGGCAATTCGTGCTGCATTTTTAGCGGTGATAAATCATAAACAAACCGCAGTCTTAGTCCCGACTACTTTACTTGCACAGCAACATTATGAAAGTTTTTGTGATAGATTTGCCAATTGGCCAATACGCATTGAAAGTTTGTCACGATTTAAAACCGCTAAACAGCAACAAGCTATAATTCAAGAACTCGCTGAAGGTAAAATCGATATTGTTATTGGTACCCATAAACTTTTACAAGAAGATGTAAAATGGAAAGATTTAGGGCTTTTAATTGTTGATGAAGAACATCGCTTTGGTGTTCGCCAAAAAGAGCGTATTAAAGCGATGCGAGCCAATATCGACATATTAACCTTAACGGCTACCCCTATTCCTCGAACGCTAAATATGGCAATGAGTGGTATGCGTGATCTCTCAATTATCGCTACACCACCTGCTCGCCGATTAGCGGTAAAAACCTTTGTTCGAGAATATGATAACTTAGTTATTAGTGAAGCCATCTTGCGTGAAATTTTGCGTGGTGGTCAAATTTATTACTTACACAATGACGTATCAGATATTGAAAATGTGGCTGAAAAGTTAGCTGAATTGGTACCTGAAGCACGAATTGCAGTTGGTCATGGGCAGATGCATGAACGCGATTTAGAGCGCGTAATGAATGACTTTCATCATCAACGATTCAACTTATTGGTGTGTACTACCATTGTCGAAACCGGAATCGACATCCCTAATGCCAACACCATTATTATTGAAAGAGCCGATAAATTTGGTTTAGCACAATTACATCAATTGCGTGGTCGAGTTGGACGCTCATATCACCAAGCTTACGCTTATTTATTAACACCACACCCTAAATTACTAAGTAAAGATGCTAAAAAACGCCTTGATGCTATCGCTACATTAGAGGACTTAGGTGCTGGTTTTGCTTTAGCTACACATGATCTTGAAATCCGTGGTGCAGGCGAATTATTAGGCAGTGATCAAAGTGGGCAGATTGAAACAATTGGTTTTAACCTTTATATCGAATTACTTGATGATGCCGTTAAATCTCTTAAGGAAGGCAAAGAACCGACTCTTGAATCATTACTCAATAATCAACAGACCGAAGTTGAGTTACGATTACCAACGTTGATTCCTGATGATTTCATCCCCGATGTCAATACTCGATTGTCACTATATAAGCGAATTGCAAGTATCGAAAGTTTAGATGAATTAACCGATATTCAAGTCGAAATGCGCGATCGCTTTGGTCAGCTACCTGATCCGGTACTTTTTTTATTAGAAACAACGAAAATCCGTTATCAAGCACAAAAAATAGGTATTACAAAAATTGAATTTGGTGAAAAAGGGGGTTTTATTGAGTTTGGATCTAACAACAAAATTTCAGTTGATTATTTAATTGAAACAATTCAAAAATCACCAAAAAATTATCGCTTGGAAGGAACAAATCGATTAAAATTACTCAAAGCTGATTTAGAGCGCATTGAACGCATTGATTATATTAAAAATTTATTAGCAGATTTTGCTGAACATCAAGAAAAATAGCTCGAAATATACAGGAACATAAGAATTGAAAAAAACAATATTAACCATTATTACTATTGCTATATTCACCATTATTACTATATTAGGCTATATTTGTATTGCATGGCATACAGGTATCGTAATAGAAAAGGAACTATACAATACGTTACCCGAAACCGTTGCAAAATTTAACAATGCGCAAAATATCTTTAAGTTAAACATTTCCCTTTCTAATCATGAAAGACATCTGTTTTCAACCAAAACACACATCTATATGACGTTAACACCCAAAGATGGAAGTTCAGAGGATGTATTAACGTTAGCTGATAAAGATTTTACTATTCATCATGGACCATTCCCAATTGCAGCTTTAAAACAAGGTATATTTTCACCACAACAGGCTTGGATTGATTATGAAATCAGCCAAGAAGCTAAACCTGCGTTATGGGAAGCTATGGGAAATCAACCATTTATTACTGGCTACATTAGTTTGGATTATAGTAATAATCTGATCATGAAACTTTTTAGTCGAAAATTTAGTGAAAAAAGGGAGTTCGAAACTAATATTAATCTTGAATACGAATTAGGTAATGGTAGTTTTACATTTATTAGTAATAATGATTCCCCTATACCTTCGATAACGCTGGATTTAGATAGATTTCACACCAAAAAAGCTAATGTATATTTCACTTTAGATAAGCTTCACATTGAGTTTGCTGGCGAAAAACAATCAACAAATACTCATTATTTATTGAGTTTAGATTCTTTAAATACAAATCTAAGAGATGCTTTTTTCAATCCTGATTATGACTTTACTAAGTCCGATAATGACACTTTCTTAATAAACAATCTAAAAGTAGATAGCACTATTGATTCCAATAATCAAAATATAACCTTACAAGCTAACCTCGATAAGTTTACCTTAATTCCTGAGTCAGACGATAAACGACCTGCTATTAAATTAAATAAAATTTCAGTCAATCAGAAAGTTAATTTTGGTGATAGCCGTACTCTAAATGGCTTTTTTAGCGGTAGTATTGACTCGATCTTATATGGACAACAAGAGTTAGGCAAAGCAGAAATAAATATTGATTATCAAGGGTTAGATAAGGCGGAATTTGGTGCAGCGTTTATCGATGAAGATACTCAATATAATCAACCTATCAATAGTCGATTTGAGTTAAAAAAATTAAATTTACATAATGATAATGGTGACATCAATATCAAAGGCTTACTTGATGTTACTAATCTTAGTAAAATTTATACAATTAATGATCCGTTTGATAACATCAATAACTTTACATTATACGTGAACGCCCCGCTTAACGTACTAGCGCGTACATTTGCTCAATATCATTCGCCTAATAATAGTGGTATAACAGAGGATCAATTTAATAAATCTAAAAAAATAGTCCAAGACATATTGGCACATATGTCTAATGATTCGCCATTATTTACCTTTAGTAAAGACGGAGAGCAAGGTTTATTTATCGATATACATCAAGATAGCAATGATGTTAATATTAATGGAAAAATTTATAATAAAAGTAATGTGTTGGAACTATTTAAATAACTATGAATTAAACGCGATTAGGCTTAAACCCGAAGTAAGAAAACAGTAAAAATTATTAATTTTAAAAAGTAATTAACAAGTAATAGAAATCAAGAGAGTAAAAATGAAGAAAACAAAATTAGCAGTTGGTGTTATTGCAATATTAGGTTTGGGGTATGTTGGTACTGCATGGTATACCGGAAATGTAATAGAAGATGGTCTTGATAGCACATTAAAAAATTTAACCCAAGAAGTTAATAGCTTACAAGATAATTTTGAGGTACAAATCACGCATACAAATGACGAAAAAAGCCTCTTTTCAACTAAAACACACATAAAATTAGCTGTAACAAACATTGAAAACTCAAAAACAGTTGTATTATACGATGATGATGTGATTATTCATCATGGTCCTTTTCCAATTGAAGCGTTAAAAAATGGCGTATTCACACCACAACAAGCTTGGGTTGAATTTCAAAATAGTGAACAATTTAATCCTGATTTATGGAAAAAAGCGGGCAATCAGCCATTTATGAAAGGTCATATAAGCCTGTCTTACTCTGACTTCATAGACTATAACATATCAACTCAACCAATTGTACTTGATTTGAAAGATATCGGAGTTGAAGATGCTGATGCTAAACTTGATCTTGGTGAGATAAATTGGCGTGCTTCAGGAAACATTAATTTTGTTGCCCCATCAATTTCGATTGAAGCAAGTAAAATTAATTATCAACATGATGCAGATAATCAATTAAAAATAACCAATTTAAAAGTTGTTAACGATGCAGATTTTCAAAATAAATATACTTTAAATGCTAGCGTTGATGATTTCTATTTTAATTTTGAATCGGCCAGAGATACACCAGAAATTTCTCTGAAAAATTTAGCTTGGAATTATGTGTTAGAAGCAAAAGAGAGTGGCTTAAATGGTGATTTTGCATTCAAGATTGGTTCATTTAAATATGGTAAACAAGACATAGGTAATGGTTCGTTTGAATTTGATTTTGAAGGATTAGATAAATCTTTTTTAGAAATTTACCCGGAAGCAGCGCCGTTTTTAGCTAAAATAAAACATAGTTCACCTAATACCAAAATGAACTTCAAAAAAGTCAATTGGCACAATGCAGCCGGTGATTTTAACTTCAGTGCATTTTTTGATGTTTCAGATTTCACTATAATGTCAAGTTTAAGATTGGCTCAAAATATCGATCAACTTAACCAATTTAAAGTAAATCTTGATGCACCATACAAAGTTATAGCACGTATTAAGACTCAATTTGATAATCCAGAAAATGAAAATATTTCTGAACAACAATTTGAGTCTGATGCTAAACAAATGCAATTCATCGTTGAAAGATCTTTTAATAGATCTCCATATCCAGCAATTTTATTTAAAAAAGGAGATGTGGAAGGTATATTCACTGAAATTGAATACACTAAACAAAGTGGTCAATTCAACCTTAATGGCAAAAAAATGAGTTTTCAAGAGCTTCAAAACCATTTTTAAAAGTTAAACTTTTTATCACTAATTTATCCCGCCACCTTTTGGCGGGATAGCTTCTAAAAAATAATTTATTTGCAAATCCGATACATATTATTTGATTAGTTATATCAAATCGCAAAATAAAGTTTTTGATTAAACAATGATAGATGTAAATTTATAGAATTTATTAAATTTTGAAATAACATACTTAATATAGTTAAATAAGTCTTTAAAAAATATCATTAGAAAATAAGAATATTATAAGTGAATATTAATGAAAAAAAGCATCTTAATTATAATGTCAGCACTAGGACTTGGCTATATTGGAATTTCATGGCATACAGGCAATATTATTGAAAGAGAATTTGATAATAACCTTCAATCCTTAACCGAAAAAGTTAATAGCTATCAACAATTATTTGATATTACGATTAATAAAAGCCATTATCAAAAGAATATTTTTTCGACAAAAGTTCACTTAACTTTTACCTTATCCCCTAAAAATCAATCTCAAAAAAGTACCCTAAAAGTATTTGATGATGATTTAACTATTTATCATGGTCCCTTCCCCACTGCAGCTTTGGCAAATGGTGTTTTTACTCCAAAATTTGCTTGGATTGAATATGAAATGGGTAAAATAAACTCTCCAGAACTTTGGAAAATTGCGGGTAATAAACCTTTTATAACAGGTCATGCAAGCATCGGATATGGGCAATATCTAATTGTTAAATTAGCGACAAAGGCAATCAAATTGAATCATTCGAAATTAGAATTTTATATTTCAGATGTTATTTACAATTTAGAAAGTGGAGAAGACAGAAATCAACTCATATCGACATTAAAATTTGATAATTTAACACTTTATAAAAATAAACAGGATGCTATTTCATTTGAGCAGTTTATCTTAACGGCAAAACCAAACCAGGATCAGATAGAATATAAAATGAACCTTGGTAACTTACACATAAACGTTGGCACGATTAATCGATTTCTATTTGATATAAGCAATATTGAAAATAAAGGCCATTATGCTTTCAATATAGATGAACAAGAAATATTTACCATTCCTAATATCGATTCAATAACAAATATTGATAAAATCAAATTCACTTCGACTTATGTTCCACCAATTGCAATTAATAATTTAAACATAAAGCAAAGTAGTAAACTTAATGATAATCTCACAGTAGATGGTTATTTTATAACAAATATTAATTCAATTACTTATGGCAATCAAAATCTAGGATAAGGAAAATTAGATATTAATTATGAAGGCATAGATGGTGAAGATTTGGGATATCCAATCGATCCAATAGCCAAACAAAAATGGCTTTTTGATAATTTTCTCACCCCTTCTAATCGAAAAATTTCATTAAATAATTTAAGTTGGCACAATGATGAAGGCGATATAGCAATCCGTGCTTTAATTGAAATAACCGATGATATCTATAAGTACCGTAATATAGATAAAATAAAAGCCCTCAAATGGAATATTGATATACCAATTAAAGTATTAGGACGTATTAAAGCACAAACCAACAATCCTATAGACAATAACGTTCAGTTGGAAGAGATACAAAGTAGTAGTCGAGAACTTTTTATAATTTGTCATCAATTTTTAAAGGATAATCCATTATTTACATTTGATAAAAACAATGAAAAAGGAATCTATTCCAACATTGATTACAATTTAGAACGAGATAAAGATGAAGTTGATGTTAATGATAAAAAATTAAATAAACAAGATTTCTTTAATCAGCTGATTAGAACAATGCGTTTATTAATCGTTAAATGATGACAAAAATATCGCTTATATTAATCGTATCTATTACAATTAAGAGCAATCATCCAAATAAATGTCATGATATAAATCATTGAAAATTTAAATCATAATTCAACTTACTTAGAATTATGGATTCTTTTACTTTAACTAAAAATAAATTTTATGAATAAACATTCTTCTGTTAGTAATGAAAATCAATTTAAACGCACCATGAAAACTCGGCATTTAATTATGCTATCTTTAGGTGGTGTAATTGGGACCGGTCTATTTTTTAATACCGGTTATATTATTGCCACTGCTGGCGCAATTGGTGCAATCATTGCCTATTTAATTGGCGCATTAGTCGTTTATCTTGTCATGTTATGTTTAGGTGAACTTGCTGTGGCTATGCCTGAAACGGGTGCCTTTCATACCTATGCATCACGATTTATCAGCCCTGCTACAGGCTATACGGTAGCCTGGCTTTATTGGTTAACTTGGACTGTCGCGTTAGGATCAAGCTTTACCGCTGCCGGATTGTGTATGCAATACTGGTTCCCGCAAGTCCCTGTATGGCAGTGGTGTTTAGTTTTTTGCTTAGTCATTTTTATGTTGAATATAATTACTGCACAATTTTTTGCCGAAAGTGAGTTTTGGTTTTCGATAATAAAAGTCATCACTATCGTAGTATTTATCATTGCCGGAAGCGCAGCTATTTTTGGCATAATTCCGATGAAAAATGATATGCCAGCTCCATTTTTACATAATATTACCGAGTATGGCTGGTTCCCAAATGGTATTACGCCAATAATTATGACCATGGTATCAGTTAATTTTGCTTTTTCTGGAACCGAACTTATTGGTATAGCTGCTGGTGAAACCCATCAGCCTGAAAAATCGATTCCATTAGCGATTAAAACCACTATTTTCAGATTAATCATCTTTTTCGTTGGTACAATTTTTGTATTAGCAGCGCTACTACCAATGGAGCAAGCTGGTGTAATCAAAAGTCCATTTGTTGAAGTGTTCGAAAGTATTGGTATCCCCTATTCGGCTGATATTATGAATTTTGTTATTTTAACCGCTATTCTATCCGCCGCTAATTCTGGTCTATATGCTTCTGGTCGGATGTTATGGTCATTATCCAATCAAGGCACATTACCTAAATACTTTAGTAAACTAAATAAAAAAGGTATTCCAACCACAGCTATTGCCGTTAGTATGATTGGCGGTTTATTAGCGCTGTTTTCTAGTGTCATCGCCCCAGATACGGTGTTTGTCGGCCTAACCGCGATTTCTGGATTTGCTGTGGTGGCGGTTTGGTTAAGTATTTGTGCTTCTCATTACTTTTTTAGAAAACAACTTTCATCTTCTGACATTGAAGGTCTCAAATATAAAGCACCTTTATACCCATTAGTACCAATTTTAGGCTTTATTCTATGCTTAGTTGCTTGTGTTGGTTTGGCATTCGATCCAGAACAGCGCATCGCGCTTTATTGTGGTATTCCATTTGTGGTGTTTTGCTATATCGCCTATCATGTTACCCGAGCTTATCAACAACGAGTGAACCGATAATGTCTAATCCAATATCATTCAACCAAAATATCATAATTGACGGTGCTTTAGCTAGTGAGTTACAGCGCCGTGGCTGTGATCTTAATGATAGTTTGTGGTCAGCCAAAGTATTAATAGAACAACCCGATCTGATTAGGCAAGTTCATTATGACTACTTTAAAGCTGGTGCAGATTGTGCAACCACTGCCAGCTATCAGGCATCACCTTTAGGGTTCGCTAAAAAAGGGATATCTTTAGATGAATCTATAAAGCTTATCAAAAAAAGTGTCGAGCTGGCTCAACAAGCAAAAGAGCAATATTTAACTCAGATTGGTAAAAATAAACCACTATTTATAGCTGGTTCAGTTGGTCCTTATGGTGCTTATTTAGCTGATGGTTCAGAATACACAGGCAACTACCAATTAAGTGAAGAAGAATTTATCGAGTTTCATCAGATCCGAATACAAGCACTAATCGATGCAAAAGCCGATATCCTAGCTTGCGAAACCTTACCCAATTTTGCTGAAATTAAAGCGCTTGTTAAAGTACTGAAACAGTATCCAACAATGACAGCATGGTTCTCATTTACCTTAAAAGATGCTAATCACCTTAGCGATGGTACCCCGCTAAAAGAAGTGATCGATTATCTAAATAACGTTGATCAAGTGGTTAGTGTTGGTATTAATTGCATTGCCTTAGAAGAAGTAACTGCCGCATTAACCGTATTACAAACCTTAACTAGAAAACCTTTGATTGTTTATCCAAACTCAGGTGAACAGTATGATCCAACCACCAAACAATGGCATAAAAATCACCAACACAACTGTACTTTCAAAAACCAATTACCAACTTGGTTAAAATTAGGTGCTAAATTGATTGGCGGATGCTGCCAAACTACACCTAAAGATATTGCAGAAATTGCTGACTATTTAAAAAACATTAAATAGTGATTCAATCTGTAAGGGATAAAATCGCTGTTAATTGAATAGATAAATTAATGGCGGTTTAACTTTTTAAGAGCTATTTGCATTCTCATCCCCTCAAAAACCCCGCTCCTCAACTTTTTTTGAATCAAAAAACCCGTTCCTCAAAATTTTATAAAGATATTAAATACTATAATGTTAACTATCCCATATAGTGTAGATGCAATGGACTTGCCTCCAAAAGCATCCATCACTAATTTAGGTTTGAGACTTGGAGTTTTTTTAGACTCAATGCTATTCAATATTGGCATGTCGATTTTTCATTGATTCTGGCGTTTGATTCAAATCTTCCATTAGGCTATAAATGATGCTGTCATAAGTCAGCAGAGATAGTTGTTCAAAGGTACTGCCCATAGGTTGATTTAATTGAACAACATTGATTGGAATTGCAACAATGTTATCAGCTAGTTTTGCTAAACTTGAGTTGATGTTGGTGGTAAATAGGATTATTTTAACACCGATTGCTTTTGCTTGATTAGCATAAGCAATGAGGCTTTTAGTTTCCCCAGAATTAGATCCTAAAATCAATAAATCGCCAACATTTGCTTTAGGTTTGCTGATTTCAGTTATTAAACTCACATTTAAACCTAAATGCATTAATCGATTAGCAAATGCACTAATCATTAATCCTGATCTGCCGGTTCCAGCTAAAAAGATATGTTTTGCGGAAATAATAGCGTTTTTAAATTCCTGAAGTTGATCTTCATTTAAATTACCTTCCTGCGCCGATATTTCTGTCAATATATTGCTAAGTACATTTTTGATAGTCACTGTTTTATTCCTATTTTATTGCCATTTTTAATTTTTCAATATTGCTTTCTATGGCATTATTTTTAAAGATGAATCCACCCGATACAATGCTATTTGCTCCAGCGACAATGCATGGTGATATAGTTTGGTCAGTAATATTGCCATCAACTTGGATGTCGTAATGATAATTACCTTTTTGCTTTTCACGGGTTAATTGTTCAATTTTTTGTAAGGTAAAAGGTAAAAAGCTTTCATTTTTTTGACCAGGATTGACTGTCATAACGAGTACCAAATCAATAAAAGGTAAGAGTAGCTTAAGGTTTTCAATGGTTGTGCTTGGATTGATAGCTATTCCAGCTTTGATATTGTTACTTTTTATTTTGTTGATAATGAATGAGTGATGGGTCGTTGCTTCGTAATGAAAGGTGATAATATCAGCTTTAGCATCAATAAAATCTGCTATGGCTAACTCAGGCTTCTCGACCATAAGATGACAATCTAAAATGAAATCAGTATGTGTTTTTAAATCTTTGACAAAGCTTGCATTAAAACCAAGATTTGGTACATAGTGATTATCCATCACGTCAATATGTAATTGACGAATACCCAATGATTTCAATTTTTCCAAGTTTTTTTTAATCTGATAAAGATCAGAATTAAATAGTGATGGAGACAGTATCATAATTATTCCCTCTTATTAACAGCCCATCAACATAAAATTGACATTACGTTTTCGTTCACGAAGCGCATCCCAGTCAACAAAATAGATTTTTCCTAATTGCCCTAATAGTGGCGAACCATCTTTAATGATCAACACCAATGAGAAATGACCAAAAAGTGATGATTTGATATGAGCATCAGTATTTAGCATAACCCATTTTTCTGCTGGATAATTGGGATCACTAAGTCCTAAACCAAATTCAACATGCTTTGGACCTGGGCTGTTGTACTGATTTTCACTGGTCATGCGTGGTACAATTTTTTCTAAGGTATTGTTGATATCGACATGAAGAAACTCATCCCCAAAAAAATTAGTGTCATGCATACACTCTTCAAAAAATAGTGAGCAGGTTGTATGTGTGGTAGCTATGGTTAACTGACCATTTTCGATATTGGATTGCTTAACAAATTGATTTAATTCTTCAGTAATATCATGGTAAGAGTGTCTGCCAGCAACAGTATTGATTTCAATGGCATGATGAATAATTTTCATATTGCTTTATTCCTTATTGCAGCCTCATTAACTTTGTTATTTCAGTTAACGAAAGTTAATGAGGCGGTCGTTATAAATACTTAATGATGCTTTTCAATTAAATAGCTAAACGTTTTTTTAACTCTGCAAAAAACTCATTCAATCCTACACCAGTAAGTAATGGTAAACCGTTGATGACTTTAGCCTTAATTGAATCTGGTACAATGGTGGTACTCACCACTACGTCATAAGAGTCGATTTTATTAAGTTCATCAGCAATTTTAGATTGATAAATTTTCACTTGATCTGTTAATTTTTCATCACTAAGCCATTTAGTGACTTTGCTTACTGCAATAGTTGAAGTTGCATGACCTGCACCACACATTATGAGTAAATTTTTCATATGACTATTTCCTTTTAATACATTTCAATTTTTTTGATTTTGTTGATATAGATAAGCAAGCAAAGGATTACGAGAGCTAAACCAATTAAGCCAAGGTATCCGATATGGGTTAATAACAGTACAAATAGTGTTACAGGCCATAATCCACATAAAATTACAGTAACAATACCAGCTGTACCTACATCATAATTAGCTAGATGGAATACATCAGTGATGACTGGTGCAAGCCAAGTTGCCATATATAGGCAGATAACTAGGTAAATGGTGCCACCAAGGATTGAACGAATAATATTACCTTTAAAGAACGGTACCATTAAGCAGATGCCAAATGCATAGAAGGCTAAATCACCAAAAGGTAGTACTTTGTTACCCGGTAAGATCAAAGCAAGTAGTAATGATACAGGCACCATGATTAACGCAGTTGCCATTACCGCAGGATGACCAACAGTTAACGCGGCATCCATTCCGATGTTTACTTGTTTTCCATTAAGTTTTTTACTAGTAAATTCACGCGCAGCGTCAGCAACAGGAAGTAAGCCTTCCATAAACATTGCAACCATTTTTGGCATAATTTTCATGATTGCAGCAGTTGAAATACCTAGCTGACCAATTTTTGGAACATCATAATTGGCTAAAATCCCAACGACAATACCGATGATTAATCCGATAACAACAGTATCACCAAAGATACCAAAACGTTTGGTTAGCGTTTCTGAATCGGCATTTAATTTATTTAAACCTGGAATTCGGTCAAAGATCCAATTTAATGGGATTGCGACAATTGCACCCGATAATGCCATGAGGTGAGTAATAGCAATGCCAGGATAACCAAAAAATGAGCTTATTGGTTTCTGTAATAGATCGGCTAAAAACCATTGCAACATTACTGCAGTTATACAGCCAATGATACCAACCCAATATTCACCTGTGACTGAATATGCCACTAAACCTAGGAAAATTGCAAACCAGAAATTCCAGATATCGACATTTAAAGTTCGAGTCCAACCGAGTGAGATAAATAAGAAATTGATAATTAATGATGCTGGAATTAGCAATAACCCCAATGTCGTTGAGAATGCCAATGGCCCACCTACTCCACAACCAATATCCATAATACTTAATGATGTTCCATACTGTTCACCCATTTTTTGGATGGCAACACCTAAAGTGTCAGATAGTAAACCGATAACTAATCCAAGACCAACGATACCGATACCGACGGTAATACCCGACATTATCGCTTTGGAAAAACTGACTCTAAAAAATAAGGCTATGATAAAAATGATGATTGGTAAAAAAACCACTCCACCAAGATCTATTAACCATTGAAAAATATTAATGACACTATCCATTTGTAACTCCTTGATAAAATTAATCAACCCTATTTAACGCCTGCGCTATTTAAAATAGAGGTAAATTCGTTAATTGATTGACACTTTTCTAATAATTTTATTTGCTCATCATTTTGAAATAAGCCAATAAGGTTCTGTAAATTTTCAATTTGCTCATGTGGCTGCTTCATTGCTAGCATAAAAATGAATTTGACTGGGATTTGTTCTTTATCATCAGTCATACCAGAAAAAATGATTGGATTTTTTAGGGATGCAAAGCAAATTTGTGACTGATTAACTTTTGAAGAATCAGTGTGTGGTATGGCAAAACCGACGGAATTAATTAATAATCCTGTTGGATATTGTTTTTCTCTTTGCAAAATTCCATCTAAATAGTCTTGTTTAACAATTCCATGTGAAAATAACATTTGTGCCATTGTTGTTAAGATCTCTTCTTTAGTTTTTGCCTCAATATTGAATAGGCATAAATGCTGATCAAAGTACATTCTTGATTCCTCTTTGATTGTCCAAAAATAGTTTAAGTTGTTTAAAGTTTGTGAGATTTTTTAAGGATGAAATTGCCTGTTTATTCGAGACTATTTCATAAATTTCAGTGAAAACGTCATTAATACTATTAATATTGTTCTCCGAAAGACTAACCATGATAATGATGCTGACATCAATCATGCCCCATTTGATCGGTTGTTTTAAGGTCATGATTGATATGCTTGATTTGATAACAAACATTGGTGAACCATGTGGTAAAGCAATTCCATTTTCAATCGAGGTATCACCGATTTCTTCACGATATAACACTGAATCACGATAGTTTTTAGTTACAAATCCTTTCTCTTCAAGCTTATTTATCAGTAAGTTAAGGCATTCATTTTTGTGTTGAATATCAACGTTTAATTCAATTAAATCGGCTTTAACGAATTTAGCTGTTGTTGGATAGTAATTGTCTGAAAAATCGGGTTGTTTATTAAGAACATAGTTGGCGTAAGCTTGGATAATATTTTGGTAATCTTGATTGTTTAATAATGACGATATTTTGACAATTGGTTTATTAATGTTGTTGATATCAAGTGTTGTGATGATTAAATCGACATTACTAAGTTTGGTCGAATTTAATTTTGAAACAGAATAGACTTCGATATTATCTTTCGACGGTAAAAGTTTTCGTACTTTATTTAAAATTAAATTTGATGAAGAGCATCCATATTGGCAAATAATGACAATATTATTTGCATCCGCGGCTTTATCTAAAGCTATTTGAAAATGAATCAATAAAAATGATATTTCATGATCATTTAAATGGATGTCAAATTTACGTTCTAAGTCTGAAAGTGCATACCATAACACACTAAATAATTTAGAATATTCTTGTTTTATCTCGTCTAGTATTGGATTTATAATACGGATTTTCTTTTGTAAACGAGTAATCATCGATGGAAAATGTGACAGTAAAGAGTGAAACAATTTACTATCACCCGTTAAATCTACATTCTCAATGTCACCAATTTTTTTTATTATCCTAAAGATGATTTGTTCATAAAAACTGTCATCAACAATGATATTTTCATCAATGATTCGATGAGCAAAAAACAGTTTGCTTAAATATTTAATATCATTGGTTGGAAACGCCACCTGAAAAGTTGACTCAAGTGTTTTTGCCAATTCCGAGGCAATCAAGTAGGATTGCATATATCGAATATGATTAAATAAAAAATCATTTTCTTCAGGAATTGAATATCCCAAACACAATCTCTTAAGTTGTATGGTAATTGATATCAGTAATGAAGATAGATAATGCTCAGTAGATTGTGCAACGACCGATTCAAAACGTTCAAACAGTAATCGATTTATCTGTTCAAACGAATCATCCCCAATAAAGGATTTCATCAATTGATTTAGATAATAGTCATCTTGTTTGTGAATATATAAGGAGAGAAAATGTTTAATCGCTCGTTGTATTTGATTTTCATTACCGTCAACATGAATTCCTTTGTGAGTGACGGTTAATACGATATTTTCTTGTTCAAGCGCACGATTAATAAATTCGATATCTTTGTGTAATGATGTTTTACTGACTAAATAGTCAAAAGATAATTGCTCAAGTGATACGTTTTCACTATTCAATAAACATCGTTTAACAATATCTAAGCGACGATATTCAGGACTTAATCGCCGTGATTTTTTATTAAAATAACTGTGACTATTTTTTTGTTCTAAATAATTAATTATTGTTTCAATATCCGTTTTTTGACCTAATAAAATTAATCCTTTACGAGGTGACTTTTCGATTCGAATATCCATATTCGGTATCGTTTTCAAACGTTCGTTTAGTTTTTCAATATCGCAATATACGGTTTTAGTTGAAATTAATAATTTTGAACTAAAAAAAGCAGCCGGTTTAAATTCTGACTGGCTAAAAAGTAGTTTAAGTAATTTGATCTGTCTTTCCATTACTCAACTCCTTTTTCTATATGTAATACCTTCATGATGATTTAAAGTATAGTTAGATAAATAAATAAGACGATTACATTTTTTTCCAGATTAATCTGGAATCAAATGTGATAATAACCAATGTTGAAAAGTCTAATTGCGTGAATAGCAATCTTAAAATGGGGTATTTTTCTTAATCTAGATGATTATAAAGGTCTTAATAATGAGGTAATACATTTAGTCATTTGACATGAAATTACTATTTTATATTTCTTTTTAATGAATAAATTAAGAATGATGATTATTTGGATGATTCATTTCAGATAGTAAAGCATATCTTTAATATTTTCATCCTATTAAATAGCTGAGTTTATTTTTTTAAAAGAGATAAATGTTTGTAATAACTTATATTATAAGTTAATTCAATAATAATGGTTTGATGCTTTTAATAGTTTGCTTTTACCTCAATAAAAAGTCTATTTTTTGCAATAAACCATTATTAGATAATCTTTTGTGATCAATCATTTATTTTGCTAATACGCGTTCAACCGTATCGACAATAGCTTGAGTTTGTGAATCAATTTCGATATTAACACTATCCCCTACTTTTTTGGTATCCAGAGTAGTAATCGATAAGGTTTCTGGAATCAGGTGAATGTTAAAATGGTTATCTTTAACCTCACCAACGGTTAAACTTGCGCCGTCTATACCAATAAAGCCTTTATATAGCACATATTTCATAAATTTTTCTGGCATAGCTAAGGTCATTTGACAGTTGGTAGCTGTTTTTTGGATATCGATAATGGTTGCAGTACAAGAGACATGTCCAGACATTACATGCCCACCTATTTCATCACCATATTTAGCACTTCGTTCAATATTAACAAAGTCGTTTTGCTTCTTATTGCCGAGAGTGGTTAAAGCAAGGGTTTCTTGCATAATGTCAAAGGTTACGCAGTCATTTTCAATTCCGGTTACAGTTAAGCAACAGCCATCATTTGCTATTGATGCCCCGATTTCAATATTATTTGTTAAGTTGTGTGGAAGTTTGACTTTATAGGTTCTTAATTTGTCCTGATCTGTGATACAAATAATCTGACCAACACCTTGTACGATTCCTGTAAACATTATCATAACCTTTATATTTAATCATTTAGCTAAATATTTTAGCGCAAACCAGTAAAAAATAATAACGATTGAAATCGAATATTTAATATATTTAATAAATGAATGATTTTATCTTCAAAAAGATATCCAATTGGATGCTCTACTGATATGATCGGATTTAATTTATGATTTAAAGGTTGCCCATTTATGTTGAAACTTATTTTAGCTATTTCAATCGGTTCAGTTTTCGGAGGATTGCTTCGCTGGTTCTTATCGTTAAAATTAAATGTCATTGCTTTTGCTATTCCTTTAGGTACATTATTTTCTAATTTGATCGCTGGTTATATTATTGGTTTTGCAATTGCTTTTTTTAATCATGCAAATCTTTCTGCTGAGTGGCGATTGCTGATAATTACTGGTTTTTGTGGTGGGTTATCTACTTTTTCAACATTTTCAGCTGAAATTGTTAATTTTCTTCAAGAAGGTCGTATTGGTTGGGGATTAGCGACCATTGCTGTTCATGTTACTGGCTCAGTTTTAATGACATTTTTAGGCTTTTTTACCTATCAATTTTTTCGTTCATGAAGGTATATTAACCCAAAACAATATAAAAAATGATCACAAATAGTATTTACAACCTCAAATTACTGTATTAATATACACTGTATATGTAAACAGTATCGAGGTTTTTATGCTTATTGAACATTCTTCACCACAACTTATGGCTATCAATTTTGAAACACCCTTTCAACAGGTGTTACAACAACAGCGACCTTTATTACGTTCATTTAATAAAGAGAAAAAATGGCAATTATGGCTATCAGATCGTCCGATGCTAAAACGTTCATGGGTGAATACTGCTGGACTAGATAAAGAAAAAGTTGTTCATTTAGCTAATTTGAATAATGAAAATTTAGTATCTACTATTGAGAAAGCATTACAAAGTAAAACCTGTAGTTATGTAGTTGCATGTGTTAATGATCTTAATGAGCAAGATAAACTGCGTTTACAACAAGCCGTTTTAACCAGCAATACCTGTTTGTTTTTAGTTCACGATGAACAAAACCAACAACCAATTCAATACCATTAAAAAAATATCTGTTTCTAAAATTTATAGTTATAAAAGAAAGACACTGTCTAATATGGCAGTGTTTTGAATGATTTTTCGTTTTTAAAAACTTAGAAAGGAAATAGGGAAAAAAACACGTTAAGTGTTAGCATCATTTTTCGCTTGATTAATGATAGCGTTAGCTATCCATTGAGAAAGCGATATAATATATGAATCATCTAAATTCCAAACATCTTTTAAAACCGTTATTTGCGAACCACAGATGATTGATATGGTATAAATGACTTTATTATATTGCTCTTCACTAAGCTGTGATTGTAACGGTTGTAATAATTTCGAAATTACCTCTTTACGATTTTCCCGTACTCGTTTTGTTGTATTAGGTGCTGATTTAGAACGCTCATTCGCCCATTGTTGCAAAGATAATCGCATCGTCGCTCTTATAGCACCTTCATGTTTTATCATTTCAGTATAAGCAAACGATATGAATTCATTAACTCTTTGGCTTATATTTTGCTCGTCTGTATGCCATTGTAAAATAGGATCAAGTGAACGATTAACCACTGCCGATATCAGATCATTTTGTGTTGGAAAATAGCGATAAGCAGTCGATCTTGAGATTCCTGATTTATCAGCTAACTCAGTAATCGTAGGTTCAATTCCATTTTCTAATGAATCCAAAGCAATCTCTAATAGTCGCTCATAATTCTTTTTTTTAAGACTTGTAAAGTTGTTCAAAGAACTAGTTTCAAATTTGTTCATAACAGTGTTTTTTGACTTATATTAATTTTACTCCATTTCTTTCATTTTAAATAATAAATTATTAATTGTGAAATATTTTAAAAAAATGAGACTAAAGTCTCATTTTTGATATATAATGTTACCCAATAAAATTTGAATGTTTAGAAACATAATTTAGGCAAACAAATTTAAATACCAATTCTATTCGACACCAACAATAAGTAAGTAATACCGGTGCGACATTAGTCGCACCGCTATTTTATCGCAATTAATAGTACTAATTCATATTGATAAGAAGAACTTTAATATTTTTAATGTTCCTTTACTATTGATTGTTAACTGTGAGACAATCTCACATGCAGTATCCTATGTTTCAAATAAGTAATAGATATATAAGATTTTTATTATTTTGTTAACTTAATATAGGAAACACACAATGAAAGAATATCAAACTGATGTAGCTGCTTTCGTATTACGAATTGCTTTAGGTATGATGTTTTTAGCTCATGGTTTTACAAAGTTACTTGTTCTAACACCAGAAGGTACCGCAGAGTATTTTCACACTCTTGGTTTTCCTGGGTTCTTTTCTTATATTGTAATCGTTTTTGAAATTGGTGGCGGTGCATTGTTGCTATTAGGTATTCTAACTCGCGCTGTTGCATTAATTGCCTTTTTTCAACTAGCAATAATAACTATTGTGCATTGGGCTAATGGTTGGTCATTTACTAATCCAGGTGGTGGTTGGGAATATCCAGCATTTATGTCTTTAACTGCTTTTAGTCTTTCATTGCTTGGAACCGGCAGATTTAGTGTTCTATCTGGTAAAAAATATCCACAAATTATCGAGTCATAATATGTTAAATTTCTAGGAAAGGTAAAAATGATTACCTTTCCTCTAATTTTGATTTATCGCTTAAATAAATAGTTCAATCTAGTTTTAATAATGGCTTATTTTTCCTATCGATATTGTTTATTACTCTTCCCTATCTTAACATTCAAATAATTATATTTTATTTAAACCAGTTATGTTTATATAATCTATTTTATTAAACATATTACGTTACAATTTTTTGATTGTTTATTTATTGATAATAAGAAAACTATAATATGTATATTCTGGGTAAATTTATCTAAGCATTGAAAGCTTTATCTGAAATCAATCCTTAAAATATAAACTAACATCAATCGGCAAGTAATTTGAAACTATTTAACTAAAGTCTCAATCCACCATATCTTGCTTGTCACTTAGACTCTCAATAAAATCTTCAACTACTAAAGCGGCTTTTTGAGCGCCTTCTAAATATTTATCAATGAACTCTTGGTTGTAAATGGGTTCCTCTCCATAATTGGCTTTATTATCATGATTAATAAATTCATAGTGAAGTGATACTTTAAAATCCCCCTTATATTCATAAATATAATGACATGCTAAATCCTTATCAATTGAACATTTAATTACTAAAGGTTCAGATTGAATAGGTAACCAATTTGGTTGGGGAACAATTAGAATATTATTATTTTTAAATCTATACAGAACTATATTATTGTCAAATTGATTACTCTCTATAAATTTATTATAACAATAATCGCAGTTTTCTTTACTTTTTGCATACTCTAAGTTTTCTTGAAATATTTTAA
Organism: Gilliamella sp. B3023; assembly: GCF_026536845.1. NCBI lineage: Bacteria > Pseudomonadati > Pseudomonadota > Gammaproteobacteria > Orbales > Orbaceae > Gilliamella > Gilliamella sp. B3023. The sequence goes on from NZ_JAFNNH010000008.1 coordinate 85,447, forward strand.
ATGAACTGTCATCAGAGCTATTCTTATTAGTTCTAAAAAAATCAATATCTAAATTGTTAAATTGTAAATTTTCATTTTTTATATTATTGCAATAAGCAGTTAATGCTTTGGATGTTGGATGAAGGCAAATATCACTCGAGTCAATTCTAATATCACTAATTTTATCAATTTTATGAGCTGCATCATTAGAAAACTTCTCGCAAAATTTTCTTTCTGAAACATTAGCACTATTATATCCTTCAATAACCCAAAATGGTGAATATTTAGAATTCGGATAAATACGTAAGATTGTATCTTTGGACAGTTCAACTAAACGTCCATTTTTTTTGCACTCGCTACTTGGTCTATTTTCTAAATACTTAGTCACGCCAGGTACTATGATTAAATAAGTCGGCCAAAAGAAAGTACAAAATAATGGTAATAATATATAACTCAATAGAGAAGCCAATTTATGTCTTGAACCAAAATATTTTTTCGTTTCTGATTGGCAAAAACGAATGATAAGCGGAAAAACAATAGCTGAAAGAAAAAATACAAAAAACTCTAAATTAGCATTGATTGAAATATAAATAGCTAAAGCCAAAATTATAGTTGCAAGAATTGCTCTAATAATTCGATTCATTCTTGCAAAGATAACTATGAACGACAGAACATAAAAGAAATAAAAAATTGGCAACAAGAATAATAATATAATAACCTCTCTTGCTACATGATGCCCTCCAACGGATTGAAACATGTAATACACCTCTAACAGAATAATTAATATCAAATTATTTTGATATCAGCTAGTATTATCACAGATAAATATTAATGTCAAAAATAAGAATTTTTACTTCAATTATTAAAGTTCAAGATAGTATTTCAGTTATTCACTTCATTAAATTTTTTGTATAAACGATTCACACTTCATTACTGTTGCAAACTTCATTAATGCAGACATAAAACTATCATGAACTACTTGTGATGCAATAATATTGCCATTAAAGTTAAGATCACGAGTAGTACAAGCATCGTGAATCAAAATTGGTTGATAATTTAGTTCAAATGCACAGCGAGTGGTGGAATCAACACACATGTGACTCATCATTCCACAAATCACTAATTGTGATATACCTAATTGCTCTAACTTCTGTTGTAAATGAGTTTGGTAAAAGCTATTTGGATATGCTTTTTGAACAATAAATTCATTATGCTCTTCAAGAGGAAGTAATTTAGAATGTAACTGAGTTCCGTCGCTATTTTTTACAAAAAAAGCGGCATTAACATCTTGATTAATGTGCTGTATATAAATAATCGGCAATTGCTTTTGACGGAAATAATTTTGTAACTTTAAAATATATTTCAACGTCTGTTCGGTATTATTTAATGGGTATTTTCCCTCAGGGAAATAATCATTTTGCACATCAATAATTATTAATGCTTGCGTCATTTTGCTCTCCTTTATAATATTTTATGTTATTATTCTGCAGGTATTAACTTTTAAATAACATAGTAAATTGAAGGAATTAACAGCAATTCGCTTTCAAAATGAAAATATGGATAAAAAAGATCGCGCTATATTAAATGAGTTAAAAGAGAATAGTCGTCAATCTTGGCGAGAGATTGGAGAGAAGGTATTCTTGTCAAGCCAAGCAGTTGGTCAACGTGTGCAAGAGTTATTAAATAATCATATTATCGAAAAATTCACCATTAAAGAGCAAAAATCTCAATTACAATTTATTACTATTTATATGAATTCAAATCAATTTGAATCGTTTGAAAAGTTAGTAAAATCATTTGATGAGGTTTCCGAATTTTACAAAATTACTGGTGATGGTTGTTATATGATTGTTTGCCACTTTGAAAATAATAGTCTAGAGAACTTCTTAAATAAAATTGCTGATTATAGTCGTTATAAAGTCAGCCATAAGTTAAAACAAATCTTATAATTAATCGTAAAAATAAATGATTAAATATTTATAGTTAATAAGCGATTATTGTTAATAATAATCGCTTGCTTACAATTTATTTCAATAAATTAACAAAAAGATATTGCTCATTAATCGTTTCTGTTATATTTTGTACAACAGTTAAATTTAAAGGTTTTAATTTTTATGAATTGTTTTTGTATGACTAAACACCATCATCACCATCATTCCTGAATAGTCTTCGGGCGATTGGTGCTGGAAGACAAATGGTCTTCCGGTGATTTCGCAAAAGCAAATAGAGAACCCTCGGAAGATCAAACTTCCGAGGGTTTTTTGTTTGTGGTTAATAATTTTATTTAGGGAGAATAACATGTTGGATAATTCACGTTTACGTATAGCAATGCAAAAATCAGGACGTTTAAGTGATGAGTCAAAAAAATTACTAGCTCAGTGTGGTATCAAAATTAATCTACAAGAGCAACGTCTAATTGCTTTCGCTGAAAATATGCCAATTGATATTTTACGCGTTCGTGATGACGATATACCAGGCCTTGTGATTGATGGCGTAGTTGATATTGGTATTGTAGGCGAAAATGTTTTAGAAGAAGAAGTTCTAGATAGGCAAGCTGAAGGTTATAATCCACAATATAAAAAATTACGTAGACTTGATTTTGGAGGATGTCGTTTATCTATTGCCGCCCCTCGTGACTTTAACTATACAGGTCCTGAGTGCTTAAATAATTTGCGTGTAGCAACAACTTATCCTCACCTACTCCGCCGTTATCTCTCTCAATATAATGTAAGTTTTAAAACTTGTTTGCTTAATGGTTCTGTTGAAGTGGCTCCTCGAGCTGGTTTAGCTGATGTAATTTGTGATTTGGTATCAAGTGGTGCAACTCTTGAGGCCAATGGTTTACAAGAAATAGAAGTCATTTATAAATCTAAAGCATGCTTAATTCAACGTGAAGGTGAAATGTCCTGTACTAAACAAGCCCTAATCGATAAAGTGATGACTCGAATTCAAGGTGTAATTCAAGCTCGTGAATCTAAATATATTATGCTTCACGCTCCAACAGCAGTTTTAGATCAAGTTGTTTCGCTATTACCTGGTGCAGAAAATCCAACTATTTTACCATTAACCGGTGAACAAAATCGGGTAGCATTACACATGGTTAGCACTGAGTCATTATTCTGGGAAACCATGGAAAAACTAAAAGCATTAGGTGCTAGTTCAATCCTTGTATTACCAATTGAAAAAATGATGGAGTAATCAAATGAAGCTTTCTTATTGGCAAAATTGTTCTAAAGAACAGCAAGCAGAATTATTAACTCGCCCGGCAATTGCTGCCTCAGATTCTATTAGCCAAGTGGTTAAAGATATTTTGACACAGGTTAAACAAAATGGTGATCAAGCCCTCAAAGCATTGAGTAGTAAATATGATAAAACTCAAACCAATCAAATTAAATTAACTGAAGATGAGATAAAAACAGCAACTAGTCGTGTCAAATCGGATTTAAAACAGGCAATGCAATTGGCTGTAAGCAATATTGAAAAATTTCATCAGGCACAAGTAAGACAGACCATAACAGTTGAAACTATGCCTGGTATCAAATGCCAGTCAGTCACTAGACCTATTGATTCTGTTGGTCTCTATATACCAGGAGGTTCTGCTCCTTTATTATCAACTGTTTTAATGCTCGCTATTCCAGCTAAAATTGCTGGTTGTCGTAAAGTGATTTTATGCTCACCTCCCCCAATTGCTGATGAAATTTTGTATGCAGCTGAACTTTGCGGTGTAACAGAAATCTATCAACTAGGTGGGGCACAAGCGATTGCTGCAATGGCATTAGGTACCGAGTCAGTTCCAAAAGTCGATAAAATATTTGGCCCGGGTAATGCTTATGTTACTGAAGCCAAACGTCAAGTAAGCCAACGTCTTGATGGTGCAGCTATTGATATGCCAGCAGGCCCTTCTGAAGTATTGGTCATCGCCGATAGTTCTGCTAATCCATCTTTTATAGCTGCTGATTTACTTTCTCAAGCTGAACATGGACCGGATTCACAAGTGGTACTACTTACTCCTGATGAGAAGATTGCACAGGAAGTTTCGATTGAGGTTGATAAACAACTTATGCAACTATCGCGCCAAGATATTGCTGAAAAAGCGTTGAAAGAAAGCCGACTTATAGTAACCAACGATTTAGAAGAATGTGTAGATATCAGCAACCGTTATGGGCCTGAGCATTTAATTATTCAAACTAAAAATGCGGATCAACTGGTTGATAAAATTAATAGTGCCGGTTCAATATTTATCGGTGATTGGTCACCAGAGTCTGCTGGCGATTATGCATCAGGTACAAATCATGTATTGCCTACTTATGGTTATACTTCAACTTATTCAAGCCTCGGGTTACCAGATTTTCAAAAACGGATGACTGTACAAAAATTAACGCCTGATGGATTGAAAGCGATAGGTACAGCAGTTGAGCTAATGGCACAAGCTGAGCAACTGACTGCACACAAAAATGCGGTTACGATTCGCTTAGCTAAACTTAATGCTGATAATAAATAATAGGTGGATAAAATGGATATTAATCAATTAGTCAGAAAAAACGTACAAAAGTTGACACCTTATCAATCAGCCAGACGTATTGGTGGTAAAGGTGACGTGTGGTTAAATGCCAATGAATACCCTGTTGCCCCCAATTATCAGTTAACAGAACAAACATTAAACCGTTATCCAGAAGCACAGCCTGAACATGTTATAAATGGTTATGCGCAGTATGCAGGAGTTCGACCTGATCAAGTGATAGTTAGCCGCGGTGCTGACGAAGCGATAGAGCTATTAATGCGTGCTTTTTGTGAACCTGATACAGATACAATACTTTACTGTCCACCAACTTATGGTATGTATCAAGTCAGTGCTGAAACTTTAGGAATAAAAACTAAAACTGTACCGACCAAATCAGATTGGCAACTTGATCTTGAAGGAATTAAGCAAAATATTGATAGTGTTAAATTAATCTATGTTTGTTCACCAAATAATCCAACTGGTAATTTAATCAATCAAGATGATATTAAAACATTACTTAATATAGCCGAAGATCGAGCGCTAGTTGTGATTGATGAGGCTTATATTGAGTTTTCGCCTAATTCAACGGTAGTCAGTTGGCTTAAAGACTTTCCTCACTTAGTGATTTTACGCACCTTATCAAAAGCATTTGCACTTGCCGGCTTACGTTGTGGATTTACTTTAGCTAATAAGCCAGTAATCGACGCGTTACAAAAAGTGATCGCTCCATATCCATTAGCTACACCTGTAGCTGACATTGCCACTCAGGCATTGAGTAAAGATGGTATTAATACGATGAGATTGCATGTCATCAATCTGAATAATCAAAAAGAAAAGCTGGCTAAGCATCTTTCAGCACTGCCTATAGTCGAAAAAGTTTATCCTAGTGAATCAAATTATTTATGTGTTAAATTTCAGAGTAATAAGGATGTATTTCATAAACTTTGGAATGAAGGCATTATATTGCGTGACCAAAGTAAATCAATTGGTCAAGATGGTTTTGTTCGAATTTCGATTGGTACTCAAGCTGAATGTGAAGCAGTAATAACAGCACTTAAAGCCATATTATAGGAGCAAGTATGTTACAAAAATATTTATTTATCGATCGTGATGGAACATTAATTGTTGAACCTCCTATCGATTTTCAAGTTGATAGTTTCGAAAAACTTGAATTTGAACCTAATGTGATACCCGCATTACTTAAATTACAAGCTGCTGGTTATAAATTAGTTATGGTGACCAATCAAGATGGTTTAGGCACCAGCAGCTATCCACAAGCCAAATTTGATGGCCCTCATAACTTAATGATGCAAATATTTGAATCACAAGGCGTCAGATTTGAAGAAGTTTTAATTTGTCCACATTTTCCTGAGGACAATTGTGAGTGCCGTAAACCTAAACTAAAACTGGTGCTTCCTTATTTAATGAATGGCAACTTAGACAAACAAAATAGCTATGTAATTGGTGACAGGGTCACTGATATCCAGCTTGCAGAAAATATGCAAATAAAAGGGTTACGTTATGATCCAGTGAATCTTAATTGGAACGAAATAGCTCAACGTTTAACCACAGCAGATCGTTATGCAAAAGTCGAAAGAAACACCAAAGAGACTAAGATTTTAGTTGAGGTTTGGTTAGATAGGCAAGGTGGTAGCCAAATTAATACAGGTATTGGTTTTTTTGACCATATGCTCGATCAAATTGCTACTCATGGTGGCATTAAACTCAATATCCAAGTTGAAGGTGATCTTCATGTTGATGATCATCACACCATTGAAGATACTGGCCTTGCTTTAGGTGAAGCGCTAAAACAAGCTCTTGGAGATAAACGTGGAATCACACGCTATGCATCAGTTATTCCAATGGATGAATGTTTAGCAAAATGTGCAATAGATATTTCTGGTCGGCCTTACCTTGTATTTTCGGCACAATTTAGTGATCCTAAAGTTGGAGATATGAGTACACAAATGGTAGAGCATTTCTTCTACTCTTTAACTTATGCTATGGGGATCACCTTACATATTGAAACATCAGGAAATAATGATCATCATAGAATCGAGAGCTTATTTAAAGCGTTTGCTCGAACACTTAAACAAGCAATTAAAATTGAAAGTGATAGATTACCTAGTTCGAAAGGAGTGCTATAGATGAAAATTGTCATTCTCGATACAGGCTGTGCAAATCTTTCATCAGTAAAATACGCAATACAACGACTAGGCTATAATCCAATTATTAGTCTTGAACCTGATATTGTGCTTGAGTCGGATAAACTCTTTTTACCGGGTGTGGGTTCCGCATCTGCAGCAATGAAAAAGTTAAAAGAACGGAATTTAATCGAGCTGATAAAAGTTTGCACCCAACCTGTATTAGGCATCTGCCTTGGTATGCAACTTTTGGCCGATTATAGTAATGAAGGGCATGTCCATACGTTAGGTATCATTCACGAAAAAGTCTCTGAAATTCCTGATTGTGGACTACCACTACCGCATATGGGGTGGAATCAAGTTAACCCTAAAGCTGGCCACCATTTATTCCGAGATATTCCTAATGGTGCTTATTTTTACTTTGTACATGGATACGCCTTACCATTATGCTCATCAACTATCGCAGAAACCAATTACGGCGAAAGCTTTACAGCTGCCGTACAAAAAGACAACTTTTACGGTGTGCAATTTCATCCAGAGCGTTCTGGCTCAGCCGGTGCAAAATTACTAAAGAACTTTTTGGAGATGTAAAAATGGCAGTTTACCCTATTATTATTCCTGCTCTTGATTTAATTGATGGCACTGTGGTTCGATTACATCAGGGTGATTATGAACAAAAACGTGATTACGGTAATGATCCTTTAGCTCGATTACAAGACTATCAGAGGCAAGGAGCTAAATTACTACATTTAGTTGATTTAACAGGTGCTAAAGATCCAAAAGCTCGACAAATCGCATTAATTAAAACACTGATTAATGGTGTCCAAGTTCCAGTACAAGTTGGAGGAGGAATTCGCAGTGAAGATGATGTTAAAGCGCTTCTCTCTGCTGGTGCAACACGAGTTGTTATCGGTTCAACTGCAATTAAAGATCCCAAATTAGTAAAAAAATGGTTTGAAAATTATGGACCTGAATCTTTGGTATTAGCATTGGATGTTCGTATTGACAAATATGGCAATAAAAATGTCGCTATTCATGGCTGGCAAGAAGATTCTAAGCAAACTTTAGAACAAGTAATTGAGGATTACTTACCTTATGGCTTAAAACATGTCCTTTGTACTGACATTTCAAAAGATGGTACATTAACTGGTTCTAACATAAGCTTGTATCAAGAAATTAGCAAAAAATACCCAACTATTGATTTTCAAGCTTCTGGTGGAATCGGACAGTTGAACGATGTAAAGGACTTAAAAGACAGTGGTGTTGCTGGTGTCATTGTGGGTCGGGCATTACTAGAAGGTAAATTTACAGTTCAGGAGGCAATTTCATGTTGGCAAAAAGGATAATACCTTGCTTGGACGTTCGTAATGGCCAAGTTGTTAAAGGCGTGCAATTCCGTAATCACGAAATCATTGGTGATATTGTACCATTAGCTAAACGCTATGCGGAAGAAGGTGCAGATGAACTGGTTTTCTATGATATCACTGCTTCATCTGATGGGCGTGTGGTTGATAAAAGTTGGGTGGCTAAAGTTGCTCAAGTTATTGACATACCCTTTTGTGTTGCTGGTGGTATAAAAACGGTTGAAGATGCTGGGCAGATTTTAACTTATGGGGCAGATAAAATTTCAATCAACTCCCCTGCTTTAGCTAACCCAAACTTGATTACTCAATTAGCTGATTGCTTTGGTGTGCAATGTATCGTGGTAGGGATTGATACTTGGTATGATAAAGATTCAAATAGTTATCACGTTTATCAATTTACCGGTGATGAAAAGCGAACTGTAGCCACCAAATGGAATACAATTGATTGGGTTCAAGAGGTCCAAAAGCGAGGTGCCGGTGAAATTGTATTGAATATGATGAACCAAGATGGTGTTCGTAATGGTTATGATCTTAAGCAACTTAAAACGATTAGAGAAGTTTGCCAAGTACCACTGATTGCTTCTGGCGGTGCGGGTACTATGGAGCATTTTTTACAAGCTTTTAAAGAAACTAATGTTGATGGTGCTTTAGCGGCTTCAGTCTTTCATAAACAAATTATTAATATTGGCGAACTTAAACAATATTTAGCTCAACATGGAGTAGAAATACGATTATGTTAACTCAACATTCCCAAATACAGATAGATACAAAATCACTTGATTGGCCAAAAGTCGATAATTTAATGCCAGTTATTATTCAGCATTATATTTCTGGTGAAGTGCTCATGCTGGGTTATATGAATCAGGAAGCTTTAGCTCAAACCCTAAATAGCGGAAAAGTAACGTTTTATTCTCGGACTAAACAACGTTTATGGACCAAAGGCGAAACCTCCGGTAACTTTTTAAATGTCGTTAATATCTCAACCGATTGTGATAACGATACGCTGTTAATTTTAGTCAATCCGATTGGACCAACTTGTCATACTGGAACAAACAGCTGCTTTAAGAATTCTAAAACTGAATGGGGCTTTCTATACGATTTAGAACAATTACTTGGCTCTCGTAAGCAAGCTGATCCTAACACCTCTTATACTGCAAAACTCTATCATGATGGTACTAAGCGTATTGCTCAGAAAGTCGGAGAAGAAGGTGTAGAAACCGCCCTTGCTGCCACTGTACGAGATAAAGAAGAATTGAAAAATGAATCGGCAGATTTGATTTACCATCTATTAGTCTTACTACAGGATCAAAATCTATCACTCCAAGATGTGATTGGCATTTTAAAAGCTAGACATAAATAATATTAAAAAGAAACCAAGCGAGGCACAATCTTTGAGCTTGGTTTCTTAAAATACATTTCAAAATGACCTATCGATTTATCTAACAGGTAATTTAACTCCATTAAACATAGCTTGCACTGCTACATTGTTTTCACAAAGACTAATTTTATCTATTGTTTGTCTATTTAAATGTGGAGAAAATTGACTAATAAAATCATACATATAATTACGCAAGAACAGAGATCGCGCAAAGACGATATAAGTTGTACTGTAAGGGAATATATGGCCGGCATTTAGCACCACAAATTCACAATCTGAACTTTCATCAACCGCCATTTTAGCCACAATGCCAACACCAACACCTAATTTGACATAGGTTTTAATCAAATCAGCATCAGTAGTGCTAAATACAATATTTGGGACTTGATTAGCTTTAATAAATGCCTGATTAAGATCGGAACCATCATTAGAAAAATCATAACTAACTAATGGATATTTAGATAGCTCATCAATTGTAACTAAACTGCTTTTAGCTAAAGGGTGATCTTTCATGACAATGACAGCTTGGTTCCAATGATAACAAGGTAATGCAATCATATCATCACTAAGATCTGATAAATCGGTCACGATAGCAAAATCAGCTTGTCCAGTTTGTACTTGCATCAGGCATTGAGGAGATGACCCTTGTTCCATATGAAGAGTGATACTCGGGTACTGTTGCATAAATTGTTGGATAACAAGAGGTAAAGTATAACGAGCTTGAGTATAAGTGGTTGTTATCGTTAATGAGCCTTGATTTGGTTGACTAAACTCTTTAGCTAAAATTTTAATATCTTGTGCTTTATTCAAAATATCACGGGCTAAAGCTATAATCTGCTCACCAACTGGTGTAACTTCTGAAAGATGTTTACCTACACGGGTAAAGATTTGTACATTTAGCTCATCTTCCAATAATTTAATCTGCTTACTTATTCCAGGTTGAGAGGTATAAAGTTTTTCAGAGGTAAGCGATACATTGAGATCATTATTAACAACCTCAACAATATAACGCAGCTGTTGCAACTTCATGACAAAGGCTCCTTTAACTATATACCTTTCCCTTTTCTCAAAAAAAACTTGAGGAAAGGGGTTTTTTAAGGTAATTCCCTTCACACCTTACCACAAAAACGGCTTTTTATATTAAACAGCTACTGAACCTGAGCTATTCTTTATAAAATGATTAAGTGTTATTACCTATTTTTTACTATTAACCCATTTACCATGAACATATTGCATGACCCAACCAGTAGATTTTCCGTTAACTTCAGAAGTAACATACTGTTCTTTATTCTTTCGGCTATAACGAACAATACTTGGATTACCATTTGGATCATGGCTTGGTGCTTCAGTTAAATAAATAAATTTTTCTGGTAAACGATATTTAAAGCGTTGTAACTCTTCAACTAATGGTGCACGAGTTTCCCGTGATTTTGGGAAATTATGCGCTGCTAAAAATATACCTGATGCACCATCTCTAAGGACAAAATGTGCATCTGATTTAGTACATTGTAATTCAGGCAAATCAACTGGATCTTCTTTAGGAGGAGCCACATCACCATTTTTCAAGATTTTACGTGTATTTTTACAATCTTGATTAGTACAGCCCATATAGAGTCCAAAACGACCTGATTTAAGGTGCATTTCTGATCCACATTTTTCACATTCGATAATGGGCCCATCATAGCTTTTTACTTTAAATGTACCCTTTTCAACCAAAGAACCATCACAAATAGGATTATTACCACAAATATGTAGCTTACGCTCATTATCAAGCAGATAGCTATCCATAGCGGTATGACATTTAGGGCAACGCTTAAGTGCTCTTAAAGCGTTGGTTTCAGCTGTTTCAGCTTCTTCCAAAATGTTTAAGGTTTCATGTTCTGGAATTAAGTTAATTGTCTGCTTACAACGCTCTTTTGGCGGTAATGCATAACCAGAACAAGCTAAAAACACGCCGGTTCCTGCAGTTTTAATCCCCATTTCACGACCACAATTAGGACATTTAATTTCTGGTGTTAAAACTAAAGGATTTAATTGCATTCCACCATGATCTGGATCTTGTTCAGCGATTTCAAGATGCTGGCTAAAATCTTCAAAAAATTGATCTAAAACTTCGCGCCATTCTTGTTTTTTATTAGCGATCTCATCAAGTGCATGTTCCATACGAGCGGTAAAATCATAACTCATAAGATCATTAAAATTTTCACTTAATCTATCGGTAACAATTTCACCAATTTTTTCTGCGTAAAAACGACGATTATCTAATCGTACATATCCACGATCTTGAATAGTTGAAATGATCGTTGCATAAGTAGAAGGACGACCAATTTCTCGTTTTTCCAACTCTTTTACTAAAGAAGCTTCATTGTAACGAGCAGGTGGTTTAGTAAAATGTTGATCTGGATTTAAGCTAAGTAACTCTAAAATATCTTTGACAGATACAGCGGGTAACATTTTATCTTCATTGTTTTTACTCAACTGAGATTGTACTTTTGTCCAACCATCAAAACGTAAAGTACGACCTTTTGCTTTTAAAGTAAAATCCCCAGCTTTAACAGTAACAGTAATTGAGTTATATTCAGCTGATGTCATTTGACAAGCAACAAATTGACGCCATATTAGTTGATACAACTTAACAGCATCAACTTCAACATCACTCAGACTTGTAGCTTGTATATTAACATCAGAAGGACGAATAGCTTCGTGCGCTTCTTGTGAGTTTTTCTTACTGGTATAAACATTCGGTGATTTTGGTAGATATTTATCACCATAATTTTCACCAATATAATCTCGGACCATCGTTAATGCGTCTTGACTCAAATTTGTAGAGTCGGTACGCATATAAGTAATATAACCTGCCTCGTATAAACGCTGTGCTAACATCATTGTCTTTTTCACCCCGAAGCCAAGGCGAGTACTTGCAGCTTGTTGTAAAGTCGACGTAATAAATGGCGCAGTTGGATTGCTTTTAGTTGGCTTTTCTTCAATATTGGTTACTTGATATTGTTTATTATTTAGCTCTGCTAAAGCAATATCAATAGCAACCCGATCTTTCGGTTCAAACGCATCATCTTTATAATGCGTAACTTGCATAGTTAGTTTTTCTTGATTAGCTGTTTTTAAGTCAGCATAGAGCTCCCAATATTCTTCAGGAATAAAGGCATGGATTTCACGTTCACGTTCAACAACTAATCGTACCGCAACGGATTGGACTCGACCAGCTGACAAACCTCTTGCTACTTTTTTCCAAAGTAATGGCGACACCATAAAACCAACTACGCGGTCCATAAATCGGCGTGCCTGCTGAGCATTAACACGATCCATATCAAGCATAGCAGGATGCTTAAACGCATTTTGAATCGCAGTTTTAGTGATTTCGTTAAATACAACACGTCGATATTTATCATCATCACCACCAATAACATCTTTTAGATGCCACGCGATGGCTTCCCCTTCTCTATCCAAGTCGGTTGCGAGATAAATCATATCCGCATCTTTGGCTAACTTTTTAAGCTCATCAACTACCCGCTCTTTACCGGGTAAAATTTCATAATGAGCTTTCCAACCATTATAAGGATCGACACTCATACGATCGACTAAGATCTGCTTTTCAGATCGTTTTACTTTCTTCTCGGCTTTATCTTTGCTGTTTTTTTCATTGCGGTGGCTACTACCACTAACTGGAAGATCTCGAATATGCCCTACGCTTGATTTAACCACGAAATCTTTGCCAAGATATTTATTAATTGTTTTTGCTTTTGCTGGTGATTCCACAATAACAAGGGATTTTCCCATAATTAAACCTATTTATCCTGTAGTTTAAGTTATTTACTGTCTAAATTAACATCAAGTAATGACAGTAAATCATCTTTAATTGTCGACACTTTACTTGCATACTGCTCTTTTTGCTCTGCATCTTCAATTAATTGTGTAATTGTTTGTGACAACGTACATCCCCGGCGTTTAGCTAAATTAGCTAATCTTTGCCAGACTAGAAATTCTAAATCAATAGACTTTTTACGTGTATTTTGCTGCTCGGCATTAAAATGTCGTTTTCGTCGCGCCCGAATGGTTTGCTTCATGCGGTTATCTAAATCGGGATTTAAATGCTGCTTAATCCAATCAACGACGGCTGTCGGTTTGTGTTCTAATAACAATAGTTCATTTACGGCTTGTTGAGCTGCACTCTTTTCAACATAACGAGTGATAGGCTCCCCTTCTAAATGTCTTTTTACTAAATAGTGCCACTTCCAACCGCATTCAAGGTTTTCTAATTGTTGATATTTCATAAGCTCACCTTGTGACGCTGTAACTAAATATGTTAGTTGTAGCATAATCTTGACACACAATAAAGAAAATTATTGCATTTGACAAATTTTTTATAAATCTGCTATCGTTCGCCTATCATTTTGAACTTCTACTTAAGGAATTACAAATAATGGCAAAAGCCGATGTTATTTATATTAATGGTTACATTTACACTGCTGACGAGCATGATACCGTTTGTGAAGCGCTTGCAATTAAAAATGGCTATATTGTTGCAACTGGTACCACACAAGAGATAAATAACTCCCAATATGTTGATAATTGTACAATAATTCATGATCTACTAGGTAAAACAATGATGCCTGGCATAATTGATGCTCATCTACATACTTTTTGGGGCGGTATGCAATTATCATCATGTAATTTAAATTATCAAAGTTTAACTGTTGATACTACCTTAGCCATTATTCAAGAATATTTAGATAATGATTCCGCAGACAATAGTGAAAATTGGTTACAAGTTCGTGGCTGGTTACGCCAAGAAGTGTTACCAATCGGAACCGACATTACCCGCTTTGATCTTGATAAACTTAATACCTCGCGCCCTGTAATTCTGTTTTCAAATGATTGTCATACGCTTGTTGCAAATAGCATTGCTTTAGAAAAATTTGGACTTGACCGTAATACGCCAGAGCCTTCTGATGGAAAAATTGGACGCACTGAAGATGGCGAATTAAACGGTATATTAGAAGATGCCCCTGCTATGCGCGCATTTGACAGCATTTCTAAAATTACCGATGAACAAGCAGTAAACATAGCTAAATTATCACAAACTGAATTAAATAAGCAAGGTGTAACGTCAGTTATGGATGCACGCATCACTGAAACACAAGCCGATGCATTTCTAAAATTACAACAACAAGATCAGCTCTCAATACGTTTATTTGGAGCACGTGAATTACCACCTGATGATGTCGGTACTATTGAGGATATTCCTGCTGTTATTGATCGCGTTAAACAATTTGCTATGCGTTATGATGATAAAAACTGGCAACCTAAGCCAGGTATAAAAGTATCGCATACCAAATTATTTGTCGATGGAGTGATGCAAGCACCATTAATGACAGCTCGCTTACTAAAACCTTATCAGTTAGAAAATGAAAAAGATCGCCTTGGTGATCTATATTATTCAACAGAGATGTTAGATGCATTAATACTCGAATCATCTAAAGCTGGATTTCATCCTCACATGCATACTGTTGGCGAAGGAGCAATTGAAGTTGTTCTTAACGCGATTGAAAAAATGCGAAAAACACTACCAGATGCGGATATTCGTCCAAGTACTGCACATAATGAACTCAGTGCAATGCATCAATTTGCTCGTTATAAACAATTGAAAACCAGTGTAGTATTTTCATTCCAATGGGCTGGCTGTAGCTCAGCAATGGTAGAACAATACGAAACCTTATTTGGTGCCGAACGCTATAATGGTTTAGAAGCCCACGGTCAGTATATAGATGCTGGAGTCACTTGTGCGTTTGGTAGCGATTGGCCAATTGATCCACTTAATGAATGGTATGATTTCCAAATCGCCATGACCAGACAAATTGATGCACAGCACCCTCGTTTAAATAGTGACCGCAATTTAACAGCGACCGAAGTCCTACGCTGTGCAACAATTGGCGCCGCTTATGTGTTAAAACAAGATGATTATATAGGCTCTATCGAAAAAGGAAAATTTGCAGATTTAATTATTTTAGATCGTAATCCATTTACCATTCCAGCAACGGATATTCAAAATGTCAAAGTATTAACGACGATTGTTGGAGGGAAAACAGTTTATCAACACGCCTAATAATCGTTAAAAAATTTATTACCCCGCCTATTAGTCGGGGTAATTTTTCAATGATTAATCAGCATCAACAATAACATCGCCTTCCACTGCTGGTTTTCGAGAAAAATGTAAAATCGCAGCAATAATAAATGCTCCGATAAACATATCAATGACATACCATAATGCACCTTTGGTTACACCACCTAACGCAACTAAACCACCAAATGCAACTAATGAATCAATACCATTAATCATGCCTAGCATTCCCGCAACTGCTGTACCAACAACGATCGCAATAATAACGCGTTTTGGATCTTTAGCCGCAAATGGAATCGCCCCTTCTGTAATACCAGCTAGGGATAAAAAGAACGCAGTAATACCAAACTCTTTTTCTTCCTTAGTATATTTAGAGCGAGACACAATCAAAGAAGAAATAGCCAATCCTAAAGGAGGAATTGCACAGCACATACGAAATACACCATTAGGACCGTAAACACCTTCTGCCATAGCTGCTAATGTAAAGGCTGTAGCTGCTTTACTACATGGTCCGCCCATATCTAGCGCTGCAAGAACACCAATACCTATACCTAAAAATGCTGCGTTAACTTCAGACATGCCTTTTAAAGTTTCGACCATCGCTTTTACAAACCAATCAAGCGGATATGACAAGCCATAAATATAAATAGGGGCCATAACTAATAAGGTCACAGTTGGAATAATCATAACAGGCATAACAGAGGCAATAACAGGATGGACTTTAACTGTTTTAAACCATTTTACAAAATAACCAATTAAAACACCGAAAATCATAGCACCAATAAAGCCTGTACTTACATGATTAGCACCAATTGGATTATTTACTACATATCCCATAATAAATGCTGGAGCTAAGGCGGCATTACCACCAATCGAATAAGCCATATATGCCGCAAGCACAGGTACCATCATTGCAAAGCCATAAAACGCAACTTGCTGTAAATCGGCAAAGAATTGATTACTTGGTAAAATAGTGTCACCAGTTACATGACCAGTCATTAACACTATTGAAAAAAGAATACCTGAAGCAATAATAACTGGTAAAAATTTACTGATACCGGTATTTAATGACCTAAATATTTCTTTTCCAATACTCTCCTTAACTTCTTTTTTTGATGATAGTGCTTCAGCATTGTTAAAAATATTAACCGTGTTTTTAACTGCTTCACCGGTGCTGACCTTAATCACATTTTTAAAAGGTTCTAACCTTTCAGCATTATCAATAGAAATATCTGTTGCTAACAAAATCACATCAGCACTTTTTAAATCTTGTTCTGTTAAAACATTATCAATCCCTGCTGCGCCTTGTGTTTCGACCTTACAATCCCATCCTCGTTTTTTAGCTTCATTTTCAATTTTTTGTTTAGCAATATAAGTATGAGCCATACCCGCTGTACAGGCACATATGGCCACAATTTTTTTATTTTTTAGCGATTCTTTACTCATATAAACCTCGGATTAATTTTGCTACAGTTTGAATATCACTATTTAAAAGTTCTTCAATAAAATCATCATCAGCCAAATTAGATGCCAATTTAGCAATTATTGTCAAATGCTCTTTATCCGCATTTTCTGGAGCGCCAATCATTACTACTAACTTAACTTTATTTTCATTATTCCAAATTATTCCTGGATTATACTTACCTACCACAATAAATGGTGTTTTTACTGCGCTACTTTTAGCATGAGGCAAAGCAATATCTGTTAGTACATCTGTATCCATTTCTTTTTCATGATTCATAACATCTTGGAAAAATTGTGTGACATTGTTTAAATACTCGTTACTGTTTTCTGCCATTAATTTGATCACTAATGATTTATCTTGAGCAAGATTATCAGTTAGTTCGACGGGAATAACCGGAATTAAAGCCATAAATAAGTCCTCTTGATAATTATTTAGTATAAAATTTTAGTAAAATAAAGATATACAAAACAAATATATAACGTTCATTTTTTATTGACACTTAATTTTTTGATTAAATAATTTGATCTTGCTCACAAATATGAAATATTTAAAATTTATTGATGATTAAAGTAATCATTACTTTTAATAGCAAATTATCACACCGAATAAAACTAGTTGATAAAAATTAACTGCTGAGCAGCAACCAATTATTGCGTTATAAAAGAAGTAAAAATTCTAGATGTTGAGAATAACATTCTAAAAATCTCACATGTACTTAACCAATTATCAAATATCAAGATAACATGCTGGCTTTTAAAATTTGTGCTGCATTGAAAAGTAAAGCTTGCATTCGAATTGCATAATCAAAGATTTATAAATCAGTGAAATATGGAGTAATATTATTACAATTTAAAACATCATCAAGGGTTTAAGCAATCATTTGTTTTCAGCAGATAATAATACTTGAACGTTTAAAAGAATAATCTTCAGGTTTATTAAGCTTTACATTCAACTCTGATGCAGCAAAATTTTTAATAGGGGAAAAGCAATCTAATAAATAACTTGCTTGAAATACTGACAGTTAGAAATCAATACAATAATTTCAAGTTTGTTGAGGAAAGTCTGTTTTTTATTAAGATATAAACTTTAAAATCAACTTATTTTAAAAACATTAACTTGTTGACTGATTGAATGTTTACCTTATACTATGCGCAATTGTTAACCGGCAGTACAAAAATGTTCAACTTCTCAAATCTTCTTAATTGTGTACTCTTTCCAATCGTTAAGCCTAATTATTCAAAATTAAAATGCCAATTAGAAAATAAAGTGATTGTCATTACCGGCGCTAGCTATGGAATTGGTGAAAGTCTGGTTAATCTTTTAGCCAATATTCAATGTCATCTTATTTTAGTCGCTAGAACACATGATAAATTAATAAATATACAGCAGTCATTAGCTCACAAAAAAGCTAAGATTGATATATTTTCGGTTGATTTGCGCGAATCGGAACAATTGGATAATTTAATTACTAATTTACAGCGATACTCTGTTGATATCTTAATCAATAATGCTGGCAAATCAATTTGTCGGTCAATACTGCAATCATTATCACGTATGCATGATTTTGATAGAACGATGAAGTTAAATTATTATGCACCGGTCAAACTCTGCTTGGCGTTAATTCCCCAATTACAGCGTAATCAAGGGCAAATTATTAATGTTTCTGCCATAAACGTACTTTTAGCCCCAACGGCTAATTGGGCTGCTTATCAAGCCTCAAAAACGGCCTTTGACCAATGGTTAAGCTGTGCAAGGCCAGAATTGGAAAATCAGAAAATCAATGTTTCAACAGCTTATTTACCTCTTGTTAAAACACGAATGATTGAACCTACTAAGATTTATAAGAGATTTCCTGCCTTACAAGCTGATGAAGCTGCAGCCATAATTTGCCGTTTATTACAAACAAAAAAACATCAATATAAACCATGGTGGACTATCATAGTTCAACTTGCCTCATTATTTTTTAATAATATTTGGGTTAAATTGAACCGTTATTTTTTGAAGAAAAAGCTATGATAAAACTTATTAAAGCGCTGTATAAAAAGAAATTATTAACTTTATTAGGCATTTGGCACTTATTAAATAGCATTCATATTGTTGGTATCAATTTAATGGCGTTGCTTTATGTTCGTCAAAAACTTTCTCCTAACCAAATTGCTATCGATGAGAACGGCACTGGCACTGATTATCGTACCCTTTTTAATCAATCTCAGCACCTTGCCAAACAATTAGCAATTAATTTTAAAATAAAGCGTCATCAAAAAGTCGCTATTATAGCGCACAACCACCTACTCTTAGTTCATACTTTATTTGCTATGACAAGATTAGGCGTTGATGTTTATCTTATCAATACTGAACTGTCGACAAATCAACTTAAGTCCATTCACGAAAATGTCGGTTTTGACTGGATAATTCACGATCCAGAAATAGCGTGTTTATCAAATGTAAAAAGCTTACCCATTTATCATGAAAGCCTTATGTCAATTCACTCTCTATTAGTTTCGACCTCGACAATTGATGTAAAAATTAAAACGACCCACTTCTCAAAAATTACTGTTTTAACGAGTGGCACAACAGGCCGTTTTAAATTAGCTGCACGCGATAGTAAGGCACAAAATTTTATTAGTCCATTTTGTCAACTACTGGTGAAACTAAATCTTTTCCGTTATCAAAAAATCTATATTGCAACGCCTATTTATCATGGGTTTGGCATGGCAAGTTTATGTATCGCTGTGTTATTAGGTGCAACAATGTTTTTAACAAAAAAATTTGATAGTCAAAAAGCATGTGGGTTAATTGCGAGTAACCAAATAGAGGTGGTCACACTTGTTCCTTTAATGTTAAAGAGGATGTTGAAATGCTCTAAACATCAACTCACTAGTTTAAAATGTATTATTACCGGAGGAGCGCCAATTACAGCAATATTAGTTGATCAAGTCATTACTACGCTTGGAAAGATATTATTCAATTTGTATGGCACATCAGAAGCAGGTATTTGCATGATTGCCTCGCCCGATGATCTCTCTATCAAACCTGAAACCATTGGTAAACCGCTGAGAGGATTATCAACTAAATTACAGAAGCAAAACAATGCATCACAAAAACACCATGAGCTGTTTATTAAATGTGCTTGGTCAACTGTAGGCAACTATTGGGTTTCAACAGGAGATTTAGTCTATCAAGATGCTGACGGTTATTACTTTTTAGCAGGTCGAGTTGATGATATGATTGTTTCAGGTGGTGAAAATGTTTATCCATATGAACTTGAACACTGCTTATCAACTCATCCGGAAATTAATGATGTAACAGTGATAAGTGTGCCGGATGAAGAATTCGGGCAAAGATTGGTCGCCTTTATTGTTTTAAATCCTAATACCGAACAATCCGAAACTAAAATACAGGACTGGCTTAAATCAAAAATAGCCCGTTATCAGATGCCCAAAAAAATCATTTTTATCGACGAACTACCTATGACAAGTATTGGAAAAATAAACCGTAAAAAATTACAAAAGCTATTTTTTAATCATTTAAGTAATGCATAACACTTAGTTAGCAATAAATGAACTGTTGTCCATTATTATATTCTAATAAAAATTTTTCTTAGAAAGGTATTATGAATTTGTAGGCGGCGCTATTTAACCTCTACTTTGAGTTACTCTTCTTGAAAAATAAGCCTGAAAAGTTGACTGGTTTATTTCTAGTTTTCAGTATTTATTTATGGTTAACGTCCTAAAAAAATATCTTTACTGGATCTAGAACCCTCATCTTTAATTTGTTTCTTCTTTTCTATTAAATAGTTATTTGCTTTGATATATATATCTTTATCGCATTCAATGTTTAAGATTAATTTATTATTACTTTTATTTATGACGAGAAAATGATTATCCTTATAATCAAAAATAATATTTTCTACCGATGTAGCGCCTTTATTAAAATTAGATAAATTATAATAATATCTGAAAGTTACATATTGTTTTGAGATATGAATATAACCATACTCTTTTTCATCAACTTTAGCAAAAATTTTTAATGTTAAAGAATCCTCATCTTCAATTTTATCATATTTATAGGATTTTATATAAAACTTAGGGCTAGTAAATGAGCACGTAAATAACAAAGATATTATTAAAAAAGTTATAACTGAAATTACCTTAAAGATTTTCATTTCATTATACCTGCTGCTTAAGATGCACTATACATAGAACTTGCACATTGTCTTTTGAGCAAATTATATCCTTTTGTTGCATTTACCACATCATAATTATCAACATACATTTTTAAAATTAGACATTTGCATATCATCTACATCAAAACTTGTTCCTTTGAGACTAACGAACGAGAAAAACAAAACTTGAATTAAAAGAAAAATTTTTCCATTATGCCTATCCCTCTATTTTTAAATTTAAATCTTCTGGTGCTATGAAGATAGTTTCTTTGAAACCAACGCTTTTAGATGCTCCAACCAGAACTTTCTTTATTATCTTTTTCAACTCACCAATACCCATCCTAATTAATATATCCATAGCTTTTCTAGATATTAAAAGACCGTCCCCGAAGGGATTAACGAGAGTATTATAATCATGCGTATAAGCATGAACTTTGGTTATCTTCCTTTTAGTTTTATGGGATCTTGGCTTATATTGGTTCCGGTATTACTGTCGTAATATCGGAACCGATTAGATAAGCAGAAGCGTTGAAACTTTAAAAGGATTATGCATTACCATTCTAACACGAGCTGCTTTACTCATTCCGTCAGTTTAAAAATCAGCACTGGCGAGATATCAACACCATATATCTCCTTATATAGAAATAATGTTTATTTCATTCCTTTATGAAGGATATAGCAACTTTCTTTAAATTTTAGCTCACAAGCTTGTTCAAAATACTTTTTAGCTAAATCACTATTTTTTTCAATTCCATCACCTTTATAATACATAACACCTAAATTATGCATTGCTTGAGTGTCACCATTATCTGCTGCTTTTGTGTACCAATATAATGCCCCGATATCAACTTTGACCCTATTACCTTGGGCATACATACGTGCTAAATTATACTGAGCTTCCCTATCTCCCTGATCAGCTTCAGTATTACAAGCAATAAAAGCTTGATCAAATTTGTTTTGTTCATAATAGGTCGCACAATTATTAGCGTAAGCCGTGGTCGATAATAATGCTGTTAATACAACATATACCAATATAGCGCTTTTTCTTTATTTCCTTCATGATCAAGCATCCAGGTTAAACCACTGTGCTCCGCATAAACAAACCCTTGTTTAGTAGCTTTAGTGTACCAATAGAGCACTTTTTTTCTATTTTTATCGAAATCGAACGACCGCCCTAATTCATATTGAGCAACAATAAATCCTTGCTCTGCTGCTTTAGTGAGCCATTTTTCACGTTCAAACCTTCTGGATAAATCATATTGTGCTTGAACAGATCCGGCTTCCGCTGCTTGAGTGAGCCAATAGAGTGCTTTTTCTTTGTTTTCCTCGACTCCCTCACCTTCTTCATACATGCGTGATAAACCATATTGCGCAATAGAAACCCCTTGTTCCGCTGCCTGAGTAAGCCAATATAGTGCTTTTTCAGTATTTTCTTCGACACCGTAACCGTTGTAATACATAAATGCTAAATTAAACTGAGCATCTTTATCTCCCTGCTCAGCCTCAGTGTTACAAGCAATAAAAGCTTTATCAAAAGCTTTTTGTTCAAAATAGGTAACGCAATTATTAGCGTAAGCTGTCGTCGATAATAATGCTGTTAATACAACAAATAGTACTTTTTTCATTAGTTTTCCTTAAATTCCTAAAATATAATAATTTTTTTTATTTTGCCTGCTGGCAAGAAAAGAACAAAAATACGCTTACTATCTATTACTTGTTAACAATGTACTTTTAAATCGCTTATCGGTATATGCAGTTGATAAAATGACTAACACGCCAACCCAATATCTTGAGCCGTATTAAAATGTCACTGTTAAGCTAATTTATATCAAAAAAGTGATTGTGTTAACAGAATAAATAACATTTTGAGTCTATATAAAAAAAGAACTGCCTTAATATATGAGGCAGTTCTTTTAACATGTTTCTAATTTGCATGACTTATGAATAATGTTTATTTGATTCCTTTGTGAAGGATATCGCAACTTTCTTTAAATTTTAACTCACAAGCTTGTTCAAAATACTTTTTAGCTAACTCGCTATTTTTTTCAATACCATCACCTTTATAATACATAACGCCCAAATCATGCATTGCTTCAGTGTTACCATTATCTACAGATTTTTTATACCAAAATAGTGCTTTTTCTTTATCGACTTCGATCTCGTATCCTTTGTCATACATATGTGCTAAACGATATTGTGTTTGACTAAGCTCTTTTTTCATTGCGTTACTGAGCCAATATACCGTTTTATCTTTATTAACTTCGAGACCGTCACCTTTGTCATACATTTCTGCTAAATCATATTGCGCTTGAGCAATTCCATATTCTGGTACATCGCTTTTTCTAGGTAACCTCTTACGTAGTTCTGCTATAACATCGTCACTTTCATTATTCAAAACTGCTAAATAATACTGCGCCTCAACAAATCCTTTTTTTACTGCTTTCGTGTACCAATATACTGCTTTCTCTTTATTGACCTCAACACTGTCTCCTTTATCATATCTCTTTGCTAACTCGAATTGCGCCCTACCATCCCCTCGTTCCGCAGCTTTTGTATACCAATACACCGCTTTTTCTTGATTGACTTCGACACCGAGCCCATAGTTATAAATGTTTGCTAATCCAATTTGTGCAGAAATAAGCCCCTGTTGCTCAGCTTTAGTATACCAATATAGCGATTTTTCTTTATTACCATGTTGCCCTAAATCATATTGCGCAACAACAAATCCTTGCTCTGCTGCTTTAGTGAGCCATTTTTCACGTTCAAACCTATTGGATAAATCATATTGCGCTTGAACAGATCCGGCTTCCGCTGCTTGAGTGAGCCAATAGAGTGCTTGTTCTTTATCGACTTCGACTCCCTCACCTTCTTCATACATGCGTGATAAACCATATTGCGCAACAGAAACCCCTTGTTCCGCTGCCTGAGTAAGCCAATTTAGTGCTTTTTCTGTATTTTTTTCGACGCCGTCGCCGTTGTAATACATAAATGCTAAATTAAACTGAGCATCTTTATCTCCCTGCTCAGCCTCAGTGTTACAAGCAATAAAAGCTTTAT
>NZ_JAFNNH010000080.1:0-540 GCF_026536845.1 Gilliamella sp. B3023
GGTCAGAGTTTTGCTGATATTCGGATGTTCGTTCCTACTAACACTAATTCAGTCGATTTAAGTACACTTATCGGTCCTCCTAATAATTATTGGGGAGATGATGATGGAGATTCTGGCGTTACTGCTACAGGTTCTTTAAGTTTATCTATCGTCGATAAAAGCGGTCAAACGGTATCACGTAGTACCGTTCCAACAATTTGTAACGCACCTTATAAGGTCACGTTATCTAGTGCTGACGGTACATTATCTACTCGTTACGGATTTCCTAATCGTAGTACTTTCAGTGCCAGTAATGTGACTTATTACGTCAATCCTAAGGGTGGACCAGCTGTTTGTTTTGCTCGGCCTAACTTATTGTATGGTAAGCGTGGTGATTATCCTCGTTACCCATCTTTTGATTTTGCTGGTCCTGCTTCAATGTGGAACCCTGCTAAGGGTTTTCTCACTCAGTCAACAGACCCGTCACTTTACGGTAGAAACTTTCCTACTACTGGTGCTAACAAACTGTACTTTGATTTACTCATTACCGGTAGTAGTCAG
>NZ_JAFNNH010000081.1:0-535 GCF_026536845.1 Gilliamella sp. B3023
GTGTAATTAGCTCCGTTAGATAGTGTAATCCCAAGCAGACCGTTAGCATCAACTGCACGAGTACGACCACCATCGAAAGTTAAATAGGGCGCATTACCCTGAATTACATTCGAGGTTTTAACGGTTAATGCATGGCTGGAATAAAAAGGTATTAACAAAAAGCCGAGCGGTAAAAAGATCTGTCGACGTAATTTAGATCTGAGAGATGATCCGAATGATGATCCAAATAACGATCGGCGCAACGATCGACTACGCGATCTTAAATTTTCGTCGATTAATAAACTGGAATGAAAAAAAATAGGCTGGGAGTTTAAATTTGGCGAATTTAAATTATAGGTTGGCCAAGTTGCCTGTTGCCTGTTGCCTGTTGAAAATTATAGAACATATGCGACAATCCTGTCAAGTATATTTATGATTTATTTACTTTTTTATATTTTTTAGTTAAATTTGATCTGTCTAACTAATAATGATCCGGAAGTATAGTGACTGAAAAAATATGACGCAATAATTTTTTCATTTTAGATCGTTAATCTTT
>NZ_JAFNNH010000082.1:0-534 GCF_026536845.1 Gilliamella sp. B3023
AGCTAAAACCGTGTAAAAAGTATAGTGATTGGAAAAACACGATGCAACACTTTTTTTCGCTCATTTACGTTAACTTTTGTAAATAAGATCTAAAAAGGATCTAGATGATAATTGATTAAGCGCTGTTTTAATTAAAGATTATCATCATTACAAATCTTTAGAATCACGGTTATTGATCCTGAAAAAATTATTTTAGTATTTAAAATAGTGGTTATAATCATTTAAAAGTTTTAAGTGAAATTTAAAACCTCAAAAACCCGGCTCCTCAACTTTTTTTAATGGAAAAAACAGCTACTAAAAAACGCCATAGTTTAAAGCGGAATTATTTATTTGAGGCAATATTTCAAAGCAGAATTTTAACCCCAAAAAACCCCGTTCCTCAATTTTTTTTGTAATAAAAAACCTCAAAAACAAACCCGCCTAAGCGGATAATTCAAACGTCGCTTAGCCACAAAATCGCTTTTTATGGCTAAACGACGTTGACTCCTTGAGTCAGCTTACTTTTAATCACCTAATACTATTTTTTATCACCCC
>NZ_JAFNNH010000083.1:0-526 GCF_026536845.1 Gilliamella sp. B3023
ATCTTACTATTAAAACTTAATGAGTATGATCTTTGTTCATCTCATTACCAACGACCAGATGCACCGCCACCACCACTGTGGCCACCACCGCCGCCGCTAAAGCCGCCGCTATCGCTAAAACCACCGCTAGAATCACCAAAATCGTCACTTCCTCCGCGACTATTTCCTCCTCCGCCAGCTCCGGGAGTTAAAATGCCGCTAGCCATGGTACTTAAACCAAATACGACACACATTATAATAAACATCAAAAATGCTATCTCAAGTATATATTCCACATGCCAAAGAGTGTATCCAGCAACAGATAATGCGTTAAATAAACCAGTACGTAAACATTGTTTGGTTTTATCTTTACGATATAATAATTTGGCAAGTATAAAACAAATAACGAATGACACCAGCGCATAATAAGCAAAGTTTTCTGTAAATAACTGTTCAATCCTAAGGCCTTGTTCATTATCTTCACATTTCGGGGTAGGATTATCGATTTTTTGTTTTAGCACAGATAAGGCATTATCAATACCCTGAT
>NZ_JAFNNH010000084.1:0-514 GCF_026536845.1 Gilliamella sp. B3023
ACCTATCTTTTAAATTCGTCTAAGTCCAGCACCCAGTTTAAATTTTTCACTGAAACTTATTTTTCCACGCAATCAAGTGAAATTCCGCGATTCTCTTCTCGATCTTTTTTCCGGTCGTTTTCCGGATCCTCTTTCAGATCCTGTTTTCGATCTTTTTCCCAATTATCCCGGCAGATTGTTTTTTTCGTGGCTCTTTTCCTTCCTTTTTCGGGTCACGCATTGACATCACAGACAACTAGGAATGCGATACAGGGTAGTGCACCTTATCTGACTTTCGATGGTGGTCGTACACGTGCGGTCGATGCTAACGGTCTGCTTGGGATTACGCTATCTAACGGAACTAATTACACGCCTTCTACCAATTTATCATCTACAACCCCAATCGTCTTGCCGGTTGCGGGTCAGAGTTTTGCTGATATAAGTATGTTGGTTCCTACTGATACTAATTCAGTCGCTTTGAGTACTCTTATCGGTCCTCCTAATAATTATTGGGGGGATGATGATGGTGATGCTG
>NZ_JAFNNH010000009.1:0-103463 GCF_026536845.1 Gilliamella sp. B3023
CAGACAAATAAGCTGTACCAAATGATTGAGCTCTCTCGTCTTTAGAGGATATAAAATTATTAAAATCATTGTAAGAAATATATCCTTTTATAAGATATAGATTTATCCAATCATCTTTTTTAGTGTTATCTGCAAATACAATAAAGGTAAATAAAGTTAATATAAAAAAATATAATATTTTTTTCATAAACAATCATCCAAACAATAAGATGATTTATTATACCATTAACATTCAAAGAATAACTATAACTTAGAGTTAGTGTCATTTCTAAGTGTAACTGATTGAATATGCAGTTATTCTTTATAGCTGCTCGTGAATTTTTATAGTTTATACGGTAGAAGTGAATGGTTATTCAAACATCAATTACGTTTATTATTAACATTCCTGTGTTGGATTGTTTTATATTCAACCAAAATGTCTCTAATTTGCTCGAAGTGTTGCTTTATAGCACCATTAAACAACCCTAAGGGGAAAGACACAGTTTTAACAGGTCTATGAAAATTAAACTCAGACTCAACTTGTTTCCACATTTCTTTAAAAAATTCACTGTAATCCATTACTAACCCTTTTTATTGCGCTTTTATCCTTATTACACTTCTCAATGACATTTAATAAATGCTCGTTATATCGGAAGCTATCACCAAAAATCATGGGATTAGGTGGTAAATTTGGTAAACAGTTACTTAATAGATTGGCTGGTATCGGTCGATTCACGTATACCTTTCGCTCGGTTGTACAAGCTTGTATAGGCATAGGCACAAACTGCTTAGCACAATCATTATCTTTGAGTTGCTCATTAATTTTCTCCTGCCGTTCTAGTGATTGATTTTCAAATTCACGTTTTGATATTTCGTTATCTGCGATGATTTGGTTGTTTCTAGATATGTTTGCTCTAGCTGGTTAATTTGATTAGTTAGCTCGGCGTTAGCGGTTTTTAATCGTTTTTTCTCCTGGTAATTGTTGTAACCAAAATAAATAGAGAAAACAAAACTGACAATAAGCAATGCTATACTTAATAACTTTTCTTTACTCATAGCAAACCCTTCTTATAAATCGTCTTACCGCCTTACTTAACAGCAGTCAAAACTATCTGACGGTTACTTTTTTTGCTAAATCCAATATGTACCCACTGGTTGTGCTCCTGGATAAGTTTGTCAAATTGAACACCAGCATCAATCAATTTTTGACATATTTCTTTAGGGGTACCATACGGTGAATGAAAATCGACAGCTAATCCCGGTATGGGCACTGATTGATACTCCACCTACTCATGCATTTAATGCAGGACAGCGATACCCAGAGGTGATAATTATAGGCTTACCTAGTGCTTTTCTAACCAGCTCAAATTTGATAGCAGTCAGTTGCACATTTGGCATTAAATTTTTGGGTACTGAATTATCAATTTTTAAACGACTAGCAGTTGATGAACGTGTAAATTCTTCTAGCGTGAAATGTTCAGTTAAGTTCATTAATCGTCTCTTTTGGCTTTTCTTATTAACTGTTCTTCTAATGCTTTGATTAGAGCCGCACCTGACCATCCAGCTAAGCCAGTTATACCTCATGCTAACTCAAAATCCCAATTAAAATAACTTGCGGCTAATACAACAAGCGTTCCAGCAAATATAGATATAAATATTTGTGCAACTAGCACCCAGATATTGAATTTATTTCCGTTCAGAAACTGATAGCAATAGTTAGATAATGAACCGAGCAAAGTGACAAAAAATAAATAGACAACAACTGTCCAGTTGACGTTGTCAGGATCTTTTATCGGCATGTTTAAATCTTCTTATTAATTATGAGTGGCAACATACTAGCTGAATGTGAGTTATGGGTGAGTCTTGCATTGCTACCGATTTGATGTTGAGTGAATACTCAAAATTTAGGTATAAAAAATCAGTAATTAAGTTAAGCTATTTCGTATAAAATCTTATTGAATTAATTAGGTTAAAATACATTATCAATTTTCTGTATAATTAAAGATCATACTCAAAATTAACTCCTTCCGATTTTAAATAGTCTTTAATTCCATTTATTGAAAATCTTTCTAAATCTTGTATATTAATTGTAGGGGTAATAAATTCTTTTTTTAATTCATCTGGCTTAGATGATAATAGTTCATTGTTATGAAACCATTGAACTTTTGATTCATTTTCAAAAGTAGAATACGATAGTTCAATATAATTTTCTATTTTCCCTGAAATACAATTATTTGATTTTTTCTTTAATTCATAAAGTAACGAATTATTATTAGGTGTGAAAAATTCATACACAATTCCAGTGGAAGAATTTAAATGAATAGAGTTATTATAAAATTGCAGTGGTATTTTAATTTTATTTTTGCCATATTGAT
This sequence comes from Gilliamella sp. B3023, assembly GCF_026536845.1. NCBI lineage: Bacteria > Pseudomonadati > Pseudomonadota > Gammaproteobacteria > Orbales > Orbaceae > Gilliamella > Gilliamella sp. B3023. The sequence goes on from NZ_JAFNNH010000009.1 coordinate 2,355, forward strand.
TCAAAACAATAAAAGACTTCACTGTAGGACTTTCTGAAATTCTCAGTGGACCGCCAATATTTTCAAGTTGCAATACTTGATCGGTATATATATCTCCTTTCTTAATAAGAGTTTCATTTACTATAAAAAATGGCTCATTAGAGATTTTATCGACTTGATACTGCCTTATAGCAAAATATACTAAAAAATTGTTAAGAATATATTAACTACAATAGAACATATATTAACTTTTTCGTTTACAGTTAAATTTTCTTTATCTTTATTTTTCTCTTTTAATTTATCTTCAGGCATATTTTATGTTGAAACTGAACATGTGATTTTTTAAAAAGTTATATAATTTATATACTATCATGTGCCAGTAATATATCCTATCTAATTATTTACACGGCAGAGTAACGAACTTATTATCATTACTCTGAATTTGTTCTATTAGTTTGTTGTGATCACATTCCCAGTCATCAGACGAGTTCGTTTTATTCCACACAGTCATTAATTTGTGCTCTGAATCAGATAAATTGATATTGTATTTATCTGTCATTTATAAATATGTACGAGCTATTGCTACCCTGATTTCTTCTCTTGACTGAAATTAGCGGATTTGAAAATCCACATTTGTTTTACATGCTGTGAGAGCTCATTAGTTAATTGCGAATAGAGATAACTTGAACGCTCGCCATTTATCTCCCAAATGACAGCTGTTAATTGTGCAAATTTAATGAAATCCATTTCGAATACTAAATAGCTGTATAAATATTTAACTTTTTAATAAATAATGTTGACCCTCATTGTAAGGTACCTTAAAACACTAATCATAACGTAAGGAACTTGATAAGGTACCCCCAATCTAAGACGAAGGCTTAAAGAAAAGAAAATGAAGTATTTAATCATATTTCTTCTACTACTTTTAAGTTTTCCAGCTTTTTGAGTAGCATCAAAGGTGTGGCGGAAGCCTCACCTATGACCTTTATTATTAAATGACTAGGCAATAGATTTATTAAAAAGCCGACGGTTGATCAATAAAACATATATGCTTGTAAATTCAAAAAACAATCATATCAATGATATTGATCGCCGTGCGTTTAATCGTGCTACTGAAAAATGTAATATCGAAGATTTTCATTTTCATGATTTACGGCACACATGGCCGAGCTGGCATGTTCAAAGTGGAACACCGCTATTTACTCTAAAAGAGTTTGGAGGCAGAGAAACGCTAGAAATGGTTAAAAAGCAGGCTCATTTGAATGCTGACCATTTAAGTCAATTTTCAAATGCAGTCACAATTTGGTCACAAAATATTAATAAAGATACTCAAGCCGTAAACTTGGCAGTATAACTCATTGATTATCTTATATTTAATGGCGTCCCCTACAGGATTCGAACCTGTGACCTACGGCTTAGAAGGCCGTTGCTCTATCCAGCTGAGCTAAGGAGACATCGATTGGATTTAGTGATTAAACGCTGAGTATTATATAAAGCTATTTTGATCCGTCAATGCTTTTTAATTGATTATCAATCTATATAGACAAAATATCGTCAATTTTGACGTTATCGGCAATAAATTCAATACTAATAATCAGAAAAAATAAAAAAATATTCATTTATTCGATCTCAAAAACCCCGTTCCTCAACTTTTTTTCAGTTATGTCGATAAATTTGTTTAATAATTTGAGCTGTAGTTAATTGTTTTTGATATATAGATAATTTATTTTGCGCTAGCTATTTGCGCTTTTAGCATCGCTAACCGGCTTTGGCCTTGTTGCATTTTCTTTTCTGGTGATAGTTCATTACGCTGATCTTGCCACGCTAAATCGTCTTGTGGAAGTTCGAGTAAAAAGCGACTTGGTTCAACATAAACTGTTTCACCAAATTGTTTTCTCTGCCGGCTGAATGAAAAGGTTAGCTCTTTTTGGGCTCGAGTTATGCCTACATAAGCAAGTCGTCTCTCTTCTTCGATATTGTCTTCATCAATACTTGTTTGATGAGGTAATACCCCTTCAGACATACCAACTAAATAAACATAAGGAAATTCGAGGCCTTTTGAGGCGTGTAATGTCATTAACTGTACTTGATCTAGCTCTTCTTCAGTTTCATTTCGCTCTAACATATCACGTAACGTAAATCTTGCTACTGCTTGTTCTAGCGTTAATGCTTCGTCTATTTCATCACCCTGTAACATTTCATTCAGCCAGCTAACTAACTGTTCAACATTACGCATTCGCATCTGCCCGGCTGTTGGTGAGGTAGACGTTTCATAGATCCAACTTTCGTAGTGAATCCCATGTAATAATTCATGAATCGCGGCCATTGGTTCGGAATGTGATTTTTCTATCAGAGAATCAAACCAATGGATAAAAGCATGTAGGGTTTCCATCCTTTTGCCTGATAATAATTCGGTTAGCCCCATATCATGACTTGCATGATATAAGCTTACACCACGTTGATTTGCCCACTCACCCAGTTTTTGGATAGTTGCCGGCCCTATTTCTCGTTTTGGTGTATTAATAATGCGGATAAAAGCATTATCATCATCTGGGTTGGTTAATAGGCGTAGGTATGCCATTAAGTCTTTAATTTCAATGCGAGCAAAGAAAGATGTCCCACCAGAAATTCGGTAAGGTATTCGATACTGCATTAGCATTTTTTCAATTAAGCGAGACTGGTGATTTCCGCGATATAAAATAGCATATTCACCGTATTGGCTATTATTAGCAAAACGATGACCAATTAAGTCATTAACAACTTTTTCCGCTTCATGTTCTTCATTGTCGGCGGAAATCACTTTTAAATGTTCACCATAACTGAGTTCTGAAAATAATTTTTTTTCAAAGATATGCGGATTGTTTTCAATTAAGATGTTAGCAACTTTTAGAATTCTTCCTGATGATCGGTAATTTTGTTCTAATTTAATCACTTCTAACTTAGGAAAGTCTTGTTTTAGTAAAATTAAATTTTTAGGACGAGCCCCCCGCCATGAGTAAATCGACTGATCATCATCACCAACAACCGTAAATTTAGCTCGGCTACCTACTAATAATTTGATAAATTCATATTGGCTGGTATTAGTATCTTGATATTCATCAATAAGCAGGTAGCGGATACGGTTTTGCCATTTTTCTCTAACTTCTTCATTTGTTTTTAGTAACAATGTAGGTAGTAAGATTAGATCATCGAAATCTAATATACTGCAAGACTTAAGTTGTTTTTCGTAAAGTTGATAGCAGTGAGCAAATAATTTTTCTTTGTTGGTTTGTGCTCTAGCCATTGCAACTGTCGAATCAACGATATCATTCTTCCAATTTGAGATGGTAGAACGTAATTGGTTGATGAGATCTTTGTCTCCATCGAACCATTGTTGTGTTAGTTCTTTGAGTAGAGCAATTTGGTCGTGGTCGTCAAATAATGAAAAATTAGATTTTATACCAAGATGTTTATGTTCTCGTCGAACAATATCTAAGCCTAAAGTATGAAAAGTTGAAATTTTCAGACCTCTTGCCTCTTGCTTACTTAGCGATTGAGCAATACGTTCTTTCATTTCTCGTGCAGCTTTATTAGTAAAAGTCACGGCAACGATATGACGAGGTAAATACTCTTTGACTCGAATTAGATAAGCTATTTTATTAATGATTACCCGAGTTTTGCCCGAACCCGCACCAGCCAATACAAGGCATGGCCCCGAAACATATTCCACAGCTTGTTGTTGACTTGGATTTAAACGCACAGAAGAAAAGCCCTAAGTAAAGTTGTTCGTTAGTATATACTGATTTATCAATCATGCGCAATCAGACGCATGACCAATTAAGCTAGACAAAATTCTTTATTAAATGAAAGTTAATGCGTGTTCAACAACTTCAATTCCCGCTCCTGGTTTATGCGCATTTTCGCTAAGGTAACGTCGCCACTGTTTTGCACCTTTTCTACCATTAAATATTCCTAAGGTGTGTCGCATAATATGATTGAGTTGTCCGCCTTGACTAAGTTGTGTTTCAATATAAGGATAAAGAGTTTGTATTGCGACAATAGGATCGATAATTGGCGTATCATCTCCAAAGATTTGCTGATCAATCTGAGTTAATAGCATTGGATTTTGATAAGCTTCTCGCCCAACCATGACACCATCAACATAGTTTAGATGATGTTTGATTTCTTCAATGGTTTTAATCCCACCATTTATGGCGATAGTTAACTGCGGATAGTCACGCTTTAGCTGATAAACTCGCTCATAATCAAGTGGTGGTACTTCTCGATTCTCTTTTGGGCTTAGCCCCGAAAGCCATGCTTTGCGAGCATGAACAATAAATGTATCGGTATATGGCATCACTTTTTCAATAAAATCACATAAAAATGAATAACTATCTTGGTTATCAATACCTATGCGTGTTTTTACCGTGACAGGTATATTTACCTCTTTTTGCATGGCATCAATACAATTTGCGACTAAATCAGCTTTTCCCATTAAACAAGCACCAAACATACCATTTTGAACGCGATCTGATGGGCAACCTACATTAAGGTTAATCTCATTATATCCTCGTTCCTCTGCCAACTTAGCGCATTTAGCCAACGCTATGGGATCACTTCCACCTAATTGTAAACTTACTGGCTGTTCCTGTTCATTAAAAGCGAGATAGTCTCCTTTACCATATAAAATCGCGCCAGTGGTTACCATTTCGGTATAAAGTAATGTTTGTTTAGTTAATATTCGATGAAAATATCGACAATGTTTGTCAGTCCAATCCAGCATTGGAGCTATAGAAAATTTATTTAAGGTTGATTTCATTGATATACCGGTGATTAAAACTGTCTTTGTTGGTTATATTAAAATATTATTATACTTGGAACAACTTCATCTACACTCTTTAAACCTTCATTGTAAATACACTTTAGCCTTAATCAGGCATTAAGCAGCTAATTTTAAGATGTTTAAAGTCTTTTTCTAATATCATTCCCAGTGGTACTAATTTCCCATTTAATTGTCTTACTCAAATGCACGTTAGAGCTAGTCTTTTCGTTATTTCAGGGGGCACCTTAGAATGATGTGATTAATATAAAAGTTAACAATGTACAATTCTTAAACAAATTTACCTCGACATAGGTAAATAACGTGTTATTCTGACTTGCATTTTTTTAAATATAATAATTGGTAGTGATAGGAATGGAAATGTTAACAGATAATACAGATACTATTTTAATTAAATCAACAGAATTGTTAAAAAGCCAATTGAGATTTATTGGAGTTATGCAACAAATCTTTGGCGTAGTAAATATTGTTATAGGTGCAATTAGCTGTTTAGGTATAATTACAGCTATTGTTGGTATTCCAGTAATAATCAACGGAGTTAAACTTTTTCAATCCGGTAGTGCATTTAGTCTAGCAGCAGCCCTCGGTAGAGGAGAAGACTTTACTGAAGCTATCAGAAATTTACATGGGTATTGGAAATATGTATTAATTGGAATTATATGTACAGTTATTCTTTTCTTTATTTACTTTTTAATCATCTTTTCAATCATTGCTTCTATAGCTAATCACTAATAATTTCCACAGTAATAATTTATCGAATTAAATAAATAAAAACCTCGCAGAATGACGAGGTTTTTTTGAAATTTTTATTCCGATTATTACTCTTCAGGGGCTTGTGGCGGACGTGAACTATTCGGTTGATCATCATCAGATTTTATATTAATTGGGTCTGAAATACCCTGTTGGTTCATCTCTTCTAAAGATAAAGAACCTTCTAAAGACGAAGTTTTAATATCAGTAACTATCCCCATCTCATTAAAGTAAATAGCATAATTAATTTGGCTTAATTTTCCATGTTGAGGTTGTTGGCGGAAAACATAGTACCAAACATTACCACCAAAGGCTGAAGTTAACATTGGCGAGCCCATAATAAATACGACCTGATCTTTGGATTGACCAACTTGTAATAATTCGATCGCTTCTGGAGAGATATAATTACCTTGATTGATATCAGGTCTATAAACTAAACGGTCAACAAGTGAACAACCAGTTATCGATATACTAGTCACAATTGCAAGCGGAATAAGTTTGAAAAACGACATCTAAATTAATCCATTCAAATATATAATGTCGCTTATTATCGCTGATATTTTGACTAAGCGCTAGATAAAATAAAAAAAACTTTAGGTAATAGGATATAAAATGTTTGCTTATATTGATGATAATTAACAACTGTTAATATTTTACTTTTTATCTCGAATGTTAATGCTCTATAATAAAAAACTATTCTCAACAAATGACAGGTAAAAAATGAAATTAGATACAATTGAGCAAAAAGCAAGTTATGCAATTGGACTTCAAATTGGCCAACAGCTAAAAGAATCTGGCTTACATAATTTAGAGTTAAATGCATTGAAACTTGCTATGGAAGATGTGCTAAGCGGTAATCAACCGGCTTTACCTTTACAAGAATTACATGATGCCCTTCGTCATGTTCATGAAGAAGCAGCTAAAGAAAAAGCTAAACAAGCAGAAAAAATTGCCCAAGCAGGTAAGGACTTTTTAACTGAGAATCTAAAAAAAAATGGCATCAAATCGACTGAATCTGGTTTACAATACGAAATTATTAAACAAGGTGATGGTGCATTCCCTAAAGCAACAGACCGTGTTCGAGTCCATTATACTGGACAGTTAATTGATGGTACGGTATTCGATAGCTCAGTTGAAAGAGGACAGCCAGCTGAATTCCCTGTCAATGGTGTGATTCGCGGTTGGGTTGAAGCATTACAATTAATGCCAGAAGGTTCAAAATGGCGTTTATATATTCCTCAAGAGTTAGCCTATGGTTCGCAAGGGGCTGGCGCTTCAATTCCTCCTTATAGTGCATTAATTTTCGATGTAGAATTATTAAAAGTGCTATAAGTTTATATGGGCGCATTCGCGTCCATATTATCAAGTTCAATCGCAAATCAATTGCTTTATTTGATCTCTCAATATTTCGCAATAAAAAATGGATATACCAAGCAAGTATTATCTATAAAATAAGACAACGCTTTTTGACTAAAGTGTAAATTATCAGCAATAGGCAAAAATGCCCCCTTCAAATCAATCCTCTTAAAAATATGGTTAAAAGTGCCGTCTTATGGCATCCGTTATTGCTATTTAGTTTCGACTTAGTCACATAAAGCATGAAATGTATATCATTTTGTTTAAGTATATAACTTGAAAGTTTTCCGCTATAATAATTTGTTATAAATATCTGATAAAAAAGTTAAGGAAAGTTATATGGCTACAAGTATGATTCGTATCGCTATTGCTGGCGCTGGTGGAAAAATGGGGCGACAGCTTATTCAATCTGTGTCACAAATAGAAGGGGTTACATTAGGTGCCGCATTTGAACGAGAAGGATCATCATTGGTCGGTAGCGATGCTGGTGAACTTGCCGGAATTGGGGCCTGTGGAATTAAAGTGACTGATAATCTACAACAGGCAAAAGACCAATTTGATGTATTAATCGATTTTACTCGTCCTGAAGGCACACTTGCTCATTTAGCTTTTTGTACAGACAATAAGAAAATGATGATTATCGGTACAACAGGATTTGATGAAGCAGGAAAAAAAGCTATTGCAACAGCCGCTAAGCAAATTGCTATTGTATTTGCTGCAAATTTCAGCGTTGGCGTGAATTTAGTGCTCAAGTTACTTGAAAAAGCGACTAAAATTATGGGTAGTTATACTGATATCGAAATTATAGAAGCACATCATCGTCATAAAGTTGACGCACCTTCTGGCACTGCACTAGCTATGGGCGAAGCAATTGCTGATACTTTAGGCTGCGATTTGAACGACCGCGCAGTTTATTGCCGTGAAGGACATACCGGAGAAAGACCAAAAGGTGCTATTGGATTTGCAACTATTCGTGCTGGTGATATTGTTGGTGAGCATTCGGCTATTTTTGCCGATATTGGCGAAAGAGTCGAAATTAGCCATAAAGCCTCAAGCCGAATGACGTTCGCCAATGGTGCAGTCCGTGCTGCATTATGGCTTGCTGAGCAACCTGAAGGACTTTATGATATGCGCGATGTGCTTAATTTAAACAATCTATAATATTGAGTATGTTAGATGAAATTTGGATGCGACGAGCATTAGAATTAGCAAAACACGCAGAATCACTAGGCGAAATTCCTGTTGGAGCGGTTATTGTTGATGAACATAACCAAATCATTGGTGAAGGTTATAACCAATCAATAATTAATCATAATCCAACTGCTCATGCGGAAATTATGGCAATAGAACAAGCCGGTCAGCATAAAAAGAATTACCGATTAGTAAATACAACTTTATATGTCACCCTTGAACCTTGTATCATGTGTGCGGGTGCAATCATTCATAGTCGCATCAAGCGTGTGGTCTATGGAGCAAGTGATTTTAAAACTGGTGCGGCAGGTTCTTACATTGATATTCTTTCCCGAACAGGAATTAATCATTATGCTCAAATCATTGGTGGCGTATTGGCTGATGAGTGTAGTTCAATGTTAAGCGCTTTTTTTCAGAAGCGCCGCCAACAAAAAAAGCAAAATAAACAATCAATCCTCAAAACAATTGAAGATTAATTTAATATTTAAAAGAAAATTCTTTTAATCATTTCTTAATTATTTGATAAAAAATTAGTTTAGTTATTCTTTTTACCTATGAAAATTGTTAAAATCTGTTCTGATTTTTTTAAAGTACACTGAGCATTATTGATGAAAAAGCACACATTAGAAACGATGATATCGGCTGAAGATATCCAAACACGAGTAAGTAAATTAGGACAACAAATTAGCCAAGATTATGCTCAAAGTCAAAACGAGCTTATATTAGTTGGTTTGTTAAGAGGTTCGTTTATTTTTATGGCTGATTTAAGCCGTGCTATTACTGTCGGGCATGAAGTCGATTTTATGACGGCTTCGAGTTACGGCAATGCGGTGGTAAGTAATAGAGATGTTAAAATATTAAAAGATTTAGATGAAGATATTCGTGATAAAGATGTGTTGATTGTCGAAGATATTATTGATACAGGTAATACGCTTAGCAAAGTGATGGCAATTCTTAAGTTGCGTCATCCGCGTAGTATTGAAATTTGTACATTACTAGACAAACCATCTCGGCGTGAAGTAGCAGTACCTGTTAAATATATTGGATTTTCCATCCCTGATGAGTTTGTGGTTGGTTATGGTATCGATTATGCACAACATTACCGCCACTTACCTTATATTGGACATGTGAAATTACTTGAATCTTAAACATTATCGAGGTGTATGTGTTACGATTTTCTCGCTCATTATGCTTACTTTTAATGGTTACGACAGCATCAACTTATGCAGATATGAAGTTATCCATTAAAGGATTGTCTGGAGAGCTTGAAGAAAATGTCGACGCGCGCCTTTCTTTAATTACGCCAGATAAGATTAATAATACGCCAAATTTCAAACGTTATTTTGAGAGTGAAACGCAAAAAGCATTACGTGCTTTAGGTTATTATTCCCCTACTTTTGAATATGATGAAACCGATCCTAAAGTATTATCAGTAAAAATAACTCCTGGACAACCTGTTAGAATAAAACAATTAAATATCAATCTGAATGGTGAAGGGAAACAAGATAAAGATTTTCAAGAATTAATGGCGACACAATTACCTAAAATTGGTGATGTGTTGAACCATGGCACTTATGAGAATTTCAAGAAAGGATTACAAAGCATATCGTTAAAAAAAGGGTACTTTGACGCAGATATGCCTACTCATCAATTGGCTATAGCTCAATTTGATCATCAAGCTTTTTGGAATATCGACTTTAATACAGGTAAGCGTTACAAATTTAGTAAAGTCAATTTTCCTAATGCAAAAATCCGTCAGGATTATCTTCAAAATATTGTACCGTTTAAAGAAGGTGATGAATACTCTGCTGAAGATTTATCTTTATTAAATCGCCGTCTTAGTTCAACTAACTGGTTTAATTCTGTTGTGGTTACACCAGATTTTCCTCATCTTACAGCAGATAAAGCATTACCCATTGAAGTTGCAACAACACCTAGAAAAAGAAATGCAATGGACTTAGGTTTGGGCTTTTCAACCGATAATGGTGTGCATGGTAAAATTGGTTGGAATAAACCTTGGATTAATAGCCGAGGACAGAGTTTTCAAAGTAGTTTATCCCTCTCATCGCCTGAACAGATTATTACGATGAGCTATAAAATTCCACTGAAAAAAAATCCGATTGAACAATATTATACTATTCAAGGTGGTTATAAAAAAATCGATAATAACGATACCTATTCTCGATCTTATACATTTGGCGTGCTTCGTAATTGGGATAACTTTGATGGTTGGCAAACAGCATTAGGCTTAAATATGTTGCGAGACAACTTCACCCAAGGTGATGACAGTTACAAAACTAACTTATATTATCCATCAGTTAGTATTTCGCGTGTTCGTAATGATGGTAAGTTATTGCCTATGTGGGGGGATTCTCAGCGTTTTTCAATTGAAGGCGGTGCTGATGCGTTAGGATCTGATATCAATTTAGTGCGTTTTCAGACGCAACAAACTTGGATTCGTTCAATAAATCAATCTCATCGATTCATTGCTAGAGGTAATTTCGGCATTATCCAAGCCAGTAACTTTGAACGAGTTCCGCCCTCTTTCAGATTTTTTGCTGGTGGTGACCGAAGCATCCGCGGGTATAGTTACCAATCCATATCACCTAAAGATAAAAAAGGTAAATTAAAAGGCGCGTCAAAACTGATAACCGGTTCTGCTGAATATCAATACAATGTTACTGGTTCTTGGTGGGGAGCGGCATTTATTGACACTGGTGAAGCGATAGATAAAGTCGATAAAGCTAAGTTTTATACAGGTACAGGCTTAGGTGTTCGATGGGCTTCACCGGTAGGCCCAATTAAGTTCGATTTAGCAACACCTCTAAACAAAAAAGATAAAGGCTCAATACATCTATATATTGGTTTGGGAAGCGAATTATAAAATGGCAAAAAATCCAAATAGAGTAAAAAAAGCTGAAAAAATAAAGCGAATCCGAAAGTGGAAAAAACGCAGTATTGTCGTGTTATCCATTTTTGTTTTTCTCATCACCTTTATTATTTTGATGATCTATACCAGTTTAGGTGTAAAACTAACAACTTACGTACTTAATAAGTTTTTACCAGAATTAAAAATTGAACAAATAGATGGCACTTTTCATAATTTACACCTTCAAGGGCTGTCATTAGAACTTCCGGGCATTGATGTTAAAGTAAAAGATGCAAAATTCAAATTGAATGGTTCATGTTTGATTCAAACCAAAATTTGTGTCAAACAGTTTGATGCTGATGGTGTAAGCGTTATTATTGATACTGACAAAATCAATCGTTCACCAGATGAACCTATTCCCGAAAAACGAGAAACAATTAGTACACCACTACCAATTGATCTTAAGCAGACCCATATCACTAATGTCAATGTAAAAGTCAATGATATGCAATTTGGCATGTCAGACTTTACAGGTAAAGCTAGATGGGTGAATGAAAAAATTTATGTTTATCCATCAGTTGCTATGGATTTATCAGCTATCTTTGCCGATACTGATGATAATAAATCAATTACTACTTCAAATGATGATTTACCATTAAATCAAAAAATTAACCAAATATTTAATCAACCTCTAATTACGTCACTACCACAAGTTAATATTCCATTAGATTTTGATGTTACTAGTTTAACCGGTAACAATTGGTTGCTACATATTGGTGGTCAAGATTACCATTTCAACCAGGTTAGTATTAAAACGGATACAATTAATAATCATATTATTGTAAAACAAGTTGAAACTGATGCTATAACACCATATGCCAATGGGCATGCTTTTGTATCAGGGCAGATTACCTTAGGCGATGATTGGCCTATTTTTGCTTTAGTGAAAGTGGATACTGAAAGTAATCATCTTAATGGACAGTTTTCAGGAAAATTATTAGGTCAATTGTCCACTTACACCAATATTAACGGATTGAACCAAATTACTATTGATGGGCAAATTAACTTTATTGAGAAATATTTACCATTAATGGCTAAAATCAATGGTAAACATATTCAATGGCCAATTGAAGGTAAGTCACAATATCAGTTAGATAATTTTAATATCGCATTAGATGGAAATACCGAAAAATATAATATGCTAGCCAAAGGCGATATTAAAGGTGAAGGTGTGCCTGATACCAGTTTCGACGTTGTTGGTAATGGCACAAATCAATCAGCATCCTTTGATCATGCTAATATTAAATTACCTCAAGGTAGCATTAATATTACAGGTTATTTAGATTGGCAAAAAGCTTTAAAATGGGATACTAATATAAAATTAGATAATGTTGATCTTACTAAAGAATTACCTGCCTACCCTATTCGTTTAGCCGGACAATTAAAAACCACAGGGGCATTCGATGAGGATTCATGGCAATTAAATATACCGGATATGCAGTTAAAAGGTAATATAAAACAAGCAAACTTTTCAGCTAATGGTAATTTGTTTGCCGATTCTAACCACGCTATATCAGCCAATAACCTTGAAATGGTTTGGGGTAAAAACCAAATTAACATCAATGGTTCTACAGATAAGGGAAATTTGACTGCGCAACTTAATTTAAGTGCTTTATCATTACTGGCTGATAATCTCAATGGTGCTGTTGTAGGTAATATTAAAATGACAGGAAATAGTGCTTCCTCTGTTATTAATACAAATTTAAATATTAACGCATTAAGTTATGAATCTATTTCGATAGCCAAAGCAAACCTAACTGGCAAAGTTCAATATACCAATCAATTTAGTGGTCAATTGAATCTAGTTGGTCAAAATATCGATATTGCAAATGAAAGTATCAAAAAAGCTAACATAGAACTTTCAGGTAATGAAGCTCATCACACTTTAACCATCAATCTTGATGGTAGCCCTCTTTCCATGACAACTTCTTTAACAGGTGAACTTGATAAAGAACATACTATATGGACTGGAAATATACCACGTAGTTTAATAACATTAGGTGATAAGAGCCGTTGGCAATTAACCAAGCCGATCAGTCTTTCTTATGATATCACTAAAGAAATTCCAACTATTGGCGCTCATTGTTGGCGTGATAATATTTCAAGTATCTGTTTAGATAAATCATTTTCTATTGCGCCAAATAATGAAACATCAATTACATTAAAAGATATTGATCTGGCTAAGTTACCTATTCCAAATGATGGTGAAACTAAAATTGATGGTTTCATAAATGGAAAGGCAAATATTAAATTTGATGACTCAAGCAAAATTCCAAGTATCAAAGCAAATATAACTAGTAATAAAGTTTATGTTAAACAAATGATCACCAATCAAGCTTTGCCGATTCCATTTGATTTATTCAATATCAATGCAGAATTTAATGAGCAACAAGCTAAGCTAGATTGGCGTTTTAGTTTAAATAAATTAGGAAAGATCACTGGTGATTTATTAATTAAAGATCCTACCGCCAAAAAAGAGTTAAGTGGCCAATTGAATATTGACAATTTGGCATTAGCGATTGTAAATCCGTTATTAAGTAAAGATGAATATGCCAAAGGCGCTATCAATGGTAATATCAAATTCTCTGGCTCATTAATGGACCCAATCTTAAATGGTGGCATCAATTTAAGACATAGTGATATTAAGACTTATCAATTACCAATTGATGTAAAATCCGCTATGGTTGATATTAAATTTAATGGTAAATCATCAACCTTAAAAGGTGTATTAGTTACTAAATCTGGAAATATCAATATTAATGGCCAAGCTAGTTGGAATAACTTTGAAAAATGGCAAGCTAATATAACTGTAAATGGTGCCGCTATGGAGGTTACTGTACCGCCAATGATTGTTATGTCTGTCATTCCAGACATTAAGATCGAGGCAACGCAAGATGAACTAACGGTACTTGGTAAAGTTTCAATTCCAAAAGGTAAAATTACGGTTGATTCACTTCCGCCTTCAAGTATTGATGTTTCTCCTGATGAAGTAATGTTGGATAGGAACTATAAACAAATTCAACCACAAAACTTTGGTATGAAAATTAATAGTCATATCGAAATCAATATTGGTGATAACGTCACGGTCGATGCATTTGGATTAAAAGCATCATTAAAAGGGAAATTGATCGCTACACAGACTAATAAAGGGTTGGATTTACATGGTGAAATTCTTATTCCTAATGGTCGATTCCATGCCTATGGACAAGATTTAATTATCCACAAAGGAGTTGTCACTTTTTCAGGACCAACCGATCAAGCTATCTTAGACATAGAAGCAATAAGAAATCCTGACTCAATGGATAATAGCAATATTACTGCAGGGATTCGAGTTAAAGGATCTACAGAAGATCCTAAGATCGAAATATTTTCTGATCCAGCTATGTCACAACAAGAAGCACTTTCTTATTTAATTCGAGGTCAAGGTCTTGACAGCTCCGATCAGAGTGACAACGATATGATGACGGCATTTTTAGTCGGTGTTGGGACAGCAAAAACAGGAAAATTCATCGGTGATATAGGTAATGCTTTTGGAATTAAAAATCTAACTTTAGATACTCAAGGAGCAGGCAATAATTCAAAAGTGGTAGTGAGCGGCTATATTTTACCTAATCTACAATTAAAATACGGTGTAGGTATTTTTGACTCATTAGCAACGTTTACCTTACGATATAGACTTTTACCAAATTTATACGTGGAAGCTGCTTCTGGTCTAGCGCAAACTTTAGATCTTATTTATCAATTTGAATTTAATTAATTTCAAACTCTAATTTAGTTTGTCAAAATTGGCAAACTAAATTAAGATTTACTGCCAATAAGCATTTCTCGCTTAACCCCAAATCCCTTATGTTTTTTGACATTAAAACCTGCATTGATTAAATTACGTCGAACAAAGCCTGCCGCTGTAAAAGTAGCAAAAGAACCTCCTTCATTCGTTAAGTCATAGCACTTTTTAAAAAGCGATTCCGACCACATTTCAGGATTCTTTGCAGGTGAAAAACCATCAAAAAACCAAACATCAATCAAACAATTTTGTTGTTTTAAAAACTTTGGATAGTGAGTGATATCGTCATAACAAATAACTAAATGAGTATAATCTAAAACGATACTTTGAGACTCGTTTAAAGAATCTCTTAATTGTTTGGCTAGTAAACTCAAAGAATCATTACTGTTGATTATTTTACTATGAACTTTTGACATTTCTTTTTCAGATAAAGGATATTTTTCAACACTAAAAAAATCCAATCTTTTAAGAGGACTATTAGGTTTATTCTCTCTAAATTGTTTGAACATTTGCCAAGCAATTAAAAAACTTAGACCTGTACCAAAACCTGTTTCTGCTATAGTGAAGCTTTCGCGCTGATGTAGCAAAAAACGCTCATATAAACTATTTCCTTCAATGAACACATAACGAGTTTCATCGATTGCGCCGTTGGTATTAAAATAGATATCATCAAAATAACGAGAAATTGGGGTTTGATTTTCATCCCAAATGATTGTTGATTCGTGCATAAACATCCTTCAAAGCGATATTTAACAAACTGTATATTCTTATAGATTACGTATATAATACGCCAAGTTAACTTATGAGGTAAATTATGGTTTTTCTTTTTCGCTTAATCATCGTGTTATTTATTGGTATTTTAACTTGTGTACTAGGCGTTATTTTTTGCTTATTCAATCCTCGCAACCCCAAAAATGTGGCTCGATTTGCCCATCTTTTCAGCTTTTTCTTTAAACCAATATTAGGAGTAAAAGTCGATACTCGTAAATACCCCGAAATTGAAAATTTAGGTAGCTGTGTATTTATTGCTAATCACCAAAATAATTATGATATGGTTGTCGCTGCTGATATTGTACAGCCTAAAACAGTTACAGTAGGCAAAAAAAGTCTTGCTTTGATTCCATTCTTTGGTCAACTTTATTACCTTACAGGAAATATTTTGATTGACCGTAACAATAAATCAAAAGCTCGTGATACGATTAATTTGGTCGTTAAAGAAATAAAAAAACGTGGTATATCAATTTGGATGTTTCCTGAAGGAACCCGTAGTAAAGGGCGAGGTTTGTTACCCTTTAAAACAGGCGCATTTAAAGCAGCTATTGCAGCTGGAGTCCCTATTGTGCCAATTTGTGTATCGGATACGAATAACATTAAGCTAAATCGCCTCAATAATGGTCATATGATTGTCGAAATGCTCTCGCCTATTGAGACAAAAAATTTACGTAAAGAAGATGCAAGAACTTTGATGGAACAATGTTATCAACAAATGTCAGAAAAAATTGCTCAGATTAATTTAGAAGTAACTAAATTAAATAATAAATATGACTGTTAACGATCGTAATTTTGATGATATTAGCCATAAATTTGCCAAAAATATTTATGGTACAACTAAAGGCAAAATCCGAGAAGCTATTGTTTGGCAAGAACTTGAAAACATATTAGCCAAATATCCTAAACCTATCAACATCCTTGACGCTGGTGGTGGTCAAGGACAAATAGCGTGTAGACTTGCCAAATTAGGACACAATATAACTGTTTGTGATATTTCCAAACAAATGCTGGATTTAGCTAACCATCAAGCGCAGCAAGAAAATTTAACCTTAAACTTTATTCATTGTTCAATTCAAAATCTTGATAAGTTTATCGATCAACCTTTTGATCTTGTGATTTGCCATGCTGTATTAGAGTGGGTAGCTGATCCTGTACAGATAATCCAATCTTTAAAAAGACATCTAAAAAAAGAGGGTTATTTATCTTTAATGTTTTATAACTATCATGGACTATTATTTAAAACGGTGACATTAGGTAACTTTGGATATACTCAATCAGGACTTGCTAAACGCAAAAAGAAAACCTTATCGCCTGATTATCCTCGTGATCCAAATCAAGTGTATCAATGGCTAATTGAACAAAGTTTTGAGATTACGAATAAAACAGGAATCCGAGTCTTTCATGACTATTTAACTAATAAGTCAAAAGCAGAAACTCATTTTGATCAGTTATTAGAAATTGAAAAACAATACTGCCAAATCGAACCTTATATTAACTTAGCTAGATATATTTTAGTTACTGCAAAATTATTAAATTGAAATTTATAGAAGATATTAAGGATAGCATATTCCTTTACGCTATCCTTTTTTATTTTAAAAGAAAATTGCATTAACAACTAATAATGTAACCGTTCCTGCAGCCCAAAGAACGGTAGTTGTCATACTCCAAACTTTAATTTGTTCTTTAACTTCTGTAACCCCTAATGAACGATTAACCACCCAAAAGTATGCATCATTGAAGTGAGAGAACATAAATGATCCAATAGAGCACCCTAACCCTGCCATAATTGGATTTACACCTAGTGTCCCAATCATTGGGGCAGTAATACTTGCTGCTGTAATCATTGCAACCACACCTGATCCTTGTATTAACCGAATCAAAGTCGAGATTGTCAACGGTAACAAAATACCTGGGACTCCAATTTGAACAATATACTCTGCGATTATTTGCCCTGTCCCTGAATCACGCAACACCATTCCTAATGCGCCACCGCCACCAATGACAAGCAATATAATACCTGCTGATCGAATTGAATTTTCCATTTGATGTACAACATCTTTTCTTGGGAATGAATTGGTTAAGGCCATAATTGCGATTAATAGCCCAATTCCAACAGCAACAATTGGGTGCCCGATAGTTTTTAACATAATAGCAATAGAGTTATCCCATTTCATTTCATTAACTAATGTCGCAGTTAATATCAGAATAATTGGAGTAACTATTGGTGCAAAAGATGCTAATGCGCTTGGTAATTGTTGGTCATCTTGTATATTTTGTGATGTAACAGTCAAGCGTTCCCGTGTGAAGTTTTCACCATCTTCAGTTGGAATTTGATAAATGCTACGACCCACATGACGAGTATAAATAAATCCAGCAATAGTAATAGGTATAGCTACAACCATTGCCCATAGCATATATTCACCTAGTCCAATACCAAACTGAGAAACAACACCAAATGGCCCAACTGCTGGCGGGATCATACTATGACTAATAACTAATCCCATTGCTAATGTTGAACCAAGTCCCACAACGGACTTACCTGTACTACGAGAAATTGCCTTTACAAGAGGTAATAGGACAATAAATGCTGAATC
Organism: Gilliamella sp. B3023; assembly: GCF_026536845.1. NCBI lineage: Bacteria > Pseudomonadati > Pseudomonadota > Gammaproteobacteria > Orbales > Orbaceae > Gilliamella > Gilliamella sp. B3023. Next base: position 20,528 of record NZ_JAFNNH010000009.1, read on the forward strand.
ACAAAAAACAGCCAAACTAACTAATAATCCTATAATAACTAGGGCTAATTCTTCTCTTCCTTTCCCTAATAAATTAATAAAAACTTGAGCCATTTTTTGTGCAGCACCACTCATCTGCAAAACAGACCCCATCATAACACCAAAACCAATTACAATTCCGATGTTACCAAGTGTGTTACCAAAGCCTTTACTAATTGTTGCTATCATAAACTCACCAGGCATTCCCCCTAATGATCCAGTAATTACAGCTGATATAATTAATGCAGGAAATGCTTGAATTCTTGTTTTTAAAATCATAAAAAGTAATAAAGTTATTGCAACAAGCAAACCAGCTACCATTCGCCAGCTACTTTTTTCAATACTATGTAAACTTCCTAAATAAAAAACAATTAATCCTACAACCACTAGAATAATGCCATTTAATAAGACATAAGGATAAAGTGATTTTTTATTATTTTCTTTTTTAGACATATGCAAACCCTCCTTCGACAATGATAATCATTATCGAAAAATAAATAGTTATAAGTATAAATACTTACTAACGTTTGAAATTTGGTGCGTAAAGTGCAGCTAAACGAATTGCTTCAATCAAACTAACTGGATTGGCTATTCCTTTACCGGCAATGTCATTTGCTGTGCCATGATCAACTGAAGTACGGAGAATAGGCATACCATTGGTAATTGAAATAGTACGATGAAAATCAACCATTTTCGTTGCAATATGACCTTGATCATGGTACGGAGATAACACTGCATCATATCCCCCACCCATGGCAAAATGGAAAACACTATCTGCCGGTTTCGGACCATTAATATCAATCCCTTGTTGTTTAGCCATCTCAATACCAGGTAATAGGACATCATCATCTTCATGACCAAAAAGACCATGCTCACCACAGTGTGGATTTATTCCTGCAACGGTCATTTTAGGTTTATCAATACCTAATTTGATTAATGCTTCATTACAACGGATAGCATAATCACATACTCTTTCTGGTGTTAATGATTCGATGGCTTTGATGAGAGCCAGATGGCGTGTTAGGAAAAAGACTCGTAAATCTCTAACTTGAAACATGGTTAAAGGATCTTTACTGCCAGTAAGGTCTGCTAATATCTCGGTATGACCGATATAATTAACATTTCCTGCTTTTAACGACTCTTTATTGATTGGTGTAGTTGCTATAGCATCAAGTTTCTTTTGCATAGCAAGCTCGGTTATAACTTTAATATAATTAAATGCAGCTTGCCCACATTGGCCTTCAATTTGGCCAATTTTGAAAGTGTCATAATTTAATTGGCCACATTGAATAAGATTCAAAACATTAGGTTCATCTTGTATTTGTGAAAGATCAGTTATTTGATTGATATGTAAATTTACTTTGGAGAATTTACAGGCATCTTCTAATACTTTTTTATCACCAGCTACCACTACACATCCATATTTATACGTTTCTGGTGCAGCGATACTTTTAACAACAATTTCAGGACCGATTCCTGCGGGATCGCCCATAGGCACGCCAATTAAGCTACGATGGTTCATGTCTTACTCCTTTAACTTTTTTCAGAATTTATTAAACTCTATTTTTATTTATTAACTAAATTAACTCAGGGTTATTAATGCTTTAAACTTTCATGTGATGAAATTTTTGTACTCAGATAATCGATACAATGAACTAAAGTATTATCATTACCAACAAAACCACCTTTAGTTACAATCGAATAACCATCGCATTGTCCTCCAACCAAATGCCCGTAAACTGTTAATGGTTCTACTTCATCTTTTAGCAAGAACCCACTACTGCCTAAGCGATTAACAACATTTACGGTTACATCACCTCCACTGGTATAAATGCCACGTATGATAGATTCAGGATGGAGTAATACCTGTGCAGTAATTTCAGCAATGGCTTGATTTAACGTGTTGCTAATTTCGCTCTTATTCATATTATGTTTAGTAGCGAGTTTACTTAAATCACAGACATGCTCAGGCATTTCAACTGTATCAATACCAATAACATCAAATTGTTCGACTTTTTCTAACAATTTATCGACGATAGGTTTAGCTTTCTTAGTGTCTTTTGCAATCTCAATTAATTCATCGACTAAAACTGTTTCTAACCAAACTTTCCGGTCATATCTCAATTTTTTAATTTGTCTTTGAGTAAGATCCGAAACACTTCCTATTGCAACAAAGACTTTGTTTGCCATTTTTTTTTCAGACGAATAACGAAGATCTGCAAATTGCGCAGTAAATGGTCCAGGATCTACACAAAAAACAGGCAAATTAATATTATTAGCTGCTTGAGCGATAACGCTTATATCCGTATCTGTTGTTGCGTCAAATATGACAATTCGTCCTCCCTGTTGATATATTTGTTTTAACCGTTGCTCAATTCTATCTTTGCCTTCTAAAACATCCTTTAGTGCAATATGAGAAACTGGATAACGGGATTGGCATCGAAATAATTCAATAATTGAAGACTCAGTCATTGGATTTTTAGGATCGTTACGCATCGCTGTATTTTGTAATGGAACGCCATTAACTAATAAAGAACCACCTACACAGATACGATCACTCGATGGGTAAACTGGAACAACTAAAGCCATTAAATTAGGATCATTATCAATAACGGCATCAACTTCTGCTCCTAGATTTCCTCGTAATGTTGAATCAATTCGTTTACTAATTAAAGGTTGATATTTACTAAATTGATTTATGCAATCAACAACACGCGAATATGCCTCTTTATAAGGTATTGAACGAGAATCTGTTGCAAACGAAATAACATCAAATTTGCTAAGATCTTCATTAAATTTTTCCAAACAAGTGATCGCGTTAAACCCTTTTTTGCTTAATAAAGCACATGTGGCATTAGCACCTGTTAAATCATCAGCTACAACGGCTACTTTCATATTTTTGCTTCCTCTCAAAAATTAAGTTCAGTTAATGAACTTTTTATACATCTACCATTAGATAGTTTGTTACACGACTTCAAACATATATTTAATATCCTGTTTTAATAATTGCTTTTCAAAATTACTCGGAAATTGCTTTTCAGTTATAAGGTAATTGAAGCGACTCAAATCACAGATTTTAAATCGACATCTAAGTCCTAATTTACTGCTGTCAACAAGCAAAACAGATTGAATAGATCGGGTTAAGGCCATCCATTTACAGTCAGCTTTAATTTGAGATGTCGTTAATGCGCCATCTTCAAGATTAAAACCATCAGCGCCAATAAATGCCAAATCGATAACCTGTTCAGATAGATACTTCATTGATTGTGAGTTATAAATGGCTGCACTAGACGCTTGTATCTCACCAGGGCAAATAATGGTATTCACTTCTGGATGAGAAGATAATTCAAGAGCAACGTGTAAATCTGGAGTAATAACTGTAATAGGAACATTGATGTTCAATGCAAATTCTCGCATTGTTGTGCCTGCATCAATAAAGATCACCATTCCTGGTTGCAATAATCCTGTTGCAATTTTACCTACCTTCTTTTTTCCTTCTGAAAATCGATTTTGCTTGATGTTATATAGAGGGGTACCATTTAAAAAACTTCTCTTTATTTCACCACCATAAGATACTTTTATTAGGCCTTTTTCTTGCAAAAGCTTCAAATCACGCCTAATACTCATATGCGAAACGGAAAAAAGCTTAGATAATGAATTGATATTGGCAACATCATATTCATCTAAGTACTCTAAAATTCTTTTGTATCTCGGTAATTCTTGTTTCATAGTTAATTTCTCAATTAATTTGAGGGCATTGTAGTAATAAAATAATTCACAAAATGTTAATCTTTTAACACTTTCACAACCAAGTTTAACAATTGTGATCCCAATCAAACTTTCACTTTTTCATCGTAATTATTTTGTGAATCATCAAAATTATTTTTCATTTTATTAGTACAATTTCTAAACATGTTTAATTCGTTGTTGACAGAATTAATTCAATTAAATCAATTTATAAATAAGGATAATTGAGATATGACCACAAAATCTGCGAACCTTTTGACACTTAAAAGTGAAACTTTAAAAATGGCGAAACAAGTTTTAAAACAAGAAGCAGCTGCAATAGAGGATATTGTTGATACCATCAACGAAAGTTTCTTTAATGCTGTCGAGTTAATTTTGAATACGTCAGGAAGAGTTATCGTAACTGGAATGGGAAAGCCAGGATATATTGCTCGTAAGCTTTCAGCTACATTTATGAGTACTGGAACACCATCATTTTATTTACATCCAGCTGAAGCAATCCATGGTGACTTAGGTAGCCTTACTAAATTTGACACCATTATTGCGATATCAAATAGCGGAGAAACCGCCGAGATTCTTAATATCTTATCCACCATACAAAAAATTAACATTCCACTAATTTCAATTTGTGGTAATCCTTCATCGACGTTAGCCCGATTTGCAACATATAATTTAGATGCGCATATAACTAATGAAGCATGCCCATTAAATTTAGCGCCAACTACAAGTACTACTGTCCAATTAGCATTAAGTGATGCTTTAGCAATTTCAGTTATGAACGCTAAAAAATTTACCAAAAATGATTTTGCTTTTTATCACCCAGGCGGAAGTTTAGGGCAAATTCGTTTAATGACTGTTAAGCAATTGGTAGAAAAACATAATAGACAGATATCGATTACTGCTGAAAAATCTATTTCTGATGCCATTTTTGTGATGACTAATTCTGGAATAGGTGCAGTTGCAATAGTAAATAAGGAAAATGCATTACTTGGTATAATCACTGATGGCGATATTCGAAGACAGCTAAAGACTTATCCAGATTTATTAAATATCAATGTTACTCAGTTGATGATATCAACTCCTGTAACAGTTGAACAACACCAAACAGTATCAGATGCTTTAAATATAATGGAACAACACAAGCCAAGACCAATAACAGTTTTACCGGTACTTGATGTTAATGAAAAATTCATAGGTATGATTCACATAACTGATATATACCATTAAATCGTGTCATTTTTTATCATAAATTCATTAGCAACAAAACTAAGATGTAGAAATGAATACTCGAAAATTTGCCAATAAATCGTTATTATATTATTTTTACTAGTTAAAGGTTGTGATTATGATTGTTGTTACTGGCGGTGCTGGGTTTATTGGAAGTAATATCGTTAAAGGATTAAATGATCTAGGGCACAAAGATATTTTAGTGGTAGATGATTTAACTGATGGTACTAAATTTTCAAATTTAGCCGATTTAGATATTGCTGATTATATGGATAAAGATGAATTTATAGCAGAAATAATATCTGGCGAAAATCTTGATATTGAAGTTATTTTCCATCAAGGTGCTTGTTCATCCACAACAGAATGGGATGGCAAATTTATGATGGAAAATAATTATAATTATTCTAAGGATTTGCTCCATTATTGTTTAGATTTTGATATTCCTTTTTTATATGCATCCTCAGCTGCCACTTATGGTGGTCGGAGCGATAATTTTATTGAAGAGCGTTCCTATGAAAAACCATTAAATGTTTATGGTTATTCAAAATTCTTATTCGACCAATATGTCCGTGAAATATTACCACAAGCAAATTCACAAATTTGTGGATTTCGTTATTTTAATGTTTATGGTCCACGGGAAAACCATAAAGGTAGCATGGCTAGCGTCGCATTCCATTTAAATGAACAAATCAATAAAGGGGAAAAACCTAAATTATTTACTGGAAGTGATAATTTTAGACGTGATTTTATTTATGTTGGAGATGTCGTTGAGGTAAACTTATGGTTCTGGAAAAATAATGTTTCTGGCATCTTTAATTGTGGAACTGGACGAGCTGAATCTTTCCAATCAGTAGCTGATGCAGTTTTAAATTATCATCAAAAAGGTGAAATTGATTATATTCCTTTCCCAGAACACCTGAAAGGACGTTACCAAAGCTTTACTCAAGCTGATTTGACTAAATTTAGAAAAACAGGATGTCCAATTGAGTTTAAAACAGTTGCACAAGGTACAACTGAATATATGAAATGGTTAAACGAGCAATAAGAGGAACAACAATGAAAACCCTGATTATTGGTCCATCTTGGGTTGGTGACATGATGATGTCACAAAGTTTATATCGCACTTTAAAGCATCTAGAGCCAAGTATTGAAATTGATGTAATGGCACCAGCTTGGTGCCGTGCTTTATTGAATAAAATGCCTGAAGTCAATCAATCAATTGCTATGCCAATTAATCATGGGGAGTTTGCATTAACTAAACGTTACCAGCTAGGAAAAGAATTACGTCAATACGACCAAGCAATCATTTTACCTAACTCATTTAAATCAGCACTGATTCCTTTCTTTGCTAAAATTCCTAAACGCACTGGCTGGAAGGGTGAGATGCGTTATGGTTTATTAAATGATATGCGCATACTTGATAAAAAAGCTTTTCCATTAATGGTCGAACGTTATGTCGCCCTTGCCTACCCTAAACAAGATATCCATTCAGCAAAAGATATTCCTCAACCAATTTTATGGCCAAAACTGAGTGTTGAAAAGGATGAGGTTGAGCAAGCATTATCAAACTTTAATATTCCTACAGATGTTCCTTTAATTGGATTTTGTCCTGGCGCTGAATTTGGCCCTGCTAAACGTTGGCCTGATTATCACTATGCTGCATTGGCTGATTTGATAGTAAAACAACATGCTAAAATTATTATCTTTGGTTCAGAAAAAGATAAAGCTGTTGGAGAACAGATTATTGCCAAAATGGCGCATGGTGATCAGTGTATTAATCTTGCTGGCCAAACAAAATTAGAACAAGCGATCAACTTGATTGCGGCATGTAAAGCAATTGTCACTAATGATTCAGGCTTAATGCATGTTGCAGCTGCACTTGATAAGCCTTTAGTTGCACTTTATGGACCAAGTAGTCCTGATTTTACTCCCCCATTATCAAATAAAGCAGAAGTCATTAGACTCATTACTGGCTACCACCGAGTTCGTAAAGGTGATAGTGAGCAAGGTTATCATCAAAGTCTAATTGATATAAAACCCGATCATGTTTTTGAAACATTGATGAAACTTATCGTTCGCTGTGAAAAGAGTAATTAATTATGCGTGTATTGGTTGTTAAAACTTCATCAATGGGTGATGTGTTGCATACTTTACCGGCTTTAACCGATGCCGCCAACAATCTACCAAATATTACATTTGATTGGGTAGTTGAAGAAAACTTTTCACAGATTCCAAGTTGGCATTTTGCTGTAGATGAAGTTATCCCAGTTGCAATAAGACGTTGGCGAAAAAACTGGTTTGCTAAAACGGTTCGTGAAGAACGCCACCAATTTATAGAACATTTAAGACGACAACAGTATGATTGCATCATTGATGCTCAAGGTTTAATAAAAAGCGCATTTTTAATTACTCGTAAAGCGCGAGGTATTAAGCATGGCTTAGATCGACAAAGCATCAAAGAACCCATCGCTAGTTGGTTTTATGATGTTAAACATCATGTCCCTAAACAGATGCATGCCATAGAACGTGTTCGGATGCTGTTTGCTAAAAGTCTTAATTATTTGCAACCTGATTCAATCGGTGATTATGCTATTGCTAGTCATTTCTTAACTGCATTACCTGATGATAACCAGAAATATTTAGTATTCCTTCATGCTACTACTCGCGAAGAAAAGCACTGGACAGAAGAAGCATGGCAAGAATTAATTAAATTAATTCAACCAACAGGACTAAGGATTAAACTACCATGGGGAGCTCCTCATGAGCAAGAACGGGCTTTACGCTTAGCACAAGGATTTAATCACGTTGAAGTATTACCAAAGCTTTCTCTTAACGAAATCGCAACGGTTATTGCGGGTTCAAAAGCTGTAGTGTCAGTAGATACAGGATTAAGCCATTTAACAGCGGCACTAGATCGTCCTAATATAACTTTATTTGGAAAAACCGATCCAAACCTAATTGGAGGATATGGCAAAAACCAACACAGCATCATTTCAAAAGATAAAACGATGCAATCAATCACATCCAATGAAGTTTATCAAATGTTAACTGCGTTTATTTAAATTGTATTTGAGTTTCAATAAATAGGAAGATAATAATATGAACAAATATCATGAGCTAATTCGTGAAAGATATGCTCAAATTGGCAGTAATGATTTAGGTTATATTGAAGATGCGTTAGGTGCGGTAATGATGGTACTTAATGAAGTAGTCGATAATCAACTAGTACCGCAAGATCTAAGAGAAAAAGCCGCATACGCTGCAGCTAATCTCTTAATAAGTGATTATGATGTTAAATAACGGTCGGAAGATTGATTATAAAACGTGTAGACAGATCATCTGATTCAACATAAATATGACCCTTATGTGTATCAATAATCGATTTCACAATAGCCAAACCAATTCCGGTACCTGAGCTATCTTTGTTATTTCGATGACGCGATTCATCAACTCGATAAAAGCGGTCAAAAAGATGAGGTAAATGACGACTTTCAATCTTTTTACCAGGGTTAGAGATGATAATTTGAATTCGTTTTTGTGTAAGTTGACCCAATTTAATCTTAATTGTTTGATTTTCAGGGGTATAACGAATCGCATTGGAGATGATATTACTTATCGCCCGCCCTAACATCATTTTATCGCCTTGAATATGAGAACAATTACCTTCAAGTTCAAAAGTAATATTTTTCTCATCAGTCAAAGGTTCAAAATATTCACACATTAAACTAATCATCGAATGTAAATCTATATCGATAAGATTAGGTACTAGCTGATGATTATCGGCTTGTGCTAAAAAAAGCATATCCGATATCATCTGAGACATTTTTTCATACTCTTCTAAATTAGAATATAAAATTTCTCGGTACTCTTCTGTAGAGCGCGCATTATTTAAAACAATTTGCGTTTGTGTCGTTAGATTTGTGATTGGTGTTCGCATTTCATGGGCAATATCTGCGGTAAAATTGCGTTGTCGTTCAAAGACATCTTCCATTCGATGAAGCATATTATTAAACGCCTTAACCAAACTCACATATTTTACAGGAACCGAAGCTGTTGAAATACGATAATTTAAGCTTTTCATATTAATTCGTTCAATTTTTTTAATTAAACGATTAATTGGTTTTTGTGTGTAATAAATGGAAATTAACGATCCAATCAATGCTAACACACAAGAGATAGCAATTAGTAAACCTAATCCATTTCTCAATCGATTTATAAATTCAAGCTGTAAATTGCGCGCTACTGCAACTATTGTCGTATATTGACGCCCTTCATCCAGTAGAACTCTGGAAGCACCGATACGATAAGATGATTTATCGATATTCCAAATCGCCGTACTATTTTCGGTAATCAATCGTTCAAAATCTTCTTGTGATAAAGCAATAGATAAATTAGGACCACGAGTGCGATACACAATTTTTCCTGAATCATCAATGATATAAACAAATAGATGATGATGACCGGTCAAGATGAGTAGTAGATTTTGAAAGAATTCATCTCGATTTTCATCGGGTGAATAATAGGTAAGTTCACGTTCAATTGAGGTAATAACTGAATTCAATTCCGAAACATTTTGCTGAATTGAAATTTTTTCAAACGTATGTTCAATAAGATAACTGAAACAATAAAGTAGCCCGCAGGTTAGCAGGCATACGATAAGTGGTATACGAAACGATATGAAGTTACTCTGCTTCATCCAAGACATCTAATTTATATCCCATTCCACGGACTGTATGAATTAATTTAGGTTCAAAATCGGCATCGATCTTGTTCCTCAATCGCCTAATTGCTACATCAATTACATTGGTATCGCTGTCAAAATTCATATCCCATACTTGTGAAGCAATAAGTGATCTTGGTAAAACTTCTCCGGGATAGCGTAAAAAATATTCTAGTAATAAAAATTCTTTATTCGTTAAATCAATTCTTTTATCACCTCGGGTTACTGTTCGTTTAGGTAAGTCCATAATTAAATCAGCAATGCTTAATTGATAATTATTGACTTGTGGAACGTTTCGTCTTAATAAGGATTTAATTCTTGCTAACAATTCAGCGAAAGAAAAAGGTTTAACTAAATAGTCGTCTGCGCCTAAATTGAGTCCTTTCACTTTATCTTCAACACTTCCCATTGCAGTAAGTAAAATAATTTGAGTATCTTTCCCCGCTTCACGCAAAGACTGTACAATTTTCCAACCCACAATATCAGGCAGCATTACATCAAGAATAATCAGATCATAATCTTCAGTCATTGCTCGATGATAACCATCGAGTCCGTTATCAGTAAGATCTACAATAAATCCTGATTCAACTAAACCTTGACGAAGATATTCACCGGTTTTTTGTTCATCTTCAACAACTAACAATTTCATATTGAATATTCCTTAATGTTTTATCAGGTTATCGAAATTGCATAATGCAGTTATAGGATATATTAGAAAGTCAAATGACATCATGACATTTCAGTGACTATTTTGTAATTTTGCAGTCATTAAAACGTCTGTTTAGGTTTGCTATAGTAGCACCACAATGATTCATGAGGCTAGACAGTATTGTTTCATTGTTTTATTTCCTTTCATCCATTCCTTGCAATTTAATGCAGCCCTAGTTTATCTAGGGTTTTTTTTTGCTTTTTAAACCACTTAATATGAAATAATTGGAATAAAACAGTTAATTTGGCATAAAATTTATCTTATTTAAACCAGATTAACCGTTTTTGAATATTATTGATATTCCTTTTTACGTAATACAATACCTGTTTCAATATGATCAGTATAAGGAAATTGGTCAAACATAGCAAAATGTTCTATATAATGCGTTTGAGTAAGTTGTTGCAAATTATCTTTTAAAGTATAAGGATTACATGAAATATAGACAATTCGATCATAACTTTGAATGATATTAATCGTTTTATCGTCTAATCCCGCTCGAGGAGGATCTACCAACACAGTTTGACAATGATAATCATCTAAATTAATACCATTTAATCGATTAAAATCCCTCTCTTTCCTAATGGCAGAAGTAAACTCCTCAGCAGATAATCTCACAATAATTAAATTATCAATATTATTGATTTTGATATTATGTTGTGCTGAATAGACGGAAGCTTTTGCAATCTCAGTTGCTAAGACTTTATTAAAATTTTGAGCCAATGCAATAGAGAAATTACCGTTACCACAATAAAACTCTAGAAGATCACCATTCGACTCTTTAGTTACCGAAATAGCCCATTCCAACATTTTTATATTGATAGCCGCATTAGGTTGAGTAAAACTGTTTTCAACTTGTCGATACTTAAAAGTCTTATCAAATATTGGTAAAACCTCATCAACATAATCAGCATCAATGGCAATTTTTTGATTACTTGCTCGACCAACCAGATTAGCATTAATTCCTAGTTCAGCTAATTGTTGTTTTAAACGCTCAGCAGCAATTATCCATTCGTCACCTAATTTTTTATGATACAAAAGTGTTATTAATAACTGCCCACTAAGTGTAGAGAAATAATCAATTTGAAAAAGCTTATGACGCAAATTATCGTTATATTGAATTAAAGGTAAAATCGACTGCATTGCCTTGTTAATCAGTTTTGAAGCAATAGGAAAACTATCTATTCTGACTCTTTTCTTCTTATCATACATTATATGATAAAGCTCATCACCATTATGCCAAATTCTAAATTCAGCACGCATTCGATAATGACTAATAGGTGAAGAATAAGTCACTAACTCGGGTAATTGAAAATCAGATAATATCGTTTTTAAATTGATTATTTTATTTTGTAACTGCTGGTTATATTTATCGTTCGAAAAAGATTCTGTCATATTTATAATTCGACCATCAATTTTGATAAAGAGTGAATAGTATTTTATAATTTCTAAAAATCATAATTCTATCATAATCCCCAGCTTATGATAAGCTCATACGCCAGTAGTTGCCTATCAAATAAAGCGTCTGCAATTAAAACAATTTTTACTTTCATATAATATGATTGGTTGCTGATAAAGATTGTAGTTATAGCGATTGCCGTTATAATGTGGGGCAAAATGATAGATTAGAAGAGCACTATGACAACGCAAACTTTCTCTGATTTACAGTTAGATGATATTTTAATTGAAAATCTGCAAGCGCAAAACATTAACGAACCCACTGTAATACAAGCACAAACTGTCCCTGTAGCCCTAGACGGTAAAGATGTTCTAGGATCAGCTCCGACAGGAACCGGTAAAACATTGGCATTTTTAATTCCAGCAGTACAACATCTGCTTGATTTTCCGCGTCGAAAACCTGGACCTCCAAGAATATTAATCTTAACCCCCACTCGAGAATTAGCTATGCAAATAGCTGAACAGGCAAAACTACTAACAAAGTCAACACACTTGAGTATAGCCACGATTACAGGTGGAGTTGCTTATATGAATCATGCCGAAGTTTTCAGCAAAAATCAGGATATAGTCATTGCAACAACCGGACGTCTATTACAATACATTAAAGAAGAAAATTTTGATTGTCGTGCAGTTGAAATGCTCATTTTGGATGAAGCCGATCGCATGTTAGATATGGGGTTTGCTCAAGACGTTGAAACCATTTCAGCTGAAACACGCTGGCGTAAACAAACATTATTATTTTCAGCAACGTTAGAAGGAGAAGGTTTACATAGTTTTGCTAATCGAATTCTTAACGAACCTATTGAAATCAATGCAGATCCTTCTCGAAAAGAACGAAAGAAGATTTTACAATTTTATTATCGTGCTGATGATTTAACACATAAAGTCGCGTTGTTAACTCACTTATTAAAGCAGAAAGAAGTTAAAAAAACTATCGTCTTTGTTCGTAAACGTGAACGTGTACATGAATTGGTTTCACTGCTGCATCAAGCTGGAATTCATAGTTGTTATTTAGAAGGAGAAATGGTTCAAGCCAAACGTAACGAAGCCATCAAACGGATGAATAACAACACGGTCAACGTACTGGTAGCAACTGATGTTGCTGCTAGAGGGATAGATATTAACGATATTACCCATGTTATCAATTTTGATGCACCTAAAACGGCTGATGTTTATCTACATCGAATTGGTCGAACCGCTAGAGCAGGGAAAAAAGGTACAGCAATTATGTTGATTGAGGCACACGATAATGAGTTATTACAAAAAATTGAACGTTATATTCGTGAGCCTATCAAATTAAGAACAATTGATGAACTACGCCCAAAAACCAAAGCACCTAAACCAGTAACAAAAAAGAAACCTTCGCAAAAAGCTAAACAGAAAAATGCGGCTAAAAAGCAAGAAGAGACTAAAAAGAAAAAGCTAAAACAACGTCACCGAGACATTAAAAATAAGGGAAAACCCAATAAAACGATAATTAAAACCGAATAATAATTTATTTACCATAGGTTAAACTTATGAAATCAATTGCTGATAACAACTTGGCGTATTGGCTAAGATTGATATAATAAAACGCATATTCAGTATATACATTTGCTACACAAGGAAAAAATTTTATGACATTAGTCACTCGTAAAGCACCAGATTTTACTTCAGCAGCAGTACTAGGTACTGGCGAAATTGTAAATAATTTTAATTTAGCTGAGCATATTAAAGGTAAATATGCCGTAGTATTTTTCTGGCCTATGGACTTCACTTTTGTATGCCCATCAGAAATTATTGCATTTGATCACCGTTTAGAAGAGTTCAAAAAACGTGGTGTCGAAGTAATTGGTGTCTCAATGGACTCAGAATATGTTCATAATGCATGGCGTAACACACCACAAGATAAAGGTGGTATTGGAGAAGTGAAATTCCCTATCGTTGCTGATATAAAGCATAGCATTATGCAATCTTATGGTGTTGAACATCCTGAAGCTGGTGTTGCTCTTCGTGCATCATTTTTTATTGATAAATCAGGCGTTGTTCGTCATGAAACAATTAATGATTTACCAATCGGTCGTAACATTGATGAAATGCTACGTATTGTTGATGCTTTCCAATTCCATGAAGAACATGGCGAAGTTTGCCCTGCACAATGGACAAAAGGAAAGCAAGGAATGCAAGCAAATCCAAATGGCGTTGCTAGCTACTTAAAACAACACGCTAATGAAATCTAAGTTGAGAAACAAGCTATTATAATCAGCTTAGAAATATTTTGAAAAACGCAAACCGGAGTACAACTCCGGTTTTTTATGTTCAAACGCGAACTACAGTCAGATAACGTTCAAATAGTATTTAAGTTATTATCAACGCAATATGTTTATATTAATGCCCGCTAACATTTGAAAATAGGTTAATAATAACCACACCAAATATAATAAAGCCCATACCAATTAACGCTGCTAGATCTAAAGATTGCTTCATAAAGATCCAAGCTATCAAACTGATAATAATAATCCCGATTCCCGACCAAATCGCATAAGCAATACCGACAGGAATAGTTTTTAAGGCCAATGAAAGAACATAAAATGACGCGCTATAACCAATAATAGTAATTATTGAATACATTAAATGCGTAAAACCGTTAGAAAGTTTTAACGAAGAAGTTGCAATCACTTCACAAATAATCGCAATAAAAAGTAATAGATATGAATTCATATTATGACTCATAAGTTAGTTGAAATAAAAATGAAGACTCGCCATAAATCTTAGTGTAAAAATGATCTATACAAACTCAATAAACACACAATTCAGGAAAAAATAGAATAAATGCTGGGGTATGAGGGATCAGAAAAGAGCTATTAAAAAAATACCCATTAAACATATATCGTTTATCATCCACTCAATACCTTGATGTAATATATCACTCCTCAATAATAAAGTAAAAAGTTAAAAGAAAACGGATTACTTTTTAGTATATTACTTTTTGAGTGATGAGTCCCTTAAAGTAATTATCAATTTTCATTGATTTATACACTTGATTCAGAACTTTTTATAATCAAACTAAACTATTTAATAGGTTACTCAGCACCACAATTACTCATTATTTTTGATAAAATACAAATACCCAACTAAAAGATTTCGGTAGTCGATTCAATCTCATACATTGAAAAAATTGTTCAAGTTCAATTAAATACCTGCACTTCAATTAGCATTCAATACTCTTATCTTATCAGCATCATCTCAAAAAAGATTCAGCTATTAAGTAAACACAAAATGCTTAATAATGAAATAATTAAGCTAACAATGATAAATCCAATTAAAAATTTACCAACTTTGTAATAAAATCTATTTTTTTGATTTTCCCGCTTCTTTCTATTGAAACAAAGCAAAAAAATACCTATGAGAAGAATCGGTAAATAGATATACCAAAAATAAAACGGTGCAACTATTAACAGAATTAGAATTGCTTGGCCTGTAGTTAGTGAAAACATTTGAAATTTATATACTTAAATAATTATAACGTGTTATTAAGAATCATAACAAATTTATGATTCAACTTGATAAAATAGAAATAGTATATGTAAGGCCTTAATAAATCAATAATTATTTTCGAAGAAGAGTTATCATCTTATTGGATAAATCTGGTGAATGGTGGGTTGTGAGGGGATCGAACCCGCGACCAATTGATTAAGAGTCAACTGCTCTACCGACTGAGCTAACAACCCATTTAGTTAGTGGGGATATTCTATATAACTTTATATTCTAATGCAAATCCTCTATTCTCAAATTAATATAATTGTGAGAATGAAAACTCATTTACAACTAAACGGTAACATGTAAACCAACGATACCGATAATAATCACACTCAGACCAAATATTCGAGTGAAATTCTTCGGTTCATTGAAGATGAGCATGTTAGCCAAAACCGCACCCGAAGTACCTAACCCTACCCACACTGGATAAACTATACTTAAATCCAGATACTTTAGTGAAAAATAAAATAGTATAAATGAAACAAAAAAACCGCCCCAATAAAACATTAATCGCAACAAGCTTTTTTGTTGCGAGTATAGCTTAAGACCTATCGCGCCAATAACTTCGAAAATTGCAGCAGTTAAAATAAATAACCATCCCATATCTCAATCCAAATTTTAGTTAATTAGCTATCAGCTCGTTTTAATTGCACAACACCAATGATAATTAATGCTACAAAAAATATTTCAATCAGTTTAATTTGTTTGCCAAATACAACCATATCAATCAGTAATGAGCCAATCGCGCCAACACCAGAAAATATTGCATAGACAGTGCCTGTAGGAATAGTCTTACATGCATTAGTTAAAAACGTAAAATCAACAATAATGACTAATACAACAATCACCCAATGCCACCACTGGCTCGCAGTAGTAAAACCAAATACCCAACACAATTCAAAAAAGCAGGTGAGAACAACAAATACCCACTCTTTATTCCTGCTGTACATAATGACCTCATTATTTTTTTATTTTTTGTTTATATTGCTTAATTTTATTATTTCACTAATGTGCTTAATGAAAACAAAAGACGGTTCGCAAACTAAAACATTTGCCACCTAAAGATTATGATGTTTATGCAGAGAAACAGTTCAACCTTATATATAATATCGATAGTTTCTGAAACACTTTAATGCTATTTCTTACTATTTATTAACAATTCTATAATGACGGATGAAAAATGGCAAGCCTAGAATTATTGATAATTGTATGCTTTTAAATAACTTTCTCAAAAATTGAGAAAAAATCCGAAATAAAATTAATCCATTTAACTTAAATCAATTACCAAAAATGATAACTTAATATAGCTTAGATCCTATCCTTAATCCCAGCAAATGATCAATCTTACTCAACGCGTAATTGACGAATAAAATCTATCTAATTTTAAAAAAAAGTTGAGGAAAGGGGTTTTTTTTCAATTAAATCAATATAGAATACGTCGCTTAGTATTTTAATTCATTTTAAATCAAAATAATTCAAGTACTTTAAGTGTAACTTATTTAATATTTATATTAGAAAATAAGTCAGATAAATCAAAAAGGAATAGACAATGTCAAATAAATCGGACAATGAGTTTAAAGTCGGAATAAAGGCCTATGTGTCACTAGTTGTTGCCATACTGTTTTTTTCCGGGCTATTTTATAACGTGGATGGAAAAGCTTGGTTAGGTGCATTTGATTTTACCAGCTTAAGTGGTAAGTTTGGTACGATGCTTCACCCTGAAAAAAATACTTTTGTTGGTGAAGGTGGAAATAGCGCCAGAGCCGGCTTTATTTTTGCCTTATCACTAATACCGACAGTTATGCTTGCGTTAGGTGTTTTAGAAATTTTTACCCATTACGGTACAATTCGTGCAGCTCACAAACTATTAACTCCCCTTCTTAAACCTATTTTAGGGGTTCCTGGTAAAACGGGCCTTGCGTTAATTACTGATTTACAAAGTACTGACGCTGGAGCCGTATTAACTAAAGAGTTGTATGATGAAAAACAGATCAGTAAAAAAGATCTTATCATTATCAGCGCCTGGCAATATTCAGGAGCTGGCTTAATTAATAACTATTTTTCTATTGGTTCTGCGCTTTTCGCTTCAATGACTGTCGCAATATTTACACCATTAGTCATTATGATTGTATTGAAATTCGTTGGTGCGATTTTAGTACGCATGATTTTAAATTCAGTTTATAAAAAGGATTTTATCAATGAATAACTCAACCAATCAAAAACAGACTAACAATCCATTAGATATTTTCGTTATTGGTGCACGCAAAGGCTTCAATATTGCAATAAACAATTTAATGCCTAACATTATTATGGCATTTGTTATCACGGAAATATTAAAAAGATTAGGTTTGATGCAATTAATCGGTGAAATATTTGCTCCCGTTATGGGGCTATTTGGTTTGCCGGGTGAAGCTATAACGGTATTGTTGACCGCTTGGCTATCAGCTTCAGCAGGTACGGGTGTTGCTGTAAATTTAATTTCTGGCGGTATTTTAAGTGGTGTTGATATCACGATCTTAGCACCAGCTATTTTCTTAATGGGCTCACAATTACAATATATGGGACGTTTATTGGGTGTTGCTGATGTACCTAAAAAATATTGGCCACTATTAATGCTTAACAGTATAGTTAATGCTTTAATTGCGATGATCATCATGCGATTTATAGTGTGATAAAGGAGATATCTATGTCTAATGTACTTGAACATTACCACTATTTACATCAAATTCCTGAGTTGGGTTTTGAAGAATTTAAAACCTCAGCCTATATCGCGGATAAACTTGAAGCTGCTGGCTATAAAGTAACACGAAACATTAACAATACCACAGGAATTGTTGCTGAATATGACAGTGGAAAACCCGGTCCAGTGTTAGCATTACGAGCTGATATGGATGCTCTAGGTCATATCATTGATGGTGAACACTGTGCGAGACACACTTGTGGACATGACGGTCACTCATCAATGTTATTAACTGCAGCCCAAGAACTCATTAAAGAAGGTAATATAAAAAAAGGAAAATTAAAGCTAATTTTTCAACCTGCTGAAGAGTTAGGTTCAGGTGCTTTAGCCATGATAGAAGGCGGTGCTATTGACGATGTTGATATGATCATTGGCTTACATGTACGTCCTAAAGATGAATGCCCAAAAGGCTGTGCATCAGCTGCCATGTTTTATTCAGCCTCAACGACAGTTGAAGTAAATATTCATGGTATTCCTGCTCATGGTGCAAGACCACATTTAGGCGTAAATGCATTAGATGCTGCAACT
This sequence comes from Gilliamella sp. B3023, assembly GCF_026536845.1. Lineage (NCBI taxonomy): Bacteria > Pseudomonadati > Pseudomonadota > Gammaproteobacteria > Orbales > Orbaceae > Gilliamella > Gilliamella sp. B3023. The sequence continues at coordinate 39,191 of NZ_JAFNNH010000009.1, forward strand.
ATGGCAATTCAAGCTGTGAATACTATTCATCTAGCGCCTAGCTTAACTTATAGCGTGAAAGCAACGCGTTGTATATGTGATGCAGGTGTAACGAATGCTATTCCATCAGAGGCCTATGTTTGTTGGGATTTAAGAGCCCCAACTAATCCTGCTATGGATGATTTAAAAGCAAAAACACTTAAAGCAATCGAACTCAGCGTTGCATCAATTGGTGCTAAAGCTGATATCAAAGTATCAAAAGAAATACCAGCAGCTGAAATTGATGATGAAGTCACAAAAATTATTGCTGAATCTATTATAGATGTGCTTGGCAAAGATGGATTAAAAGATCCTATTTTTACCCCAGGTGGAGAAGATTTCTTCAATTATCCTCGTGAAAGAGATGTAAAATCAGGTTTTTGGGGATTGGGTGTTGACTTAACACCGGGTCTACATCATCCAGATATGACTTTTGATACATCAGCATTAGAAAATGGTGTAAAAATCACTAAAACTTGTGCTTTAAAAGTTTTGGGTTAAGTAAATTATTCCGCCGAATATTTCGGCGGTTTCTTGAAAGGCTTATAATGATTTACGATAGGCCACAATATCATCAATTGTAACTACTGGTAACTGATGCTTTTTAGCAAATTCGACAACTTGTGGTGCTCTAGCCATTGTTCCATCATCATTCGTTAATTCACAAATTACTGCTGCTGGTTTAAAGCCCGCTAATGAAACTAAATCAACAGAGGCTTCTGTATGACCTCGACGACTCAAGACACCATTCTCTTTTGCGACTAATGGAAAGACATGACCTGGATGATTTAAATCACTTGGTTTTGCATTATCTGCAACCGCAGCTTTTACCGTAGTGACTCTGTCCGCAGCCGATACGCCAGTTGTTACGCCTTTCGCAGCTTCAATAGTAATAGTAAAAGCGGTCTGGTTTTTACTGGTGTTGTTAGCAACCATCATTGGCAACTCTAATTTATCGCAAAAAGATTGTGGCATACATAGACAAACTATACCACTTCCATATCGAATCGTTAGCGCCATTTGTTGTGTTGTAATTGTTTGTGCAGCCCAAATAATATCGCCTTCGTTTTCGCGATCTTCATCATCTAGCACTAATACGCCAGATCCAGCTTTGATTGATGCGATTGCTTTTTTGACACGCTCGATGGGTGTTCCGAATTCATTTAAGTTAAACTGATTCATGGTAAATACCTATCCTGTTTTATTAAACTAATTATATTTATTCTTAATTAATTTGAATTCATTAAGTTATAAATATATTAAATACCAGAATCAGGGCAAGTGCTTGACCATAGTGATTTTGCTATAGCGCAAATATAGAAAAGATAAGCTACTCTCTTTCATCCAGACTTTAACTGTCGGCTTTGGAATCTCACCAAATCTGCTAGTCCTTAATAAAATCTATTTTATTAAGCGCTCGTGGGCTATACCACCGGTGGGGAATTGCGCCCCGCCCTGAGAATTTTTTGTCAGTGAACTGACATCAAACACTATAATATAATTCAATAAAAAAAACACGTATATTTTATGAGGATAAATAAATTGCCGCATAAAGCGGCAATTTTTGATGAGGCAATTAATGCATTCGAATTTCACGCAAATGCCGTTTTTCAGCTCGACGCATCCAAAGCCATGAAATGAAGCCAATAATACCAACAATTAATAAAATAATTGTCGCTAAGGCATTAACTTGAGGGTCAACCCCTAATCGGACTTTAGAAAATACCAGTTTTGGTAACGTCATCGCACCTGGCCCTGTCACGAAATTAGCGATAACCACATCATCAAGTGATAAAGTAAATGCCAATAACCAACCAGATACAAGAGCTGGAGCAATCATAGGTAACGTTATAATGAAAAATACCTTTAATGGATTTGCACCCAAATCTAATGCAGCTTCTTCAATTGACTTATCTAACTCTCGTAATCTTGCGCTAATAACAACTGTCACATAAGCGGTACAAAATGTTGCATGAGCGAGCCAAATAGTAATTGCACCTCTTTGTGTTGGCCAACCAAGTACTTGTCCCATTCCAACAAATAGCAATAGTAATGCCAAACCGGTTATTACATCTGGCATAACTAGTGGTGCCGTTGTCATAAACGAAAACAAATTAGAACCTCGGAATCGTCTATATCGTATTATGGCATAAGCAGCTAAGGTACCAAGTACAATTGCTAATGATGCAGCACCAGCAGCAATAGAAAGGCTCAATCCTACCGCTTTAAGTAAGGCTTCATTATGGATCAATTCAAAATACCATTTAGTTGAAAATTCAGACCAAACAGTTACAAGTCTTGAACTATTGAAAGAATAAACAATCAAAATGATCATCGGTATATATAAAAAGGAAAACACTAATAATAGAATTAATCCTTTCAAAAATTTACCTAGTAATGATATCGTTACAATAATTGTCAAAATAAGACTGAAGACAAAACATCCCACATATAAGCTACTACTACTTAATAAAGCAAATCCTGAAATCAAAACCGATAGCACCAATGAACCTAAGAATGCGGAGATAAAAACAATCAATGCTGATCGCACGATTAATGGTAAATTATTCATTTATTTACCTCCCATTTGTCGGTTTTGGAATTTGTTAAAGTAATAGATAGGGACAATTAATATCAATAACATCACTGTTGCGACAGCTGATGCAGCTGGCCAATCGTGATTATTAAAGAATTCAGCCCATAGTTGAGTACCAATCATTAGACTATCTGAAGGCCCTAACAGTTCAGGGATTACATATTCCCCAACCGCTGGAATGAATACCAACATGGCTCCAGCAATAACACCATTTTTAGTTAATGGTACGATAATCCTAAAGAAGGTTTTGATTGGCTTACAGCCTAAATCTAATGCTGCTTCAATTAGGGTTGAATCGACTTTACTTAATGATGTGTAAATTGGTAACACAACAAATGGTAAGTAAGAATATACAATACCGATATAAACAGCTAGATAAGTTTTCATAATGATCAGCGGTTGATCAATAACACCTAACCACATTAAGAAATGATTTAACAAACCATTAGGATTCAATATCCCAATCCACGCATAAACACGAATTAAAAATGATGTCCATGATGGTAATATAATCAACAATAATAAAATATTTCGAGTAGATGGCTTGCATTGCGATATAGCCCATGCTAATGGATAACCAATCAAAATACATAATAATGTCGAAATTGCAGCCACTTTCAATGACTGTAAATAGGAGTCTAGATAAATAGTATCAGCTAATAAATTTAGATAATTACCAAAATTTAAAACAATATTTACCAGCCCATCTTCATAACTAAAAAGCTCAGTATAAGGAGGAACGGCTATCGCCACTTCCGAAAAGCTGATTCTAAATACGATTAAAAATGGTAATAAAAAGAGTAACAGCATCCAAAAGTAAGGAATCGCGATAACTAACAAACGACCATATAATGTCATTAAGTCGGAATCATCACGTTGTTGTCGCATCTTTTTATAAGCATAATAGATAGCAACCAAACCGACTAATTCAGGTATATATAAAATACTACCAGCTATTATCAACCGATAAGCAAATTTAGATGGTTTATAATGCGCTAAATATGCACCTAAACATAATAATAAAAAGCTTAATACCATTGATGTAAATAACGCATCTAAAAAAAGATTGTCAAATGCATTTGTTGTTACAAAACGTAAATAAATACCGAGTAACACCAAGGCATTTAATAACAAACCCCATATAATGGATCGCATCAATATATCCTCTTGTGTTTATTCAGTAAGCACAACACAACTATCGATTTCCCAACTAAGGTTGACAATATCACCCCAAGTAGGCATACCTTTACGATAGCGATGTTCGTTTTGTAGCTGTGCAATAATTATCTGACCACTTTGCAATTTTACGTAATAAATTGAAAGATCGCCTAAATAAGCAATTTCAACAACTTCACCTGTTGCAACGTTATAGGCATCCTCAGCAATTTCATCACAAAGTTTGATTTTTTCAGGTCTTAAGGCAACTTGAATTGGAACACCTTCGACAGCGGGTGAATCATAATCAACTTTTAAAGAGTGCTTAATCATAGGACAACTAATAATTAATCCATCTTCTAATGTTTCTTGTAAAATGCCATCAAACACATTTACTGAACCGATGAACTCAGCGCTATAACGACTATTTGGATGCTCGTAAATCTCTTCAGGCTCACCAATTTGCACAAATTGACCTTTGTTCATAATCGCGATGCGCCCTGCCATTGTCATCGCTTCTTCCTGATCATGGGTTACCATTACACAGGTCGCACCAACTTGTTCTAAAATGCTAACCACTTCAAGTTGCATACGATCACGAAGTTGTTTGTCCAAAGCGCCCATTGGTTCATCTAATAGTAGAAGTTTTGGTCTTTTTGCTAGACTTCTTGCTAAAGCAACTCGTTGTCTTTGACCACCAGATAATTGATGAGGTTTACGTTTACCAAATTGCTCCATGTGTACAAGCGCTAACATCTCTTCTACACGCTGTTTAATGTCGCTTTTAGCTAATCTATCTTGTTTAAGACCAAAAGCAATATTTTGCTCAACCGTCATGTGAGGAAAAAGAGCATACGATTGAAACATCATATTAATTGGGCGATTGTAAGGAGGAACTTGCGATAAATCCTTACCATCTAAAATAATTTGTCCGGATGTTGGTTGTTCAAACCCTGCAAGCATACGCAATAAGGTCGATTTACCACTACCCGATGCACCTAATAAGGCGAAAATTTCCCCATCATAAATGGTTAAATTTACATCATCGACGGCATAATAGTCGTCATTAAAAACTTTAGTTAAATTTTTGATCTCCAATAATGGAGTTATCATCTTTTTTTTAGGCTGTACCTGATTTGTTGTTTTATCGTTCACACTTTTTTCCTCATAACAACAAGCCAAAAAAAACGAGACGGAAAGGTTATTAAACCTCTCCGCCTAGAATATATAAGTCAATAATTTGACGTTCAAACGGTTATTTACCCGTTTTAAGTTTTGTCCATGTGCGAGTAATCACACGTTCAAGCTTAGGATCTTTTACTGTAAGGGTGAATAATTTTTCCATAACTTCTGGTTTTGGATAAACCGCAGGATCATTTTTCACTGCTGGTTTTACAAACTGATCGTTAGCCGCTTTATTTGCACTAGCAAAGTTAACATCATTAGTTACCTGTGCAGCAATTTCTGGAATCATAACGAAGTTTAAAAACTCATGAGCTTCATCAGGATTAGCTGAATCTTTAGGAATAGCAAATGTATCAAAAAATACTAATGCACCTTCTTTAGGAATATGGTAGCCAATATGCACACCATTATTTGCTTCGTTAGCTCTGTCACGAGATTGTAATATATCACCTGACCAACCTAAAATTACACAAATATCACCGTTAGCTAAATCAGTTATATATTGTGATGAATGGAAATAACGAATATTTGGTCTTACTTTTTCTAACAACTCGTAAGCGGCACCGGTATAATCTTTCGCATCAGTGCTGTTCGGATCTTTACCTAAATATTTAAGTGCACTCGCAAAGATTTCAGTTGGCGCATCTAAGTAAGCAACACCACAATCTTTAAGTTTTTCCATATTTTCAGGTTTAAAGACTAGATCCCAACTATCAACTGGAGCATTATCGCCAAGACGTTCTTTAACTTTATCAATGTTATAACCAATACCTGTCGTCATCCATACATAAGGAATTGCATATTTATTATCAGGATCATGGTTTGCCATCAATTTCATCAAATTAGGGTCAAGATTTTTCCAATTTGGTAATTTACTTTTATCTAATGGCAGATAGATATCAGCTTTGATCTGTCTTGCTAAAAAACTATCAGAAGGTGAAACGACATCAAAGCCAGAATGACCGGCCATTAATTTACCTTCAAGTGCTTCATTAGAGTCATACACATCATAAACTAATTTGATACCAGTCGATTCTTGAAAATCAGTGATAGTATCGTTACCAATTTGACCTGCCCAATTATAAAAATGCACAACGCGATCTTTAGCTATAGCAGATTGAGATAATGCTAGTGAAACACCAGCTATGATTGAAAGAATTGTTTTACGTTGAGTAAACATGCTCACCACTTCTCCTCTAGTTAGGGATATTACATGTTAGACACAAGCCCATTGTGAAACACAACGGACCCCCAAATTTTACCATTATCTTAATTAACGGCGAAACCGAGGTAATCAGGCAATTACGAGTCATTAATTGAATTAATGAACAAGTAGAGCTAACCTTGCATTACGAGGGATAAAATACCTTTTTTTTTACAGATGTCTACATAAAAAATCAAATAAACTTAGATTAAGGACCGAATGACTATATTTTAATCAATCAGCCCTTTGTTAGCGAGCTATTAACAATTAATTAACGTTTTTTATTCGGCAGTGGCTTGCAAAACTTTTGAATCTGGTTGCCAAATTCTATATTTAACTGTTACATCGTTTGGTACATAAAATACCAATGGTAACTGACTGTTATAATTTAATAAACCTAAATTATGTCTGATTGTAACGAACTGGTTTTTGTTAGCACTTTCAGGGCAAGCCATCATGGTTGAAAGCGTTCCTTTAACTTCTTCAACTTCGTAATAAGAATATCCCCATCCTTTAAGCTCTTTTTCTTTAATTACCCCACCTAAATTATGCGCATTACAATCTACATTCATATCTTTACCAACTAATATTTCTACTTTTGCGTTAGCTTCATCTTTTAAGCTAGGAAGATGAATCACATAACGCGTAGCACCGACTTTAGCGTTAGGATATGGCGCGATTTCATTCAATTTTTGCGCAACTTGAGGGACTTTTTGTGTATTTGCACACGCTGATAATGTTACACCCATCAAAACTAACAACATTAATTTTTTCATTTTATATCTCCAAGAAAATTGTCTAATTGATACGACATCGTATGCTTTTCAAAACATAATGCGTATAATAACATTATCTAGATTAAAGAATATGAGGTAAAAATGCCAGCAGAAAAAAAAACCGATGATTTACTAAAGCTAATTTTAAATCTATTACTGATAGGTTTACTTATAACAGTAACTTATCGAGTGATAGAAGTATTTTTGTTTGGCTTTTTTTGGGCTGTTATGGTGGTTATTGCTACTTGGCCATTAATGATAAAAATCCAACAAAAGCTGTTTAATAAACGTTGGTTATCACTGTTAGTTATGGCATTAATATTGGCATTTGTTTGTGTCATTCCTTTTCTTCTCATCATTAGTAGTGTCGCTCAAAATGGGCATTACCTTATCGAATGGGTTAGAAACCTATCTCATAGAGAATTACCTACTTTTGACTGGTTAATAAACGTTCCTATGTTTGGTGAGGAGCTACACCAAAAATGGCTCGAAATTATTAAAACCGATGGGTCGGAATTAGTATCTGATATTCAACCCTATATTGGTACAATGATTGGCTGGCTATTAGAACAAGTCACCAACATTGGCGTTTTCATATTCCATGCTGGTGTGATGATTATATTTAGTTTATTACTATTTCTTAAAGGTGAAAGCATTACTAAATATGTTTATGTTTTAGCTAATCGTTTATCTAAACAATATGGAACAACTACCGTTACATTAGCCGGTCAATCTATACGAGCGGTTGCATTAGGCGTGGTTGTCACCGCCATTACATTAGCTTTAATTGGTGGCTTAAGCTTTATTATTACCAAAATGCCATTTCCAGGCATATTAACCCTCATTTTATTCATCTGCTGTGTTGCTCAAATTGGACCAGTTATCGTAATGATTGGCTGTATTATTTGGCAATTTTGGGATGGTCATATCGTATCAGGTATTGTATTAATTGTAGTTGCCATCATATTAACCACACTAGATAGCGTAATGCGAGCATATTTGATAAAAAAAGGGGCCGATCTTCCTTTCTTACTTATACTTTTTGGTGTAATTGGAGGTATTCTGGCTTTTGGCATTATGGGACTATTTATTGGTCCAGTCGTGCTAGCATTAAGCTATAAAATTATTCAAACTTGGGTTAATGAACAATCTTAAATATTGAGTTAATAGACTGAATAAAAACAGATTAATTTAAACATAGGATAACCTATGAAAAATAGGAGTGTTATTTTCTGACATAAATTGTGATATTCTACACTTTGTGTCAGTTTTAATGATATTTAAATCATGCGAATACCATTTATTAAATACAACCATCAAAAGCATCTAAATGAATTAGCAAAACTTCAGCAAAATGCTGAGCAATATCATATTGTATACGATCCAAAATCTTATCGAATTACATTGCTTGAGCATATCATGAAAGCTAAGCACCGTATCTACATTGTTGCACTTTATTTAGAAAAAGATGAAGCCGGCCGTGAGGTACTTGATGCACTTTATCAAGCAAAAGTAGCGCGCCCAGATTTAGATATCAAGATTTTTGTTGATTGGCATCGTGCTCAACGTGGACGAATAGGTGAAGATAAAGCCCAAACGAATGCACGGTATTACTATGATCTAAAACAGCAACATCCAAATATTGATATTCCTATTTATGGTGTCCCCGTTAATCGCCGTGAAGTACTTGGTGTACTGCACTTAAAAGGTTTGATCATTGATGACACCGTCATTTATAGTGGTGCGAGTATCAACAATGTATATTTACATAAACTGGATAAATACCGCTATGACAGATATCACTTTATAACCAATAAAGCGCTATCTGACACCATGGTCAATTACGTCAATGACAATTTCCTTTCTGCTGAAGGTGTGCAACGTTTAGATGTTAGTGAACATAAAACTCGCAAACAAATTAAACCAGAAATTAAAGCGTTACGTCAAAATCTTACCGACGCAAATTATCAATATGTGGCAGATACGGATAATGATACATTATCGGTTTCTCCAATAGTTGGTCTTGGGCGAAATAATCAGCTCAATAAGGTCATTCACCATTTAATAAATGTCACAAAACAAAAAATTATATTTTGTACTCCGTATTTCAATCTACCCAATATATTAGTACGCGATATTATTCGCCTCCTAAGAAAAGGAAAACAAGTTGAGATCATTATTGGTGATAAAGTTGCTAACGACTTTTATATTCCAGAAGATCAGCCATTTAATATTTCGGGTGGACTACCCTATTTATATGAAATCAACTTAAGACGCTTTGTTGAACGCCTTCAAAATTTCATAGACAAAGAACAGTTAATCATTAGATTATGGAAAGATGGCGATCAAACCTATCATCTAAAAGGTATTTGGGTCGATGATAGTTGGATGATGATCACAGGTAATAATCTTAATCCTAGAGCATGGCGTTTAGATCTGGAAAATGCAATATTAATCCACGATCCAAAACACGAATTACAAAAACAAATCAAACAAGAACTCGTCGCAATTCGAGAAAAAACGACTTTAGTTACACATTTTCAACAAATTCAAGCTAGCGTGTTCTATCCTAAAAATGTACATAAATTAATTAAACGATTAAGCCGAATTCGGGTTGATAGAATTATTAAACGCTTATTATAATTAACAAAGTGATAATAAATAGCTACATTGCTACAAATAGCTCATATACAACTTAAATTTTATTTAGGTTTAACACCATTCTAGCATTTGAAGCACTAGTAGCAATAATATCAATGACACCAGAGCGAAGCGCACCTAAAATTGCTGTCGCTTTAGTGTTTTCTGATGCAATGGCAATAACACAAGGAATGTTACGTAGCTCATCAATACTTAAACCAATTACCCTATCATTCATGGTTGTATCAACAGGATTGCCATTGATATCAAAAAAACCATAACCTGCAATATCACCAACTACGCCTTGATTTAAAGTAGCATATGTGACTTCTTGCGGGGTAAACCAGCCTAACTGTACCATGTAACAGTTTTCATTCATATCACCAATACCAACTAAAGCAATATCAGCTTTACTCGCGCGTTCGATCGTATCTTTAATAACCCGATTTTGCATAAACGCACGTTTCAGTTCACGATTCTCAACATAAGCTGGCGCATACAAAGTTTCGCTACTTGCGCTAAATTTTCTCGCAAGGCTACGGCTGATATGATCGGCATCAATAATCTCTCCAACTCGCTGAGTACCACCAATACCACAGATAAATTTACACTGTTTTTCAGGAAAAACGCCTACATGACTAGCAATTGCAGCCACATTACGCCCCTGTCCAACCGCTACCGTCATACCATTTTTCAAAGTACTGGATAAATAATTTGAAACAAGTGCCGCCACTTGTCGTCGTTGCTCATCCTCATCTAGGTGATCTAAAGCAATTAACGCTCTTTTAATACCAAAATTATTAACGAATTGCTGCTCAATACGCGAGCTAAAAATCGGGTGATATTTGACATTAATCTCAACAATCCCCTCTGCTCTCGCTTTTTTTAGCAAACGCCCTACTTTAATACGTGAAAGACCAAATCTCTTGGCAATCTCTTCTTGCGTTTGTTCATACTCATAGTAAGCAACGGCAATTTCAGTAAGTAGTTCTGACTCTTGTTTATCTTCAAATATATCCATTAGGCTTGCCTTTCGTTATTAGCTTAGCTGATTGTTAATATATTACAAAATCCTCTAGCTTGCCATTCTCCATGTCTAATAAATGATTTCGCAATGTTTAGTTTATCGATTAATAATCTTTAATTTTCGAGATTTGCACTATCTTTGTATAGTTAAATTATTAAAATTATTATCAATTTAATCAATGCAGAACATAATTTAACATATATATTTTTCTTCATTAGGATGAGAAATAGATCTTGTTTGGTAATGGCAAATTGGTTGATGAGCTATTATGACTTAGCTAACTTGTATTTTATAGAAATAGAATAAAGCTACCTTCATTTATATAACAGTGGATTGAGCTTAGACATCATTTTTCTTTAGCACTCTCACCATTATATACAAATGGAGTAAAATTAGATTTTAATAAAAAATATTCACTTTTTTAAGTTCAAAAACCCCGTTCCTCAACTTTTTTTCATAGTTAAAGGGTTGTCATGCAGATTAATCAAACCCATGCGATGATTATCACATGGGCCTATATCTAATTGAATTTATGCGTTCTTACCAAGTTTCTTTACAAACTTCAAACGTTACTGAGAAAGGTGCACTAGGCCAAGGATTGTTATAAGCTTTAAAAATTCCACCATTTAACATAAATACAACACGATGTACTTTTCCTTGCGGCTCCATAGTGAAATCAGAAACCCATGCATGCCGTTGGAAAGTACCATTAATTGCACCGGATGTAGGAAACCCAGATTCAGCATATCTATCAACTGTTAACTGTCCCCATTCACCACTTAGACCACCATTCATTTTTCTGGTCATCGCATTTCCGGTTTCTCTAAAACTTGCGTTAGTATTTGGGTTGGTTGCTTGAGGCGTATTAATCCAGTCAGTAAGTGTTAATTGATTTTGAATTCCACCACAAAGATCATCTGAATATGTTAATTTCTCTTCTCCGGGTATTGCCCAGAAATTTAAATCACTCCAAAATACAATCCTATCAGATTCTCCGTTTGCATCTTTAGGCCATGCAAAAATTTGGATGGTTCTTTTTTTAGGTTTGCCCTTAAAAGTTAAAATACCAAGTTTATCAATTGAGAGATTCTCATCATCTGTTGAAAACAAATAATCTTGCTGATGATTACTCATCCAAAGTTGGAATGATGCCCCTTTAAACGCAGTATGAGGAAAACGATTATTATGCCCAGCACTGGTATTGAGTAAAAATCCTAATTCTGGATGCCACTCATCTTTATTATAACCACCACCATGTTTTGGATTAGGTGTAGGATCTATTGATGCTCCCCAACCATAACCACTAGGCTCATCATTATTATATTGAATCCAAGACCATTTAGTTTTATCCAACATTGGATAAGGCCGGGCATAACACACTTGATTAATTTTGGATTTAAAATAATATGTTTTAAAAAGATCGTTATAAATATGTTCTGACTCATTTGGCAGACCATATTCTGTTTCTACTTTTATATTTTTAACTGAAAGCTCTAATTTATAAGGTGCTTTGCAAGGATCTATTGTTTTAGTTAACTCATTTTCAGGTACTTTTTTATAGTCCTCTAGCCCTTTTTTATTACCATTATAACCACCAGGAACACTATAATACCAAGTCGCCGTTAATACGCCATCAGGAATACCTGTATCACCATCTTGATCAAAAATACTGATATTGAGATTATTGGCGATATCCATCAAATTGACATCTTGACCATTGGCCTCAATAACTTTTTTTACTTCATTTGAACCCTCTTTTCCTTGAATTACCCAACTTATTTGGCTAAGAGTGGTATCCGGTTCCAATTTAAAATCGTTAATATCACTTTCTGAAGTGCGTAACCGACCATCAGGCATACTAACAACACTCAATTTTTCCTTAAAGCCAGTTGAATCAACCATTTCATCATTGACCGCTATCATTGGTGAATTACCATGAACCAATTGAGTCGCTGAGACAGGAAGTAATGCGTTAATATTATTAACAAATGACAATAGCAAGATGACCAATAAATAATTTTGTTTATTTTTGAATACTCCATTGCCTGAGATAGAAACTGAATTAAAGTTTCCATTTTTTAATATTGCTAACCAGTTCAAGCTAAATCTCCTTTTTATTAACATGCTGTTGCAAATAAATCTAATGACACTCCTTTATATGTCCTCTTTTAATACACTACATCAAACAGCTAAACTGGATATGATTTATACAGCTTGTTATGTGAAATTGTTTCTTTAAAGATCAGACATTAAAGCTTTTAAATTTGAAAACGATCAAATTATTGATCGAAACTTCCGATCAATCAATAACCATTTGATCGTGACTGGCTATCAAATGTACAAATTAAGCTTTAGAAGTTTAAAATAAGATAGGAGTTGATTTAGCCTACAATTTTATAAAAATTATATTTATATGATTAATAATAATTAATATAGAATTTTTATAATAAGATCATAAGTTAATAAAAAGAATTAAAAAATTTTTAAGAAAGGTTAAGAAAGGATAATTTTAACTATTTGATCAATAAAATAAATAAAACATAATTTTTAGTTAATCAAAGATCATTTTGCAAATATCAATAAAAAATAATTTCAAAAGAGAGTTAATTAAAAACGATTAATAAAATAAAGAAAGAAGAGTTATTAAAATTTCAAATCGGTTTTATTATGGATTAAATAAACAGTTTTTCCAAGTAGCTATGAAGTATAGCTACTTGGTGAGAGTTAAATATTAAAAATTAATTTCTGTTCCAATAAAGTAACGACGCCCTTCTAATGTTTTACCAAAGTCATCGTTTGAAACATCTTTGTCAAACAAGTTATAAACGCCACCATATACTTTAGCATTTTTATTTATTTGGAAAGACGCACCGACATCCCAGAAGGTATAGCCTGGATATTCAATTTTCTTACCACTGCGATCTGTGGTAGTTTCTACCCCGTAATAAGCAACCTTAGTCCATAAATCCAACTCTTGAGTGAGATTCCAATCAAGTTGAGTATTGAATTTTTGTTTTGGTGTACGGTTTAAAGGGTTACCCTTATTTTTACCGGTTTTTTGCTCTGTTTTGATCCAAGAGTAATTAGAACTTAATACGAAATCAGTAAACAATGGTGTTTTGAATGAAAGCTCAAGACCTTTAAGATCGGCTTTATCAACATTTTCTCGCCCTTGAACAAAATCAAATTTTTCCCTATAACCAGAAATTTGACAATTTCTTGAACCAGCTGCCCCACGACAAATATAATAAGATTGGATCTTATCTTTATATTTTGTATAGAATGCCGTTGCAGAAGCATCAATACCATATTCATTGGTATAACCGACACCTATTTCGAATTCATTTGTTTTTTCTGGTTTAAGATCTGGATTACCCATTATCATCCCTTTATTACCCGTTCCAGAACCACCAGTAACTTGACCCCAGTCAGAAACAACTTGACGCAGTTGAGGCGTCGCAAATCCAGTTGAATAGCCACCTTTTAAAGTAAAGTTATCATTAATATTCCAGACACTATAAATCCTTGGATTCCAGTTATTACCATAGTTTTCATCTTTATTATAGCGAAGACCTAATGTCATACTCCAATTGTCTAAAATACTTAACTCATCCTCAGCAAACAACGCATAATTCCAACGATCGATTTTGGTTAAAGTTTTCTTTAATTGGTTGCCTTTATCATGAAGTTCTTGATAAGTATATTTACCACCGATAGTTAACATATTGATTGAAAATGGAATTGTCATACGTGAGTCAACATCAGTATTACGAATTTTCATTTGTCTTTCTGGATTATTATTGTCTTCATGAGCAATAAAAGATGTCGTTGATACATCACCAAATAAACCATTATGAGTTAACGCATAAGAGTTTCGGCGATTATCTCGATTGAAATTACCACGACTAAGAGGTCTTGTTTTTCCTGCTGATGCATTACTATTTTGTCTAGAGCGACCAAAATCTAAATCAAATTTTTGTGTGTCTGAAGCATTAAGCGATAATTTTCCATTTATACTACGTAATCTTTGTCCGGAATGGCCATTCAAAAATTTATCTTCATGACGCTTACTATATTGACCATATAATTGAATCCCCAAAATATCATCAATAATTGGTCCCATAGTTGAAAAACTACCTACATAGGTATTTTTTTCATCTGAACGATAAGGCATGATTGATTCAACTCGAATACCGCTATACCATTTATTTGAAACTTTCTTAGTAATGATATTGACGACCCCACCCATAGCATCTGAACCATATAACGATGACATTGGTCCTCGGACAACTTCAATACGTTCTATAGCAGTTAAAGGCGGTAACCAGCCTTGTTCAAAACCAGAATTATCACTATTAGGTCTAGTTTCACGAGTGCTAACTTTTTTACCATCAATTAATAATAAAGTATATTTTGCATCCATACCACGAATACTAATATCAGTTGAATCACCGCCACCAGTTATCGTGACACCTGGAATATCCTTAAGCGCATCAGTCACATCACGATAAGGTTTTTTGCTGATTTCCTCTGGCGTGATTACCGAAATTGTTGCTGGAGCTTCTTTAATTTGTTGAGAAAATCCTGATGCTGTCACCACCATAGTATCAGTATTTTTATCAGTGTCTGCTATCGCTAAACCAGATAATGATAATAAAATACTTGTATTTATGACATGTGTTGCCAGTTTAATTTTAGTATTCATGTTTTATAACCTTATTATTTATATTGATATTTTGCAAAGCAAGCCGTGCGTTACAATAACCTACGTGAGAATAATTATCAATAACTTTTTGATAATAATTATCAATATCTTTACGAAAAATTATTTATATCTAGACATTTCACATTATTTAAATAATAATGGTTATCATTTTCATCAAAGCAGAAGGTATCAATATGAATAAAAAAATATTATTAAGCACTCTAATAGCTTTTACTTTAGGGTTATCAGGTTGCCAATCATCAATCACTGTGAATCCAGATAATAAACAAACCGTTGTTGTTCCTAAATCACCAAGTAAAGTGGTAGTAATGAACTATGGTGCTTTAGATACCTTAGATGCATTAGGTAAAGGTTCTATTGTTGTAGGAACACCTCTTTCCGTTCTTCCTTCTTATCTTGAACAATATAAAAGTGTCTCTGATACAGGTAGTATGAAAGAACCAAGCATCGATGCAATTAAACAAGTTAAACCGCAACTCATCGTTATTGATGGTCGTCAAGCTAGTCGAACTGAAGAATTATCGAAAATTGCACCAGTAATTAATTTAAGTGTTGACGCGAAGAATTATCTTGAATCAACTAAAAATCATATCAATGTTCTAGCAGATATAACTGGAACTGAAAAGAAAGCTGAAGATTTGATTCAATTGCTTGATACAAAAGTGACCAACGCACAAGCTGTTGCACAAGCCAGTCACAAAAAAGCAATAGTTGCTATTCATAATGATGGAAAAATGATTCTTATTAATGGCAGTTCAAGTGCAGCATTAATTCATGATGTGTTGAAAGTAAAACGGGCTGTACCATTAACACCACAGCCTAGTGGCAAACCAAAACCGACCTTTATTGATAACAGCTATATTAGTAAAGTAAAACCTGATATTGTTTATGTCGTTGACCGAAGTAAAGCTATTGGTCAATCAGCAATGAAAAACGACTTTTTAAATCCAAAAGTATTAGCGAAAAGTAAAACTGAGGTTATCTATTTAACACCCGATCTTTGGTACTTATCGGGTGGCGGTTTCGAAAGTTTGGATCGTCAAATTGATGAAGTCATTAATGCATTGAAATAATTTTTTATCATAATGTAGGCCCTTATTTCAATAAGGGCTTTTTTCTCGTTTCTCTCCATATTCATCACTGCAAATTAAAAATTTTTATTTCGACTAATTTAATTATGTTAGAATGCTCACCTATTATTTTAATCTAAATGAATAAACTTTTAGATTCTCGATAAATACCTCAATAAATTTTAAATTACTATGAATATGTCATCCCCTACTATTGGATTTGTGAGCCTTGGTTGTCCTAAAAATTTAGTTGACTCTGAGCGAATTTTAACTGAACTACGTACTCAAGGTTATCAAGTAGTGCCAAGTTACGACAATGCTGATTTGGTTATTGTTAATACTTGTGGCTTTATTGATAGTGCTGTACAAGAATCATTAGAGGCCATCGGTGAAGCCCTTAATGAAAATGGCAAAGTTATTGTGACAGGTTGTCTTGGTGCGAAAGAAGATCAGATACGTAATGTTCATCCTAAAGTCTTAGAAATATCAGGACCTCATAGTTACGAAGCTGTACTTGAACATGTTAATAAATATGCGCCAAAACCTAGCTACAATCCATTTACAAGCCTTGTACCAGAGCAAGGAGTAAAATTAACACCTAAACATTATGCTTATTTAAAAATTTCTGAAGGTTGTAACCATAGCTGTACATTTTGTATTATCCCATCATTACGTGGTGAGATGGTTAGTCGTCCTATCGGTAATGTTCTTGATGAGGCAAAACGTTTAGTCGATAGTGGCGTAAAAGAGCTTTTAGTTATCGCACAAGATACGTCTGCTTACGGTATCGATGTCAAAAATCGTACAAACTTTTGGAATGGTATGCCATTAAAAACTGATATTCATACCCTTTGCGAGCAATTATCTACCCTTGGTATTTGGGTGCGTTTACATTATATGTACCCTTATCCAAGTGTCGACAATTTGATTCCATTAATGGCTGAAGGAAAAATATTACCTTATCTAGATGTCCCTTTACAACATGCTAGCCCTACCGTTTTAAAATCAATGAAACGCCCAGGCACAATTGAAAGAACCTTAGAGCGAATTCATCATTGGCGTGAGATTTGCCCTGAAATTACCTTACGTTCAACGTTTATTGTTGGCTACCCTGGTGAAACTGAGAAAGATTTCGAACTATTACTCGACTTTTTATCTCAAGCGCAATTAGACCGTGTTGGTTGTTTCCCTTATAGCCCAGTGGAAGGTGCTGCTGCAAATCAACTAGCTGATCAAATACCAGAAGAAATAAAGCAAGAACGCTTCCACCGTTTTATGCAATTACAACAATCGATTTCAACACAGAAACTTCAAAATAAAATAGGTAAAACATTATCTGTATTGATTGATGAAGTTGATGAAGAAGGTGCTATTGGGCGAAGCATGGCCGATGCGCCAGAAATAGATGGTGTTGTCTATCTAAATGAAGAAAAAGATGTTAAAGTCGGCGATATTGTTCAAGTAAATATTGAACATTCAGATGAATATGATTTATGGGGTACTGTAAAACAGTAAATAAATCCAATGAAGCAACATTATCGACACGAAATAAAAAACTTAGTTACGTTAGCAATCCCAGTCATGATTGCACAGATATCTCAAACCGCGATCACGTTTGTTGATACCATTATGGCTGGTAACTACAGCAAAACAGCGCTATCGGGTGTAGCCATAGCTGTATCAATTTGGTTGCCTACTATTTTATTTGGACAAGGCTTATTAACGGTATTAACACCGATAATTTCCAATTTAAATGGTGCGGCTAAACGTGAACAAGTTGCTGATCAGACTCGTCAAGGTGTTGTGATTGCTTTAATCTTATCCATAATCATGATGCTAGTTTTGTACAATTCGGACAAAATAATTAGTTTTAGAAGCTCAGCTGACCATCCAATCGATCCAGAAATGGTTGATGTAGCGGTATCATTTTTACGCTCAATTATGTGGGGTGTACCTGCTTTCTTGCTATTTTTAGTTTATCGTAATCAATGTGAAGGTTTATCTAACACAAAGCCTGCTATGGTGATTATATTTATTGCATTACTTGCTAATATCCCCATTAATTATGTTTTAATTTACGGTAAATTAGGATTGCCAGCATTTGGTGGTGTAGGTTGTGGTATTACCGCAGCAATAATCTTTTGGTTAATGTTTGCTTTAATTCGTATCTATACATTAACGACAACTACTCAACGGGATATTCGTAAAACACCACTAACAAAACTGATTGATTTTGCTATCATCAAAAAAATAGTTGTATTAGGTACTCCCCTTGCTTTAGCCTATTTTTTTGAAATGAGTTTGTTCGCGGTAGTTGCATTACTTATTGCACCACTTGGTCAAATAACTGTTGCTGCACATCAAATTATCTTCACGATTAGCAGTTTAACGTTTGCAATACCTTTATCTTTAGGGGTAGCAACTAGTATTAGAGTTGGTTACCTATTAGGTAAAAACAAACCCATATTGGCCAAACAAACAGCTTATGTAAGTTTAGCCATATCATTCATGATAGCCGTAGTGGTAGCATTAATTCTGGTGGTATTCAGGTCACCAATTATTACCATATTCACCCATGAGATTGATGTTATCACTATCTGCCTACAACTTATTATTCTACTCGCTATCTATCAAATATCTGATTACTTACAAGTTGTTGCAAGCAATGTATTACGTGGTTATAAAGATACTAAAAGCATATTTTTTATTACCCTTATCTCTTATTGGGTAGTAGGGTTACCAGTTGGATATATCTTAGGATTAACCGATCTTGTCATACAGCCAATTGGTGCAGCCGGTTTTTGGATAGGAATTATTTTAGGACTAGCTGTAGCAGCGTTCTTACTTATCGGTAGAATGATCTACATTCAAAAACAACCGCAAGATATCATACTGAAAAGAGCTTCACGATAATAAAAATTTCTCGCCAAACTTATCAATAAACTGAGTGAGTTTGGCAATATTTTATTTAAAATTGTTAATATCTATACTTAATCTAACTTAATAAATATAAAAGTCATAAAAGAAATTAAATTGTAAATAAATTTATATTGCTTAAAATTTAATTACTTATATAATTTTTTACCTCTTCAATGGATTGTTATTAATATAAATTTGTAATGTTAAAAAAAGAATTACTATCGCATGTTATTTGTATTTGTCTTTCAGTAGTATTGGTTTACTTATTAGGTTACCCGCTAAGATTTGATAGGATACTTCTTACTTATTTTTCTCTAATTTTTTTAGCTAGATTCACTTTTTTCCGTTTCTTATTCGGATTAACATTCGTCATAGCTGCACTTTATTTTCCAATAGGATTTTATTATGGATATCCCAATGTTGCTGTAGTAAGTGCCATATCAGAAACTGATATCGATGAAATGCAAGAATTCTGTTCGCAATTACCTCTCTATTTTTATTTAATACCATTCCTATTAGTAATTTTCTTTATTCTTTTTTTTAAAAAGTTTAGATTTCCTAAAATAAAAAATTATTATGTTATTGCAGTAGCATTAATGATTTGTTTTTATAAACCGGTTAAAAGTGCCATCAAATATCAGCCAACTACTTTATCTTCGATAACAACTTTAATAATAGATAATTTCAAATATCCCGCATTTGAGTTTTGCTTCGATTTATATTCAAGTGCAAAAATATATCAGACTGAAAAGGCTGAACAACTTAGACAAATACAACAACCCAATACAATACCCATTATTTCTGTCAATCCTAAACATAAAACCTATGTTGTTATCATTGGTGAAAGTGTTCGTAAAGATTACATGAGTGCTTATGGCTTTAAATATGATAATACTCCTTTCACCAATAAAAATGCCTCGGTGATTTGGGACGGATTAATTGTTCCTGCATCAAATACCCAATCTTCAATTCCACATTTAATTAGTCAGTCTAGCTATTTAGATGATAATGAAGTCAATGCACAATTAAATAATAATATTATTGCTATTGCTAATGATGCTGGATTTGAAACCTATTGGCTATCTAATCAAGGAAAATTAGGTAGAATGGAAATAACTGTACCAAGAATTTCCGCTTATAGTAAAAATATCTTTTACACTAAAAAAGGTGAGTACAATGGTAAATCAACTCGTGGTAAATATGATACTTTACTATTACCAGAATTAGACTCCTTATTATCTAAAAAGCAAGATAAGCCAAAACTTATTATTATGCATTTAATTGGCTCACATCCTCATTTTTGTAAAAGATTACAATTTGATATTCAGTTCGATCTCAAAAACGAAAATATATCTTGTTATGTCAGTAGCATTAAAGAAACCGATGACTTAATAAAATCTACGATTGATATATTGAAAAAACACAATGAAGATTACTCTGTAGTCTACTTTGCCGATCATGGGCTTTCTCACGCTGAGAAATATCAAGATTTAAGGCATAATTGGGAATACCAAAATAGTTATCAAGTGCCATTAATATTTTTTGATTCATCAGAAAAAAATCAAATTAAAATCAATAAACAAATTACCGGATATCAATTCGTATATCTACTAAGTCATTGGATGGGGATTGATTTAAACGTTCACCATGATTATATGCAATATAATCTGATTGATATCCCCGAACAAAAAGATATTCAAATTAAAGATTGGAAAAATAAGTTATATCCATTTGATAATTTGAAGAAAGATCCTAATCCGTATTAAGTATTGATGTTTACTGATTAAGATCAATTCACCATCACTAAATTAATAGTGATGGTTTTTCAAAATTTGTTGAATCCAAAATAATAATTATTGTCTACTAAATGGATAAATTCCTAGCTATTATTCAAAACAAATATCATCACCAATATTTAAATCAGGAAAAACAGCAGGTTCAACTTCTATTGCACCTGGCAAAATGCCATCATCACTTTGTTTAAAATAAATAGAAATATGACCTAATTCTTCAAAGTTTTTATTTGCCTCACTGCCAACCTGTTTAATGGTATATTTATGCTTACCTAACGTAAACTCTTTACCTTCAACCAATGTTTGATTAGGCTTTTTATGAAACTCATGAATAACACAAATTTCACGTAAATCAGGTGTTGCCATTGGACCAAATAGAATGATAACTTTTTCTTCCTTGAATTCTGGAACAATTGAACCGATTTCAGTAATGATACTTTTAGCCATATTTAACCCTTTTTTAGTTTAGTACATTCCAATACTCATAACCCATGCAATAACAACAGCCAATATTCCAGTTATCATACGACTATACAATACTGCGGGTACACCAAATTGAACTGTTTTAGGTTTTGCTTCACCTAAAGATAATCCAACAGGAATAAAATCACATCCAGCCTGAGCATTAATAGCAAATAACGCAGGTAATGCATACGCAACTGGAATTGCACCAATTGCAATTTGCGAACCAATCAGAACCCCAATCACTTGCGCTATAACTGCTCCTGGTCCAAGAATTGGAGATAAAAATGGTAAGCTACAAATAAACGCAATAACCATCATCCCCCATATTGAACCTGCCAAAGGTGACAATGTTGTAGCTATAATATTACCAATTCCTGTGTAATTAATAATCCCTATAAGCATACTAATAAATGCCATGAAAGGAATAATGTTTTTAATTAACATATCTGTCGAATCGCGACCAGCTTGATAAAAGATCCCCATTGCCTTACCAATACCTCGTGATAATTTAATCAACAAGCTTTCCTTTTGATTTTGGGAATGTTCTTTCTTTATTTGTGCATATTTTTCTTTGAATTTTTCGCGATCCAAAACTGGATCTTCAACCGTTTGCTGTTGTTGATCCTGCGAAGATGTCGTCGTTGATTGTTCATTATGACCTTCTGATAACATTATGTTTTGAGGTTTAACGCCTGAAACAAAAACATCTTCAGTAATATGTTTTGCTAGAGGACCAGTTGGAGCAGATGGAATAACATCAATGGTAGGAATTTTTTTCATTGGATAAACACCAATTCGAGCTGTACCACCACAGTCAATAATTGCACACAAAATTTCATCTTCTGGAATTGCATTTTTAAAGCCATCTACAGCCTCACCACCTGACAATTCAGCAATTTTTTGGGCTACTGGATGAATACCACCACCAGTAACAGAAAGTATTTTATGTTTTTCAGCAGTTGGCGTTAAAGAAAAACCTTTTCCCCAGCCACCTTGGCCTTTCTCGATAAAAATTGTTTTATACATAGTGACTCTCCCCTACAGATTTTCTTTACGCATCAAAAATTTAGTAATCATTTCGGTAATAACACCACGCATTAAAATAATAATAACACCAGCTAAAAAGTACCGAACAGAAAGACTCGAAATGTTATAACCCGCATCCATAACACCATTTGCAATACCCAGAAATACAAATAACTCACCTGCGTTTGCATAAGGAAACAAACCGGTCACTGGGTGCAAAAAAGAAACAACCGAATCATAAAAAGCCGGTTTTTGCTCTTCTTTAACAAAGCGACCAAAAGTATAAGCCATTGGGTTAGTTAACATTAAAACTGAAAGTATCGGCATTAAACTGTAACGCAATAACATATTCTTAGCAGAAAATTGAATAGCTTTAGTGACTCTTTGTTCACCAATAAAAGCAATTAAAGAATAAGTAAATGTCAATAGCACAATTAAAAGCGGGACAATTCCAGTCATAAATCCAACAAAGACTTGCCCACCAGCCTGAAACAACCCAATAAAATGGGTTCCAAACCACTCAATATATTCCATTATTATCTCCTTTAAAGTTGTAATAACGCTTTTATTAATGTTTAATCAAATAGGAACTTGATTTGTTCCCATTTTTATAATTGCTTTTTCTTCAAGAGAGAGTCTTCTAGTTCCACTCTCTTCTTGTAAATTAGTTAAAATTTGTGATAGATAGCACCCATTAAATTTTGGTAAAGGTTTAAATTTGGCAAATACAGATTTTCCTTTTAAAATCTGACAATCCTTAATCATATTATTTTCATCAATTACCATAACCACAATCGCACTTGAACCAAACCATTTACGTTCAATAGCTGTATAAAGATGATAATTTTTAGAATTTGAATATTGTTGAGTTATTTTGTATATATATCTTTGATAATACTTAATTTGCATTAAGCTCAATATAGACTGTAAAACAAAAATAACAGTGGCAATTATTACAATATTCATATTTTTCAACCCTATTAAATCTAGTTAACACATCGCTTTAAAAACTGCTGAGCCTTATTGCTCAGCAGTTCTTATATTTTTAACTAAAGACTTCATCTTGAAGTTTACGCAATTTCCAAACTGTTGTTGTTTCATCTAAAACAACATCATCTTCAGTTAAAAACTTACCATTTGGAATATCTCGTTTAGCAACAACATTACCGCTGATAAGACCAATTGGAATATTTTTGTTTTTCTTCATATCTGCATGTGTTTCAATAACACCGCGGACACAAAAACCACCAATACCATCAAGTTTCTCACCTCGTTTAATATTCTTTTTAGCGACCGCAACAGTTTCAGATACAGGAGCGCCACAAGGAACAATGGCGGTATCGTGATTTAAAATCGCTTTAGCAATCGTCATTGGTGTTTCAAGGCTAGCTAAGTGGAAAGGACGATATAAAATATGATGATCCCTATCACCTTTTTTCATCAAGTAATTCAATTCATTACTAACATTTGGATTTTGTCCTTTAACAATAACAAAAATCCCAGGTGCTAAACCATCTACATATTCAACAACGCCAAATTTATTAAGAACACCACCGTTTTCTTTAAGGTTTAAATCTTTAAGAACAGAATCTAAATCACCTTTAACACCATGCATACCCACTACATCTGGAATAAATCCCATTGCATTAGAAAGTAAATTCATTTCTGCCATCGTTTTCGTACCATCTTGGAATGCTGCTAACATATGAGATGACATATGCTTTGAATCAGCTTCAGCTTGTGCAGTATCAGGGTTTGCCTCGATTTTTAATTTATTATTTTTCCCTTTACCTACAACTAATACTTCCATACCCATTGATTTAGCAAATTCGTACATTTCAAGAGTTGCAGCTGGTTCATCACCATCAGAACCGGTATAGATAAGATCTGCAGCACTAAATAGTTTATGCATCAAAGGACCTATCGTGATATCAATTTCAACATTAAGAAGAACTAAATGTTTTTTGGTCAATAATGTTTCTAAGGCAATTTTTGCACCTACTTCTGGCACCCCAGTAGCATCGACGATTATTTCAACATCTTTTGATTGGATCACTTCTTTAAAATTTTTAGAAACCAGAATACTATTTTTCTTACTAGCACTAGCCTTATAATCTTTCGCTGCTTGTTGTGCAGCTTTTAAATTAATATCACTAATTCCGGTTACACTCATTCCTGGAATGGTTGCTATTTGCGCTATCATTCCTCTTCCCATTTGACCAGCACCTATAACACCAACTTTAATCGGGTTGTCATTTTCTTCTCTTTGTAACAATTGTTTATATATGGTCATTATTATGTTCTCCTTATTAATTTTTTTAATTAAATAGATATACTAACTATTTATCATAAAGATAACATAACAAATCATAACTACAATTAGGAAAGTAACGTTATGTGACTTTTGTCACAATAAATGACATTTGTCACCAATTACAAATTTAGGACATAAAAAAGCCTCTTTTATAAAATAAAGAGGCTTATTAACTAAAATTAATACTATAAAATTATTAATGATTAATATTTAAAACATATTCTGCCATTTTGTCAGTCATAACGATAACATCAATAATCTTAGAATTTAAAGCTGCAACGACCGCTTTTTCTTTATTTTCACCAGAGACAATTGCAACTACTGTTGGAATTTTACGTAAATCATCTAACCCTAAACCTATAATTCTATGATTTATAGGGCTTTTCGATTCATTCCCGTCAGAAGTATAAAAACGTGAATTACAATCTCCTACTACATCGTAATAACGAAACTCCTCAAGATCTTTGTTATTAATATAACCAATCTCTTCCATAGTACTATTATGATAAGGATTAGAAATACCTACGATTGCCATATCAACCGTTTTACCTTCATTGAGAACTTCATTTATATATTTATTTTTGCATAAATCTTTTTTCATTGTTTCGTCTTCAACCAGTGCAGGAGCATAAAGGTATTTACATGTACATTGCATCTTCTTCTTAAGATCATAACAAATTTGATTTGAATGTAAGTCTACTTCCTCGGCGCCCATGCCACCAATTAAAGGTACAATAACAAGCTCTTTATGAGTGATATAAGGGAACTCGTTAACGAATTTCCTAATCGTTTTTCCCCATGAAATACCTAAAGTTTTAACTTTCAAAATTCGTTTATTCAATGCGTAAACTGCTTTTTTAGCTAACCAATTGGTAGATTCCTCATAAGATAGATCATGCGTAGCAACAACAATCGCTTCTTCCAATTTGAATTTACTTTCAAGTTTTTGCTCTAATTCAACTGTATATGCTGTTTCATCCTTGATAAAAATTTCGACAATACCTAATTCTTTCGCATCTTGTAATTTTTTAGAAATAATTGATCTCGAAATACCTATCTTCTGAGCTATCTGAGCCTGAGTCCAACCGTATTGGTAATACCAAGTCGCAATCTTGACTAAATCTCGCTTTTCTTCCCATCTCATAAATCACTCCTATAATTAACAATAGTCAGCTAATATAACAAATGTTTTACCCATAGTAACATAAATGGAAAAAAATCATATATTAGGTCAATTTTCCTCATGAATATAATTCAAAATAACTAAAATATAGTTTAATAAAAATAGTTGTAGTTAATTGAAAATAAATAATTTATAAAAATAAATCATATTAAAAATAAGTTATAAAAAGAATGTTATAAATTGGTTATGGAGTTATTAGCGACAAAAGTAATAGATAAAGGGGGATTTAAGAATTGGGATCTAAAAAATATAAAATAGAAATATAAAAAAACTTCGCTAAAGTTATTAGCGAAGTTTTATTTTGTTAATGAAACTATGATTTATTTCAATAGGCTTTTGGCTTGGTTTAAAACATTTTCAACCGTGAAACCAAACTTAGCAAATAGTTGTTCTGCTGGGCCTGATTCACCGAAGGTTGTCATGCCAATGATTTTGCCGTTTAAACCGACATATTTAAACCAATAGTCACTAATACCAGCTTCGATAGCGATACGAGCTGTTACTGAAGATGGTAATACTGATTCTCTATAAGCTTGATCTTGCTTATCAAATGCATCAGTTGATGGCATTGAAACAACTCTTACTTTTCTACCTGCTTCGGTTAATTTGTGATAAGCCTCAACAGCTAGCTCAACTTCTGAACCTGTTGCAATAAGGATAAGTTCTGGCGTACCGCTACAATCATTTAAGATATAACCACCACGGTAAACATTAGCTAATTGCTCAGCTGTACGCTCTTGTTGTTTAAGATTTTGTCTTGAGAAGATAAGTGCAGTTGGACCATCTTTTCGTTCAACCGCATATTGCCAAGCAATGGCTGATTCAACTTGGTCACAAGGACGCCAAGTACTTACATTTGGTGTCACGCGTAAGCTTGCCATTTGTTCTACTGGTTGGTGTGTTGGGCCGTCTTCACCCAATCCAATTGAATCATGAGTATAAACGAATAAAGAGCGAATCTTCATTAATGCTGCCATACGTACTGCATTTCTAGCATATTCCATAAACATCAAGAAGGTTGCACCATAAGGAATAAAGCCACCATGTAAAGAAATACCATTCATAATTGCTGACATACCAAACTCACGCACACCATAATGAATATAGTTACCAGCAGGGTTGGCTAAAATTTCTTTAGAACCAGACCACATGGTTAAATTACTTGGCGCTAAGTCAGCAGAACCACCTAAGAATTCAGTTAATACTGGAGCAAATGCTTCAATTGCATTTTGTGACGCTTTACGAGTTGCAATTGTTGCTGGATTTGCTTGTAATTTATTAACAAAATCTTTGGCTGTTTGTTGCCAATTACTTGGTAAGTCGCCATTCATACGGCGTTTAAATTCTTTCGCTAAATCAGGATAAGCTTTAGCATAGGCATCAAAACGAGCATTCCATTCATCTTCACGTTGTTTACCTTTAGCTTTTGCATCCCATGCATCATAATATTCTTTTGGAATTTCAAATGCAGGATGAGACCAACCTAATGCTTTACGTGTTGCTTCAATTTCAGCATCACCAAGAGGAGCCCCGTGACTTTCATGGCTACCAGCTTTATTAGGCGAACCAAAACCGATGACAGTTTTACACATTAATAATGATGGTTTATCAGTTACAGCTTGTGCTTGTTCGATAGCTTCAGCTAACGCTTTAGCATCATGTCCATCAATACCGCGAATCACATGCCATCCATAAGATTCAAAACGTTTAGCAGTATCATCAGTAAACCAACCTTCAACTTCACCATCGATTGAAATACCATTATCATCGTAAAAAGCGATAAGTTTGCCTAATTTAAGGGTTCCCGCTAAAGAACAAACTTCATGAGAGATCCCTTCCATCATACAGCCATCACCCATAAATACATAAGTATTGTGGTCAACAATTGTATGGCCAGACTTATTAAATTGAGCAGCTAATGTTCTTTCAGCTATTGCCATACCCACTGCATTAGCAATACCTTGACCAAGTGGACCTGTTGTGGTTTCAACACCTGGAACATGACCAAATTCAGGGTGACCTGCTGTTTTAGCATTTAATTGACGAAAGTTTTTTAAATCATCAAGCGTTACGTTATAACCAGTCAAATGTAACAAGCTATAGATTAACATTGACGCATGACCGTTGGATAACACAAATCGGTCACGATCTGCCCAATTTGGATTGGTTGGATTATGTTTTAAAAATCCACGCCAAAGTACTTCAGCCATATCAGCCATCCCCATTGGTGCACCTGGATGACCTGATTTTGCCTTTTGCACGCCATCCATACTTAATGCTCTTATCGCATTTGCTAATTCGCGGTGGGATAGTGTGGTTGCATTCATGATAATGATCTCCAAAAAATATTTAATAATTCATTGATAGTCTGCGATCAGCAGACAAATAAAACAGGTTTGTAACAAAATTAAAAAGGGGAACTTTCTCCCCTTTTATTAATAATTAAAGCAGTGCCCCGATCATATCTTCTAGTTTACCTTGATCGACCGCAAAGGCTCGAATGCCTTCAGCTAATTTCTCAACTGCCATTGCATCACTATTATGTTGCCATCTAAACTCAGCTTCAGTCATTAACGATGGACGCTCTACAATTGTTTGATTCGGATTCAATTTGCGTTCTACTGGCGCATTTGATTGTTGCATTTCCGCTAACAAATTAGGAGAAATGGTCAAACGATCACAACCCGCTAACGCTAATATTTGATCGACTTTACGGAAACTCGCTCCCATCACAATTGTTTTATAACCATGCTGTTTATAATAGTTATAAATATTACGAACAGATACTACGCCCGGATCTTGATCGGCAACATAAGGTTCTATTGGTTTCTTTGCTTGATACCAGTCATAAATACGTCCAACAAATGGTGAGATTAGAAATGCATTAACTTCTGCACAAGCTCGCGCTTGAGCAAAGGAAAATAGTAAAGTTAAATTACAGTTAATACCTTCTTTCTCTAAAACTTCCGCTGCTTTAATTCCTTCCCAAGTTGAAGCGATTTTGATTAGAATTCGCGATTTATCAATGCCTTTTTGTTTATATAAATCGATAATTTTCCTAGCTTTTTCAATACATCCCTGTTTATCAAACGACAATCTAGCATCGACTTCGGTTGAAATTCGACCTGGAACTGTTTTTAGAATTTCGGCGCCTATATTCACCGCAACTTGATCACAAGCATTAACTAATTGTTGTTCTTTACTGCCACCTAATTTTTTAGCAGTATCAACAGCTGAATCAATTAAAGAACGATATTGAGGAAGTTGAGCTGCTTTTAACACAAGCGATGGATTAGTCGTTGCATCTTCTGGAGAAAACTGTTTAATCGAATCAATATCACCTGTGTCGGCAACCACGACAGTTAATTTTTTAAATTCATCTAATTGGCTCATACTTCAAATTCCTCTACTACATGTTTTTTAAACATAATTATAATAACATTTATTAAGTAATAAAACGACAGGATAAAGTCGTTTCAGTTCAGGCTATTTTTATCAAAAATAGTATAAAAACAAAGCAAAATTAAAAGTTAGCAAGCTCAAGCAAGCTAAATTTAAGCGTAATTCAACAACTCGTTACTTTAAAACTCATCATAATAAAAAACGTTCTACTTCTTCAGCAAATAGACCACTTTTAAATTATGATTTTTATCTCAGTTGAATCAATTTTTAGCAAATTCAACCCTTTTCCATCCATTGCCATAATGTGATCACTATTTTTCACGGCGGATAATCTATCACGGCATTATACTGTATGTATTTCATGACCTTATTTAAGCAATGTAACCTAAAATACTGTTTTAATATGCTACAATGCTTTGTCTCACTTTACATAAAGCATCATCTGCACCAATAGCTTCATGTTTTATATTTTGTGTTTCATCACACCAAAATGAACATGCGTTCATATTAATATCATTTGTTACTTTGAGGTATAAATAAATTCAATTTTGTGATGTAAGTCTCGAAAAAAGATATTGAATAAAAAATATATTGACCTTTTTATTTAAAAGATAACAAAAATAGGCAAAAATAAGCGGTTAAATTTTAAAAAAAGTGACAGGGTTTAATCAAAGGTTAAAGATTAATACATTTGATACATTTAGTCTATTTAAGGCAGGTTAACCTGATTTAATTAAGATTGTTAAAAGAAGATAAATTATTGAACCCAAACATAATTGGGATAAACGGCTAAATTACAACTAATACATGCAGAACACTGCTTACCAGCACAAGTTAATAAATTATTATTTACTAATTTAATGACTCCTTTATTTACCCAAAAATCAAGCATCGGTTCAACGGCGCTTTCAGGTAAACGAAAGTGACGAGCCACATCTAGCAAATTGGCTCGCCCTCGTAATTGAACATAATCTCGGATTGATGTTATAAGCATAAAAATTAAAATCTATTATTCACAACAAGCCGATTTATTGTTTGTGCGTGGTTTAGGTAACTGATAATGATTAAAGCATGGCAAATTCCCAAGTTTACGCATAACAACAAAAGTCAGAATAATAAATACCCCTATACCAGTTAGCCAATATGGTGCAAATGTTGAATGGCCTAATAGACTAGATTGGTAATAAACCGTTGCACATAACCACCCAATAACAAATGTCCAAACTGCAACAAAGATCATCCATTTTAGCCCTGCCTCACGATAAATGGTGCCTAATGCTGCTGCACAGGGTGTGTATAGTAGAATAAAAATGAGATAAGCAATGGCAGAAGTTGAAGTAATGAAAGAATTGCTTATTTTAGTTATCGTAATTGAATCAACAGATAATTCATCTTGTCGGCTATCTTGATTAACGAGCCCGAGTGGATCGCCAATTGAGTTTGCTAAATCAATAAGATGAGCAGGAATCGTGGAAAAAGCTGACTTAATTCCACCATAAAATGAAAACTCTTCTTGCTCATGATGATCCATTGAATAGAGTGAATTTAAAGTTGCAACCACTGATTCTTTGGCAAAAATTCCGGTAAAAATACCCACGGTAGCTGGCCAATTTTGTTTATCTATCCCCATTGGTGTAAAAGCTGGCGTCACTTTTTGGCCAATAACAGATAGCATAGAGTCATTTGAATTTTCATGCCCAAACGAACCATCAACACCCCATGAGTTTAATATGCTAAGTACTGTCACCATCACTACAATTGCTTTACCTGCACGTAAAACAAAGCTTTTTAGCCGTTGGCAAGTTATTCGCAACATACTGCGTAAAGTCGGAATACGATATACCGGCATTTCCATAATAAATGGTGTTAATTCGCCTTGTAGTAAAGTATTTTTTAAGACAAAACCGGTCAGCATTGCCACAAAAATACCAAGTAAATACAACATAAAAACCACAACCGATGCATAATTAGGAAAGAATATCACAGCAAACAATGCATAAACTGGCAAACGTGCACTACAAGACATAAACGGAATTAGACAAATAGATAAGAGACGATCACGAGGGCTATCTAATGTTCTTGTCCCCATAATAGCTGGCACCCCACAACCAAATCCCATTAACATTGGTACAAAGGCTTTACCGGGTAGTCCGATACATCGCATAAAACGATCTACAATCATCGCAGCTCGAGCTAAATAACCTGAATCTTCCAAAAAAGATAAAACAAAAAACATCGCCGCAATAACTGGAATAAATGTTGATACAGTCGTGATCCCATTACCAAGCCCGTCAGCTAAAATAACCGTTAACCAAGTTGGCGCATGCAGCATATTTAAAAGGTAATTAAAGCCATCAACAAAAATCGTACTAAAAATACCTTCAAAAAAATCAACAAAAACGGAACCAAAATTAATCGCAACCAAAAACATGGCATACATTGCAAACAAAAAGAAGGGAATCCCAGTAAAACGTCCTAAAGCTAATTTATCCAATTTTTCAGTAAGATTTAAGCTGGCCTCACGAGGTTTATCGACCACCATTTTGCAAACCATATCAATCGTATCGTAACGTATAGAGGCTAAGGCTACATCAACTTGATAATCAAAATTAATCGATACCAAACGACGACAAGTCTCTAACTTCTCATTTTCAACTAAATCAAATGAGGGATCAGAACCATTAAGCAATGCTTCTATTAATTGCCACCGGTTAAATTGATGGATTTTGCTCGTCACGGGTAATTCATGCAAATAGCGATTAAAGATCACTTTTGAATCCCAATTTAAGGTATCTATTGTTGGTTTTGCTATTTTCAGATCTAGAGTGCTAATTTGTATTTGCTGATAAAATTGTGTTAATCCCGTCTTTTGCGTAGATGAGATAGCCACAACTGGGCAACCTAATAGTTTCGAGAGTTTAGCGATATTTAATTTTTCCCCCATCACAGTGAGAGCATCAACCATATTAAGCACAATTATCATCGGCACTTGCATATCAATTAGCTGAAAAGTTAAATACAAGCTACGTTGCAAATTGGTTGCATCAATAACATTAACAATCAAACTGTCTTTGTCTGTTAACAAAAACTGACGAGTAATAAATTCATCTTGAGCGGTAGAATCTGACTCAATGGAATAAGTTCCAGGCAAATCAACAACATCATACTGTGTATTTTGATAATCAAATGAGCCTGACTTATGCTCAACCGTCACACCAGGCCAATTACCAACACGCTGCTTTGAGCCTGTTAACAAATTAAATAAGGTGGTTTTACCACAATTGGGATTACCAATTAACGCAATTTTCATGCAACTACCTCAACTTCGATGGCTGCTGCTTCACGTCGACGCAAACAGAGCAAAAAACCTCGAAGGCTTATTTCAATCGGATCACCTAGTGGTGCGATTCGTAATACCTTCAATTTACATCCGGGTGTCATTCCCATAGCTAAAAGTTTGCTTCGAAAAGGTAAAGAGTCAGGTAACAGGCGTTTAACAACAGCCTCATGCCCTATAGAAAGGTGTTCAAGCGTGAATACAGACATCATACTTCCTATCAAATACGGTTGTATTTCAATAAATGGCGACATTTTAAAAGATAATCATTCGCATTTTTAGTGTTTAACTGCGAACAAATCGCAAAGAACATCTAAAATAAGTGAAAACAATTGAATTTATAGGCAAATTAGAAGATAACCCTGACAAAAGTTGATAATTGAAGGCTCAAAAACCCCGCTCCTCAACTTTTTTTTGCATTAGAAAAGCGCTTTTCTACAAATCTCTTCAAAATCGTTTTTAAGTTTTTATTAAGATGCTTGATAGCCATTATAGGGTGATAAATCATCATTCTTGGACCAGAATAACGCATGACTTCTTTTATTCGCTGCTTGTAGTCTTTACGGTAACAATGTTTTAAACAGAGTTCGCAGGTAGTTTTAGACTCGCCAAATCGGCACATAGTCAATCGTTGCATAGCGTACTGTAATAAATCATTACACTCATCGCATAACTGGTTTTTTGAGGTGTGGTGTTTTTGGTGACAATAAAGATATATCATCACTTTTACTGTGTTTTTTTCCTGATTTATTTTGGGGCCAGTGTTATTTGCAACCATAATTAAATATATATCGGTCAAAAAGATGCTAGAATACTAAATTAATTAGTATGATCACAAGGATTTTGGTTAATGGCAAGAATTATCAACAAAGATACTACTGTTTGTATGTCACTTTCAGCTAGACCAAGTAATTTTGGTACTCGCTTTCATAATTATTTATATGAAAAATTGGATCTAAATTATATCTATAAAGCCTTCACCACCAATAATTTGAAAGATGCAATTTATGGCATTAAAGCATTATCTATCCGTGGTTGTGCAATTTCGATGCCTTATAAGCAAGCTTGTATAGAATTTATTGATGAGTTAGATGTATCAGTACAATCCATTCAAGCAGTGAATACGATCGTTAATACCGACCACTATTTAAAAGCGTATAACACCGACTATATTGCTGTAGAAAAACTAATTAAGGCCAATCATATTAACAACAACACGCCATTTGTTATAAAAGGCAGTGGAGGCATGGCTAATGCGGTAATTGGCGCTTTTTATGATGCTGGTTTTAAACATGGGATTGTATGTGCCCGAAATCAGATTAAAGGCGAAGCTTTAGCTGAGCGTTACAATTATAAATGGGTTAAGGATGAATCAACCATTACGCCAGAACAAGCAAAATTAATTATTAATGTGACCCCTATTGGTATGCAAGGTGGCGTTGAAGCAGATCAACTAGCATTCAGTGAAGTCCTGATTAATCATGCCGATATTGTATTTGATGTGGTCGCCCTACCAATTGAAACACCACTAATTAATTATGCAAAAAAATTAAATAAAACTGTGATTACCGGTGCAGATGTTGTTGTGTTACAAGCCGTTGAACAATTTATTTTGTACACCGGTGTTACGCCTAGCGATGAACTCATCAATCAAGCTGCTGAGTTTGCCAGACAAGGTTAATCTCATTGATAACATAATTTGTAAAGCACACTCTAAAAAATCTCTTGATTCGGACGTTTATTCCTTAATGAAATACAGGTTAAAACGTCCAAACTTACCTAAAATCTGTTTAATAGAAAAACTCGAAGCCCCCTTTTTTACTCCAAAAAAAGTTGAGGAGCGGGGTTTTTGATGTTTGCAAACCTTCTATAAAATATCATTAATTAAAAATAGGGAGTAAAATGCTTACTAAACGTTTTACCTACTCGATTGATATCAACCAAGTTTGGCATAGCGCTTCGCCCTCTTTTTTGCTGGTTAACAGCAGCAACTGATAGATTTGCAAATAATAGGGTCTTTTCTAATGGCCAATCATAACTAATGCCGTAAGCAAAAGCGCCCTGAAAAATGTCACTTTCGGTCATCTTATCAATCGGTTGGTTTTTAAAACCGGGAATAATGATGACTTCTTGACGATCAAGATATGCACTCCCCTTTTCACCCATGCGGATGATGACTTTACCGCTAGTTAAACTACGCAATTTTTTAAATGCGTCTTTAATTGTTTTCTTATCACTAAAGGATTTTATTTTTAAAAATGCACATGCAAATTGTTCAGTTACAATGACATAATCTGCATGTTGAGCTAGGTACAGACTCGAATCAGACAGACTATCTATACTCATAATAACTTTCGTTTTAGGTAAATTCTTGATGATATATTCACTTAATTCGGCTTCATATCCATCCACTAAAATAACAATATTGTAGCCACGAATGGTTTGCATAAAGTGATTGAGTTTATTTTTTTCATCATCAGTTAATTTTGGTGGCGTGGTTAATCGGTGCGATATAATGGTTTGCATTCCGGTTTGTTCATCAATGGTGATTGCTTCTAATGGGGTGATCATTTTTTCTGAAAAAATAAATTGCTCAGTGTTCACGCCTGCATCAGTAAGTTCAGAAACAATCTGATTACCATAGGAATCATTATTTAAATGACTAATGTGATAAATAGCTTCGCCCCAAAGTGCGAGCAAATAAGCCGTATTAGCACAAGAACCACCTCCACAACGGACTATATTATCTGGCGGGATAACACCGTTTTTTTCTAAATTAGGTGAAGTAAAACAAACTAGATCTAAACAAGCAAAACCTACGGTAAGAATTGTCATCATTTAGCCTCAATAAATGGATTAATTTAAAAAAACTAAAAATTGAAAATTTTTGACTTAACTTTGTTCGACTTGATTTAAATAATTATGCCAGCGTTCAAACTGCTAGAGAGAAAATGAAAAGCAATAAGGGAATCTACTTATTGCTTTTAGAAAAACGATGCCTCAAAAAGGCTTTATCATATAAAACTATAATATATTATTATAGAACAACCCGTTTAAGGATTCATTTTATGCTAAGTGAATTTTTTAAGTTTAGTAAGCATAAAACTTGAATTTTGTGACATAAGTCTCAAATATAGTCCTTTTATCACTAAATATCAAATTCAAATGTACATAAAATCATCAGCAAAGATGGTTTAGGTTTATCACTGATGATGAATGCTTTCTCTTTAAATAATGATTTATCTTAAAAAACAGCAATTTTACATGGTCTGTTTTAATTTGTTGTAGACCTCTAAAAGTTTTTGATGCATCACAAATTGATCCATTGGATGATTATGCTCATTGCTAATCAAATCAGCGAGACCAAAAAACTGTTTTTTGCCTGTTGCATATTGCCACATTTCGTCAACGCAAGTTTTTCCATACATTTTATTGAATGCATTTTGGTAATCAATAAACTGATTTTCGCCTCGTTCAATAATAAAATTCACTAAGGTTTGCAAACAACGATAAGCATGGTTACGTTCAGACGTAAAGATGGATTCATTCATTTCAACCGTCCAATCGATCCACAATTTTGCTTGTGGTAAATCACCAGCGGCTAATGCCAGCATAGCTTTTAATTCACCAATTCGTAAAGTCAGCCATGCATTATCTTTACCTGTTGCAATGCCAAGCAGTTCACGAACACGAGCAAAATCATCTAAACCTTCATCATCAAACTGTTCAATAATTGCCAGCAACTCTTTTGCTGTTCGCTTTTGATGAGGAAGCGATAAGATCAATTCGCGTAAATGGATCGCCATATTATTGTTTGCGATCAATAGATCTTCAGGTGGATAGATTTCTGACATGCCGACAGCTAAAATACGGCAAGCATAAACCCCAAGATGTTGGTAATCCATGATCAGGACTTCAATTTGATGACGATTAAAAATTGCCATTAAATTAGCAAATTCTTGCTCTGTCGATCCTGAAAAATCCCAATCTACAAATTCATAATCCGATTTTTCATTAAACAGATCCCACGAGATTAAACCACTTGAATCGATAAAATGCGTTTCTAAGTTGCTTAAATCGGCAACATCATCATTATCAAAACTTGGTGGTGAAAACACATCCAAATCTTTAAGACTTCGGCCTTGTAAGAGCTCGGTAACGGTTCGCTCAAGAGCCACACCAAAATTAGGGTGTGCACCGAAAGAGGCATAACAAGTACCATTTTGAGGATTAAATAAAACAACACAAATAACGGGGAATTCGCCACCTAATGAGCCATCAAAGCAGTAAATCGGGAAGCCTTCGTTTTCTAGAGCGTCGATTGCAGCTAATACTGCTGGATAACGATTGAGTACTTCGACAGGTATGGTTGGCAGACTGATTGCCTCAGTAATAATTCTATTTTTAGTGTAACGTTCGAATATTTCTGACAGACCTTGTACTCGTGCTTCGTTTGGAGTATTGCCTGCTGACATTCCATTAGAAGCATATAAATTAGCTATTAAGTTAACCGGTACATAGATGGTTTGACCATCGGATTGTTGTACAAACGGTAAAGCACAAATCCCACGTTCACCATTACTTGACTGTAAATCAATTAAATCGGTAGCAGTTAATTCATGATCCGGATCATAAAACTTGAGTAATTTTGGCGATAATAATCCTTTAGGTAAGCTATTATCTTTCGGTATCGTAAACCATTTTTCAGTTGGATAATGAACAAATTCACTATTGGCAGCTTTTTCACCTAAATAAAAATCAGAAAAAAAATAATTGGTTGAAAGCCTTTCAAAATACTCACCAAGAGCAGAAGCTAATGCCGCTTTTTTGCTGGCGCCTTTACCGTTAGCAAAACAGAGTGGACATTTAGTATTTTGAATATGTACCGACCATACGTTAGGTACAGGATTAAGCCAAGATGCCTCTTTAACAACTAAGTCAAATTTTTCCAATTGTTGCTGAAAATAGTTAATCGAATCTTCAAGTGCTGCATCTTTACCGGGGATAAATGTTTTCATTAAAAAACCTTTTTAATATAGCTTGAACAATTTATTTGTCATTAAGTTCACTTAATGGCCATCTTGGTTTAACTTCTATTGCCAGATCAGCAAATTGTGAGGATTTAAGATGGATCATACCTGCATAAGCAATCATCGCACCATTATCTGTACAAAATTCTAATCTCGGATAATATACCTGCCCTTTTCGCTCAGCCATTAGTTGAGCTAATTTACGGCGTAACGTTTTATTGGCGCTAACACCACCAGCGATAACTAAACGATTAAAACAGGTGAGATCTAAAGCTCGACGTGATTTAATTAACAACGTATCGACTAATGCATCTTCAAATGCTCTAGCAATATCAGCTTTGCTTTGCTCGTCAAGGTCTTGCCCTTGTTGATGAATAGTATTTGCTGCGGCCGTTTTTAGACCGGAAAAACTAAAATCTAAACCCGGTCTATCTGTCATCGGTCTTGGAAAATGAAAACGTGACGCATCGCCTTGCTCAGCAAGTTTAGATAATTTAGCGCCACCAGGATAATCCAATCCTAATAATTTTGCTGTTTTATCGAACGCTTCACCTGCAGCATCATCAATCGATTCGCCAAGTAACTCATATTCGCCAACACCAGTAACTTTAATTAATTGAGTATGACCACCGGAAACGAGCAAAGCAACAAAAGGAAACTCGGGCGGGTTATCTTCTAACATAGGCGCGAGTAAATGGCCTTCCATATGGTGCACCGCAACCGCAGGCACATTCCAAGCATAAGCAAGCGAGCGACCGATAGAAGCACCAACCATTAATGCACCAATTAACCCAGGCCCAGCGGTATAAGCTACGCCGTCAATATCACTGGGTTTTAAATTTGCTTCTTTCAATGCAGCTTGAATGAGCGGTACCGTCTTACGAATATGATCGCGCGAAGCGAGCTCAGGTACAACGCCACCATAATCAGCATGTAATTTGATTTGTGAATAGAGTTGATTGGCGATAAGACCTTGCTTGTCATCATAAATAGCAATCCCCGTCTCATCGCACGAGGTTTCAATGCCTAAAATCTTCATTAATGTTTACTCATCAGATCAGAAATTTCGTCTTCACTCCAAAGATCTTGTTCAGAAAGTTCTTTATCAGCGATGCGATGTTCTTCTGTGGCCCAATCACCTAAATCAATCAATTGGCAACGTTTACTACAAAATGGACGATATGGACTTTTTTCAGACCATTCAACATCTTTTTGGCAGGTAGGACATTTTACAATGGTATTTTTATTCATTTAAACGCTCTTAAATTCTATTTGACTAACAACATGCAAGTTCAAATTCGATTGCATCAATATTGTTATTATCGCCAGCATAAAGGGGTAAAAAACGAATACTATAACGAGACATGTGACCGGATACTTGAGGATAAACATTTTTATCCAAAGCAACACGAATTCGAATCAAACTCACATCACCATTGGTTTCTTGGAAGAAGTTGTTGGTACAAGTGAAAAGACTAAATTCGCCTAATTGTCGAATAAATTGTAAACAAGCTTTCAAAGGCTCATCAAGTACCGCAATATGTTTTAACCACTCATCAACTTGTGAATTGCGTTTTTCTTGTGTTTGATTTAACCATAAATGAAA
The DNA here is from genome assembly GCF_026536845.1 of Gilliamella sp. B3023. NCBI lineage: Bacteria > Pseudomonadati > Pseudomonadota > Gammaproteobacteria > Orbales > Orbaceae > Gilliamella > Gilliamella sp. B3023. The sequence goes on from NZ_JAFNNH010000009.1 coordinate 78,663, forward strand.
TGATGGTAAATCAAAACTACAACATCCACCTGGGATCATCAAACGCTGACGAATTGCCGTAATAAAACGGTCATCTTTCAAAGCTTGTCCTAAGCGTAAACTCGAATTAAACTTTGTTAAAAAAAGATCATATTTTTTAAGCATATCGCCAAGTAACTCTTTGTCTACACCATCAAGTTCAATCCAAGATAGTATTTTCTGTTTTTGAGCTTCGATCTCTTTAATTAAATCGCCTTTAACATCATTACGCTCAACGATTTCTAATAACTCTGATAATGCATGAAAAAACAATAATGCATTATTTTGTGAAAAATGGCGATGTAAATGTAATTGTTTAAGTAAAAACTCAATACGTAACCAAGTACGCATTCTTTCATTTAATGGATGTTCGAAAATTATGTTATTCATAGCTATTCTTAACTTTTAAGTTATGTAGATATTGCTTATGCAAGTTATCTACTTGAATTTTCAGTGACTCTAAATCACCATCATTCACAATAATATCATCGGCAAAGGCTAAACGATCGGTCAAACAAACCTGTGTTGCAATCATTTTTTTTGCCAATGACTCACTAATTCTATCTCGATTAATTAGGCGTTCTAATTGTAACGCTTCTGGAATATCAATCATCAAAACGCGATCAGCCAACTGGTGTAAATTGTTCTCAATTAATAAAGGCACCACCCATATCACATAAGGTTTGGTTTGCTGAGCAAACTGTTTTTGCGTCTCTTGTGCAATAATCGGGTGCAATAAATTATTTAACCATAACCGTTCATGATCATTGTTAAAAATGATCTCTCTTAATTGACTACGGTCTAATTCACCATTTTCTAACAAGATTTCTTGACTAAAATGTTTAGTAATTTGCTCCAAAGCAGGCGTACCTACTTCAACCACTTGGCGAGCAATAATGTCAGCATCAATAATTGGAACGCCTAATTGAGCAAATAGATGGGCTATGGTACTTTTACCACTTGCAATGCCTCCACTAAGGGCAACAATATAAGACATAAATCAAATTCCAACTAAAATGACTATATTAAGGGATTATATCATACAACTGGGCAACAGAATATATCGCATCTATACCTAAAATAATTTTAATAATTGCCCGCAAAAGGTCCCACATAAAACATTTAAATCATCTCTGTCAGAATATCATCAATAACGCATTTTGATGCAAAAAATGCCACCATATTTTGTGATTTAGATCAAAAATAATACTTTTTGTGGATTTTTTAATGTCTAATATCAAAAAAATTAGATAAAACAGTTGTTTTGTTCGTATAGCTGTATATAATCACATGTATCTGTATATAAAAACAGGAATAAACCATGAGACCATTAACCGAACGCCAACAACAAATTTATGATTTAATTAAAGAAAACATTCAAACAACCGGTATGCCACCGACTCGAGCCGAAATTGCCCAAAAATTAGGATTTCGATCCGCCAATGCAGCTGAAGAACATTTAAAAGCATTAGCTAAAAAAGGGGCGATTGAGATGATAGCTGGCTCATCTCGTGGAATTCGTTTATTACTTGAACAACCAGATGACGCATCCGACTTTGAAGGCATCCCTTTAATTGGTAAAGTAGCCGCTGGCTCACCAATCTTGGCACAAGAACATATCGAAAGCCATTATCAAATGTCACCAGCATTATTCAAACCACAAGCTGACTTTTTATTGAGAGTACAAGGCATGTCAATGAAGGATATTGGTATTTTAGATGGTGATTTACTTGCCGTTCACAAAACTCAAGATGTAAAAAACGGCCAAGTGGTTGTTGCGCGCATTGATGACGAAGTCACCGTAAAACGATTATCGCAAAAAGGAAGACATGTAAAACTTCTAGCGGAAAATCCTGAATTTGCGCCAATCGATGTTGATTTAGAGCAACAAAATTTTGCCATTGAAGGTATCGCAGTTGGTATTATTCGTAATGGTTCATGGATGTAATCTTAAAGTTAGTATAAAATATCCAATAATTGTTGCTTAGGAGATAACAATATGTGGTTATTTTGGGTATATGAATTTTTAGGATTTGTTGGCGTTATATTATTAGTCTTCGCTTACTGTCGTATTCGTAAACAAGGTTTTTGGTCTTTTTTGTGGCACAATTTAAAATGGATTTCGATTGCCGTTGCTTGTGTTTGGTTACTAATAGCACTCATTTGTCGAAATGATTTATACAGCGCTGCAAAATGTTATTTCCGTGGTGAGAGTATGCACGCTAACACCAAATATTCTATTTTTTGGAGTGAGTGCCAGATCGAAACTTCAAACGGTAACTTTTTACCAATTGACCGCACCCGAGCACTGCCTGGCGCCAAAGATGGTGGTGATAGTCATGGTGACGGAGTGCCTGCTGATGATTTAATCATCAATTAAATTGGTTGATTCTAAAAACAGGCAATGCAAAACGTTGCCTGTTTTTTTATTTGGTAAAATTCTATTTGATTGATTTTATTTATACCACTTTTTCATTAACCCGCATGTAAGCTAAGCAATGTTTTTCAAGTTGTTTAAAGCCAAAAATCAGAACAAAACTCACACACAAATAGATCACCGCTGCAATCCCAAAGGCATGAAAAGGTTGATAGGTTTCAGCATAAATATCACGGGCAATCTTCATCACATCTTGAACCGTCACAGTAAAAGCTAATGCGGTTGAGTGCAACATAAAAATCACTTCATTGCTATAAGCAGGCAATGCAATTCGAAAAGCTCTTGGTAAAATAATATAGCGATACAATTGCCAGCGATTAAAACCAAGTGCGGTAGCGGCCTGAATTTCACCACTTGGTACATTACGAATCGCACCAGCAAAAACCTCAGTAGTGTACGCGCAAGTATTGAGTGTAAAAGCTAAAATAGTACAATTTAATCCACTTTGGAAAAAGTCACTTAAATACTTATGTTCGCTAACAAAACTCAATGTATATATGCCGGTATAAATAATCAATAACTGCACATAAAGTGGCGTCCCACGAAAAACATAAGTAAACAAACAAATCGGCCATTTAATGAAGATATGGTTAGCATTTCGCCCCACCGCTAACACTAATGCTAAAATCCCACCTAATGACACAGACAAAATCAAGATCCAAAGCGTCATTGCCAGACCTGTAATATGGTAGCCATCCGACCATAATAGAGCTTTCCAGTAATCTTGAATGATTTCTAACATAATATGGCTCGATTATAATTTTGCTTTAGTGACACCGGCGGAATAATGTTTCTCAAGCCACCATAAAACAACATTAGATATAGAAGTAAAAAATAGATAAAACGCTCCGGCTAGTAAGGCAAAAAATAGCGGTTGATAGGTTGCCTCGCCAGCGGTTTTGGTTGCTTTTACTAGATCGAACAATCCTAATAATGATACAAGTGCCGTGGCTTTTAAAATGACTAACCAATTATTAGCAACTCCGGGAAGAGCATAACGCATCATCAATGGGAATCGCACATAGATAAAAACTTGACGCTTGTTTAAGCCTAATGCAGTAGCAGCATCAATTAATGTTTTGGGAACCGATTGAAAAGCACCGCGGAAGGTTTCGGTAAAATAAGCACCATAGATAAATCCTAAGGTGATAATACCTGCCACAAAAGGATTGATTTCGATCATATCTACTTCAAAAAAATCAGTAATGCTATTTAACAAAAATTGCAAACCGAAAAAGATCAGCATCATCAAAACTAAATCAGGCACACCGCGAATTAATGAGGTATAAGCCTGACAAAGTAGTTGCAAAATAGGCTTTTGAGATAATTTGCCAAGAGCACAAACTACCCCCATCATTATGGCAAGAATTAGCGAACAAATCGCTAATTCAATTGTAACTAGCGCACCTTGTAATATTAATGAACTATAGCCTTGCATATAATTTATTTTTTATTGCCATAAACGCTAAAATCAAAATACTTATCATTGATTTTCTTATAGGTGCCATCATTTAAAATTTCAACAAGTGCCTGATTAAACGCTTCACGAAGCTCATCATCCTTTTTACGGAATCCTAGCCCAACACCAACATCAAAATAGCCTTTATCACTAAGCACATCACCAGCGAACGCAAAGTCTTTACCTTGAGGCTGTTTTAAAAAGGCGTAGCTACCAGTAACCTCATCTTGCAATGCCGCATCTAAACGCCCCGCTGCTAAATCCGAAAATACTTGTAACTGATTTTGATATGGCACAATCACTACACCATTTGGGCGCCACTTATCATTAGCAAAATGCTCTTGAGAAGTCCCCTGCTCAACGCCAACCCGCTTACCTTTTAATGACTCAATGGTTGGTAACAAATCAGAGCCTTTTTTTGCGATTAAGCGAGAATTAGTAATAAAAATTTCGTCGGAAAAAGCTATCTGTTTTTTACGTTTTTCCGTCATCATCAATGAAGAGGATATCATGTCGATTTTGCGTGACAATAAAGAGGGAATTAACGCATCAAAATCAGTAGTTTGAAACTCACATTTGATCTTGGCTTTTTCACAAAGTGCTTTGGTGATTTCGATATTAAAGCCACTGATTTCACCATTTTTATCAATAAAATCAAACGGCGCGTAGGATGTATCCGACCCAATTTTAATCGATTCAGGCACTTTGGCTTGAATTGTCCAAGCACAACTTAACAACATCGCTACCGAGGCAATTTTAAATAGACGCTTCATGATTTAATCCTGTAAAATTTTTTGAACGCATAATATAGCGTGTTATCAAATGAATTAATAATAAAAAAAAATTATCAACATGCGGGTGAAAATTGAGTAAAAGTTATAATTAACATTGTTAAAAGGCGAATTTTTAGGCCTCAAAAACCCCGTTCCTCAACTTTTTTTGGTTTAAAAAGTATACCATTCAATACTTTTAAGTCTGATTTGATATTAATAAATTTACTTTCGCTAATTATATAGTATGCTTTGCATTATGATGTTAACTCATTTCAAACACTAAATAACGTGCATTCTTTTATCTTATCTTTGCGTAAAGTTTTTTATAGCAGTAATTTGCTATTTAGTATTCGTATGCTGGTTAGTTTGACTGGCTCTACGCTCGTGCCTTGGTATTTTGGTTCAGTTTCGTTGGTGATTCCACTCACTTTAGGCGTGGTTGCCGCAGGCCTGACAGAGATTGATACCCGGTTGCTCAGTCGCTGTATTAATATTTTACTTACGTTAGTTTGTTTTGCGATTGCAACGTTTTCGGTCGAGTTGTTGTTTAATTTTCCTTTGTTATTTATTGTTGGATTAGTTAGCTCGACGTTTATGTTTATTATGCTTGGTACGCTTGGACAACGATATGGCGTGATTGCTTTTGGTTCGTTATTGATTGCTGCGTATACCATGCTGGGCCACAATCTGTTTGATGATAACTATACTCTGCCTTGCTTTCTACTATTGGGTGCACTTTGGTATAACATTGTTTCATTAATTGAATCTATAGTACAACCGATTCGTACAACTCAACAGACATTAGCAAATTGCTTCTTGAAATTATCACTTTATCTTGATGCCAAAGCAGCGATGTTTGATCCTGATGAAACTGATGGCTTTAGACGACAAACGCTTGAATTAACAGAATGCAACACTCAAGTGATTAATGCGTTTAATGATACCAAGCGTTCGCTATTTAATCGTTTAAAAGGCTTTCGTGGGCAATCTTATATTAGAAAGATGCTTAGTTATTATTTTGTTGCCCAAGATATTCACGAACGAGCAAGCTCCTCTCATGGTGATTATCAAGCACTCAGTGAACACTTTAAGCATAGCGATCTGTTATTTCGTTTTGCAAGAATTTTGAATTTACAAGCTAAAGCTTGTGCCAAATTGGCGGTATCGATTAAATTAAATCAAACTTATCACCATGATCCGCTGTTTGCTCGTTATTTTGCTTATTTAGAAGAGGCAATCGTCCAATATCAACAGCATCCTAATGCCAATATGTTATTTATTAAATCGTTGCAAAATCTCTATCAAAATTTGCAAGCCATCGATTTATTATTGGCCAATATTGATACCGAGCAACACTTATCTAAGATACAAGAAGATAATCAGTTGATTGATGAGGAACTAACTCGCTTTCATGATATATTTTCACGAATTAAGCAAAATTTAACTTTGAAATCATCATTATTTCGTCATGCTATTCGTATGAGTCTAGTGCTTTTTGTGGGTTATATGGTGATTTTCTTCTCTCATCTTTCACATGGCTATTGGATTATTTTAACCAGTTTATTTGTTTGCCAACCTAACTATTCCACCACTAAATACCGCTTAAAATTGCGAGTAATCGGGACAATTTTAGGGATCATCATCGGGATTCCGTTAACCTATTTATTTCCAAGTATTGAAGCACAATTAGTGTTGATTATTTTGACCGGCTGGTTATTTTTTCTATTTAAGAATTCGCAATATGCCTATGCGACTGCTTTCATTACTTTATTAGTATTTTTTAGTTTTAGCTTGATCGGTGAAAGTAGTATTTCGGTGGCAATATCACGTATTATAGCAACGTTAATTGGATGCTTTATTGCATGGTTTGCGGTCAGTTTTATCTGGCCTGATTGGAAGTTTAGAAACTTACCTAAATTACTTGATCGGGTCTGCCATGATGATAGTCACTATTTGGCGCTAATTGGTAGTCAATACGTATCAGGTAAAACTAATGATCCTAAATACCGTGTTGCACGGCGAGCTGCACATGATAGTAACGCCGATTTATCTTCACTTATCAGCTTAATGACCAAAGAGCCTCATGTAAAACCCGATCTGATTGAGCAAGGTTTCCGATTATTAACACTTAATCATACATTTATCAGTTACTTATCAACCTTAGGGGCGCATCGTGATAAAAACATCTCGCCCCACACGCTTGAACTATTTGATGATGTTTCGCTTTATATTATTACCATTTTGAGCAATAAGAAGATCGACTCTGAATATCTTCCTTTGAAAAAAATGGTGGATGATCATCTTGAGATTGTGTCCGATGATGATAAAGATAATGATTTGCTGGTCATGCAACAGTTAGCTTTGATTTTGGATATTCTTCCTGAAATCATCGATTTAATTACCTCAATTGAAGAAAAAACTAATTGACCAGCATGCTTATTAATTTAACTTCGTTATTGAATAAATGGGTTTTGTTCACCAATGTAGACTAAGGGTTGTTTGAAGTTGTTAACTTTATCTGCATCAATTTCAAAACCATATAAATAATCTGATTCGAAATATGGACCTTGGTTTTGATTCGGTTTAATCACTGCTGATATTTTGAGATCTTTAATATCAAATGATACTGATTGCTTAGTGGCTTTGTCATAAATAAATATTGACGAATTTGGTAAACCTATTTTGCCAAGAAAAATGTCGTGGTATCTGCCGTCAATTGAATAATAGGGTTTTGAATATTGTGCATTGACAGGATCTGAGTGAGTTCGTTCTTCATCTGGTATCAAAAAGAAAGCCTCAATTGATTTATCGCCATGAGCAAGTAAATCATCTGTCACAGAAACAAATGCAAATCGCTTTTTATCTTTTATATAATCAATAAACGTTAGTTGATGAAGATTTACTTTTTCAGTTGATGGTGAATGATTCACTGTTTTTGGATGCACTGATGTTTGAGAATAAGCACCAAAGCTTAATAAAGAAATAATAGATACAATTAGTATTTTTTTCATTGTTTACCTACTCCTTAAGTACATATCCACAAAATTAATCTGAATTTTATCTATGATCTTCCTGTCGATAATCAGATTTTATATCTAAACGTTTAAATGTATATAATGGATCAATATAATAAATATATGAATATGGAAATATCATTGATTCAAATCCAAATGCCACTAAAGGTTGATTTTTAAACAATTTGCCAGTCCATTTGTCTTTATTCATTTCATTAAAATCTTTGTCAGTTAGACTTCCAATCCTTGAACTTTCAGTATGGGAATATTCAAAATAAGTAAAAATGTTTTTTTCATTATCAGCTATTACCAATTTCCTATGATAGGTCCCAGTAAAGTTGTCATGCTTAATTATTTCATCTTGAAGATAGTAATTTAATTCATTTAATTGAGCTAAATAGCTTTGAGTAATACTATTTTGAACAGAAGTATCGTTATTTTTCGAGACGTTTGGAAAATCTTGATTGTCAATTTTTTGCCAGTCTATTCGCGTTAGTTGTTGCATAGCAAACGGACTTTCCTTACCGATATAAACAAATGTATTTTTAGGGTTTAAGTTGGGTAATTGCTTAAGGTTCAGTTTAAAACCAAATTGATAACTCTTCTCATCATGATGTGGTGCTTTACCGATACTATAAATATTTATGATTGCAAAAGCTTCTAATTTGCGAATAGGGTAAGTAAATAGTCGATTATGTTCGTAATCATAAAGATAGAAATTATCGTCTTCAGATATTCCAGCTTCTTTCAAAAAACGTTGTCGATAGATTTTTGTTAATTTATAGCTATCTTTCTTATAATTACCTATTTCATCTGGAATTAAGTGTGGAACGATTCGAGCATTTCCATTTTCATCATATGAGTTAAAATTAATTTTTTCTGATACTGAAGTAAAATAAAAAATGGGGTTATCTTTTTTCTCAACAATAAAAATATCTAAGTCTTTTATAGTGTTATCTGAATGATTTTGTATTTCCTCGTTAGCATTTACAAAACAACTCAGTAATAATAATATTAATAACTTTATTTTTATTATTTTCATTATTTTCATTTTTCCTGCTCTTTTAACCACGCTATTTCTTGTTTCCAAAGATCCGGATCGACAGTTTCGAGGATGAGAGGAATTTCATCGATTCGCGAGTCTTGCATGATAAATTTAAATGCCGTTTCGCCGATGGTTCCTTTGCCTAGGCTATCATGACGATCAACATGGCTTGCCAATTCACTTTTAGCATCGTTTAAGTGCATACCTCGTAAGTATTTAAAGCCAACAATTTTTTCAAATTCGTCAAAGGTCTCTTTACAGGCTTTTTCAGTACGTAAGTCATAACCGGCAGCAAACGCATGACAGGTATCAATACAGACACCAACACGACTTTTATCTTCTATTTTATCGATGATTTGAGCAAGATGTTCAAATTTATAACCAAGATTAGACCCTTGCCCTGCGGTGTTTTCTATCACTGCAACAACATTTTTAGTTTTATCTAAAGTGATATTTATCGACTCGGAAATACGCGCCAAACACTCATCCACCGAAATTTTTTGTAGGTGACTACCAGGATGAAAGTTGAGTAAAGTTAACCCTAGCTGTTCACAGCGTTGCATTTCGTCTAAAAAAGCAGTTCGGGATTTATCGAGTTGCTCACTATCAGGGCTACCTAAATTGATAAGGTAACTATCATGCGGTAGGATTTGTTTACTAGTAAATCCATATCGTTCACAGCGTTTTTTGAAACTATCAATCACTGCTGATTCAAGCGGTTTTGCATGCCACTGGCGTTGATTTTTAGTAAATAAAGCAAAAGCCGTTGCACCAATTTGATAAGCATTAATTGGAGCATTATCGACACCACCAGAAGCACTCACATGAGCACCAATATATTTCATAATTTTTTCCTAGTTTGAGCCACTGTTTCGTTGAAGTTGGTCACGTAAATTAGGTGGAACACCTTTAATCACAAGTGAGTCAGTTTGCGGGTCCCATTTGATTCGTTCGCCTAATAGATCAGAATCAAAGCTTAAGGTTAATCCACCACCGCTACCAGAGAATTTTTTAAGTTGGCGTAGTGCACTACGATCAACGGGGAAAGTGTCCTCTAGATCATATTCATTATTTTTGACAAATTCCATAAAATTATTCTCGTCAGTCGTTGGCAATTCGTTAGCAAGATTTTTCAGTTCAATCTCTTCACCTGCTTGTAATTGCGCTTGGCAATAATTATAAACATTTTCACGGGCATTATTCTTGTTGTCAAATTGCATTTCTTGGCAATAGTCATCAACCGCTTTAACAAGTGTTTTATTTTGCGCTTTAGCATCTAATCCTTCACTCGCACCTAAATAATCCATAAAGAAGTCAGAAACCTTACGCCCTACTCGTCCTTTTAGGAAAGTTAGATAACGTTTTGAGTCAGGAGCCGTTTCCCATTCGGTTATATCTATACGAGCAATGATGTCGGCATGGTCAATATCTAAATACTGGGTTTCTGATATATTGAGTTGTTCGTTGACTAACATACTTAAACAGCTATTTAATACAGCAATAATAAGATACTCAACAGCTAGATATCGATAATGGCAAAAAATAACGGTGCCACCTTCAGCAAATGGATATTTGGCCAGTTCATTACGTAATTGTTTGGTAGATTCTTGACTAAAATTAAGGAAGTCTTGATTACCTAAACGTAATTCTTTAAGCGACTGTTCAAAAAGGCTTTCACTATTAAATAGTCCATAAGCTTTACTTTTGTTGTTATAAACGCGGTTTATATCTTCAATCAAGTTGGTTACCGCTTGTTCATTGTTCAGTAATGAGTCACGAAGTTGTAATTCGATTTCCGTATCGCTTTTTCTTATTAATTTATGTAAAACAACGTTTTCTATTTGTACACTCATGAAAATTCCTATTACGCTAGACGATTTGATAATCGACTATTTTATCAAAGCACTAAAAAAGTGCTATCATCAATTTTTATCTCTGTTAAACTAGTTATGATTATTCAAGTCAATTTTATACTTTTACGTATATTCTAAAATTCTTAGCAACTTTAACTTTTTTTCAATGTGAATAAAAATGACAAACTCACGCGATATTTATGATGATTTTAAACATAAAAAAATTAGCCTAATATTTTGGCAATATGCGCTACCATCAATTATTGGGACAACAGTAAATACGCTTTACAATATTATTGATGGAATTTTTATTGGTCATTGGATCGGTCGCGAAGCGTTAAGTGGCGCTGGTATTATTTTGCCTGTGATGAATCTTGCTGCCGGCATTGGTATGTTGGTTGGTATTGGTTCGGCAAGCCGTATTTCGATATTTTTGGGTCGAGGCGAGATTGATAAAGCCGAAAGAGTAGCAGGCACATCGTTTATGTTAACTGCCGTGCTAAGCGGTATTACTTTAGCATTATTACTTTATTTTATTGATCCGGTTTTACACTTTATCGGTTCAAGCCCCACTAATCATATTTATGCACGGGAATTTTTAGAGGTATTTTTACCGGGTAGTATTTTTATCACACTAACATTTAATTACAACAACATGATGCGCGCCAGTGGTTATCCTTTCAAAGCCATGGTAACGATGTTTATCAGTGTGATTGCTAATATTATTCTCGCACCAATTTTCATTATTGCTTTAGGTTGGGGAATGCGTGGCGCAGCGTTTGCAACTACGTTATCGATGTTTATTAGCTTTTTGTTTGTAATGCAACACTTTATCAGCAAAAACAGCAATATTAAATTATATCGTCGCAACTTCAAGCTCGATTTTACTTATGTTAAATCTATTTTATCGATTGGTATGTCACCGTTTGCTATGCAGGTGGCTGCGTCGGTTGTTGTGGTATTTATCAACTGGCAGTTAACCCATTATGCACCAATATCACATGTTTCAAGTGATGATGCAATTGCCGGCTATTCTAACGCTAACCGATTAATTACACTGATTATTATGATTGTTATTGGCGTAAACCAAGGTATGCAACCGATTATTGGTTATAACTACGGTTCCAAAAATTATGCTCGGGTTAAGGAAACGTTTATTTATGCGGTTAAAATTGCCACCGTCATTACTAGCGTTGGTTTTATATTAGGTTGTTTTATTCCTGATGTGCTGGTTAGAGCATTTAGTTCTGATGTTGATTTAATAGAAATATCTGCAATTGCACTACGTTATACCACATTTTCTTTTGCGTTTGTTGGGTTCCAAATGGTAACTACCAGTTTCTTCCAATGTATTGGTATGGCAAAAATTTCTATTTTGTTGAGCCTTTCAAGACAAATTTTAATCTTGTTACCAACACTTTATATTCTTCCATTATTCTTTGATTTAGATGGTGTATGGGCAGCATCACCAACTGCTGATTTGTTATCGACGGGGATCGCTTATGCTGCGTTATATTGGTACTTTAAATCAATTAAAAATCGACACTATCCTAAAAATCACCCTTAAAAAAAGGGACATCAGTCCCTTTTATCTTTCTTATTCATTTATCTTTTTTACCGATTTATATTTCTTTTTCAAATAATGCATCGGTTTTGTTATCGATATAGGCATCTTGGACTATAAATCCATCACTAACACCTTTTAATTCATACTCTTTTTTGTCTTTTTTCAATAATTTCTTCTCTATGGTAAGAATGCTTTTCTGACGACATTTTGGGCATTGGCAATATTGATATTCTAATACATCGATATTTCCTGCTGATTGATCGACTTGGTTAACTATTCCTTTTGTATCAGTATAAAAAGTTGTTTGCGATAATACATCGGCATAACTACCAGTTAAATTGGCAGAAAGTTTAGTTTCTAGGCTTTCATTACTTAATGAAAAGAATTGATATTTTTTGTACCATGCTTGGCAAGCTTCACAATAATAATCGTCAATATGAAATGAAACGATTAATGGATAGAAGAAAACAAGTAATTCAATTAAATAAACAACACCCAACATTAAACCAGAAATGTGACTTGTATTCGATTTTCTGGTGATGGATATTTCACGGTATGGAAGAATTTCATCAAACATGATGTCAACGACAGTGAATGGTGAAAAAAACAGTTCAATATAATCTGTAAAATCACCCGAAAAAAGGCCTACTTCAAATCCACATACACTTGAGTAGTAAGCAAATAAACAGATAAAGAATGCCATAAAAAAATTAACCATGGTATTTCTTACTTTTGCTGCTTTTGCAAGAAATGAAGCAAGATAGGCTAACGTCAATCCCATTACAACGACTAAACCAATATCAATTATGACAAACGGAGAATAATAAGAGATGATTGAATAGATAATGCCCAAAGCAATTGCGACAAAAATACCTATTAAAGTAAAGATAATGGTTAAAAGCGGATTAAATTTTTGTGACAACTGATAATGACTAACTGTAGAGCTCATTGTTTTATTCCTTATTATTCCTTAAAAATTATAATACTAATAAAAAAACTTCTAGCTATGTTTAAATGATAATTGTCAATTTTTGTTATTTTTTCCAATAACTAGGACTGAGTTATTAATTTGACTGGTGCATTTTAAACTTGCTCTATGAAAAGTAAAGTTTATTAGGCTAGATAAAAGTAAAGATTTTTATTTTTTAATTAAAAATAATCTTTGAAAAAGCAATTCATAATATCTTGATATAAAAAAGGGGCATTGCGCCCCTATTGTTAATTTAATCTACATTGATTGTTTTTTAGAGTAAATAATAAATCAGTCTGTTAATCGATATAAACATTTAAGACTATATTGAGTGAAGGACTTTGCCGATGACAAAATACTTGCTCATTAAATTACTCGATATTTTGTACTTGCTCTCGAATCTGCTCAATCAATACTTTAAGTTCAATCGCACTTGCAGTTACATCCGCATTAATTGATTTTGAAGCGATGGTATTTGATTCACGATTAAATTCTTGCATCATAAAATCAAGTCGGCGCCCTACTGCTTCGTTTTTCTTTAGAATTGCATAAGTTTCTTTAACATGAGTCATTAATCGATCTAACTCTTCAGCCACATCAATTTTTTGTGCAACCATCACAATTTCTTGTTCAAGACGTGAGCTATCTAGTTCAATATTGGCTTCGTCTAGTTTGCTTTTTAAACGCTCTTTCTGCCAATCTAAGATTTGTGGCATCCAATCTCGAATTTTATTAACTTCGACAGTTATTGCGTCTAAGCGTTGAGTAATTAATTCGCTTAGGGCTTTACCTTCACGTTCACGAACAGTGATAAATTCATCGATTGTCTTTTCAAGTAAAGCTAAAATTTCTTGCGAAATTGCATCTAAATTTTGTTCTTTACTCGACATCACTCCCGGCCAACGTAACACATCAAGCGGATTGATTGGACCGGTTTGGTATTCACGTTTAATCCAATCACCTGCATTTAATATCTGTTTAGCCAGCTCAATATTTAATGATAACTCTTGGTTCTGAGTAGCGGGATCAAGTTCGAAGCGTAAGTTACATTCAATCTTTCCGCGAGTTAATCGAGCACGAAGACGCTCACGAACGATCGGCTCAAGTGAGCGAAACTGTTCTGGTAATCGAATATAGGTTTCTAAGTAGCGTTGATTGACCGAACGCAACTCCCAAGACGCATTACCCCATGATTGGTTCAACTCTTTTCTCGCATACGCGGTCATACTAGAAATCATAATAGGTTCCTAAATTTATAAAAACTTAGTGTGCATTGTATCACAAATTCTGTATAATGTGCCCTTAGCTTAGGCTAAACATCGACGCTTTCTTGTTGATGTCCCCCTAAAAAATTAATTCGAAGATAAAATAAACTGCTGGAGAATTGCATGCGCCCGTCTGGTCGATCTGCGGAACAAGTCCGCCCAATCAAAATAACCCGTCATTACACTAAGCATGCAGAAGGTTCTGTATTAGTCGAATTTGGTGAAACCAAAGTACTTTGTAATGCAACAATTGATGAATCTGTACCCCGCTTTTTAAAAGGTCAAAATCAAGGTTGGATCACTGCTGAATATGGCATGTTACCTCGCGCAACAAATTCAAGAACACAACGAGAAGCTGCAAAAGGCAAACAAACTGGCCGAACAATGGAAATCCAACGCCTAATTGCCCGTTCACTGCGCGCGATGGTTGACCTTGAATTATTAGGTGAGTACACCATTACCTTAGATTGTGACGTTATTCAAGCCGATGGTGGCACAAGAACTGCATCGATTACCGGAGCTTGTGTTGCACTCGTTGATGCAATAAACACATTAATTTCTAATGGCAAAATCAAAGAAAATCCAATTAAATCTTTAGTGGCTGCCGTATCGGTAGGCATTGTAAACGGTGAAGCCTTATGCGACTTAGAATACATTGAAGATTCTAATGCTGAAACCGATATGAATGTCGTTATGACAGATGATGGTCGTATCATAGAGGTTCAAGGCACTGCCGAGGGTGAACCATTTAGTCATGAAGAATTATTAACCCTATTAGAACTAGCAAAAAATGGCATAAAAACTATTACAGAAGCACAAAAACAAGCTTTAAAAGATTAATTGGAGAGGATCGATGAAATCATATAAAAGTGAATTTATAGAATTTGCTTTAGATAGGCAAGCATTAAAATTTGGCGAGTTTACTTTAAAATCAGGTCGAAAAAGCCCTTACTTTTTTAATGCAGGACTATTTAATACCGGTAAAGATTTAGCGTTATTAGGTCGTTTTTATGCCGCTGCATTGATCGATGCAGATTTACAATATGATGTTATCTTTGGTCCAGCCTACAAAGGCATTCCAATCGTTTCATCAACAGTGGTTGCCCTATCTGAACACCACAATGTTGATGTTCCTTACTGCTTTAACCGAAAGGAAGCGAAAGACCATGGCGAAGGTGGTAATCTAGTAGGTAGTTCAATATATCAACAACGCGTTATGTTAGTTGATGATGTAATTACCGCTGGTACAGCAATTCGTGAATCAATGCGAATTTTGGAAGACAATCAATCTAAACTTGCTGGCGTATTGATTTGCTTAGATCGTCAAGAAAAAGGCCGAGGTGATTTATCTGCTATTCAAGAAATCAAACAGACTTATCATTGTGATGTAATTTCAATTATTACTTTAGATGATTTGATCCAATACCTCTACCAAGATCCATCACGAAAAGACCAAGTCACCCAAGTCGAAGCCTATCGTGCTGAATATGGAATAAAATAATAAAGCGTCGTAAGACGCTTTTTTATATTCATAAAGTTTTACAATTTTTTTACAACTTTCCAATTAGATTAATTATAATCATCTTATCTTTCTACATTGAACCTACTTTACTAGCCCATTTCACTAGACTGAATAAAGGAAATAAAATGAAAAAAACCTTATTATTAATCCTATTAATGAATATGAGTACCATCTTTCCATCTCACGCCCAAAATAATGCGTTAAACGTTAGCAATAATTATTTAGAACTACAGCAATTAAAATATGGAAAGAACCTTATCCCTGTTGGAGAAATCACCTCCAAAATTACTGATAACATTATATTAAAACCCGATACAGTTGAATTTTATGTAACCTTAGAAACAGAGGGTGAGACATCAACGGAAGCTTCTAATCTTAATGTCGAAACAATGAAGAAGTTAAAAACTTATTTAAATACACTTAATATTACCGACGATAATTTAGTTACCACCGACTACAAAAACAGTGTTAGAACTGTTACGAAACCAGATAGTAAAAACAATACCACTTATGCAGCTATTCTTAATGTTGTATTAACGATTGATAATAATGATAGCTTCATCAATCTTAATAAAATACTTGATAAATATGGTATAAACAACATTTATCAGATTGACGATAAAAATTTGACTAACTACTATGAATTCTCCATTGCTACAACCAGTAATAGAGAAAGTAGAGCAAAGGATGATCTGTACAAAGACTTTAACAATATCGCTAACGAATTAAAAAAGATAGGCTTAACGAACGTATCAATTAAAAAATATATGGTACGCGAAATGGAGGCTAAAGAAATTGAAGAAAAACACTATTTCGTCAATAACACACTAAAAATAAAAATAAATAAATTAGATCTTATTGGTAAAATTATTGCTAAAGCGCAAGAATTAAAGATGCAAGTCAACAATAACATCTCTTATAGTGTTTCGCCTGAAGCAATTCAAGCTGCGCTAAACGAGCATGAAACCCTTTTACTAAACAAATTGAGCGCTAAAGTTGAACGATTATTGGATAAACAGTATGTACTAGGCGCACCAATTACACTATCACTCGACTCAAGAGATTTTGATACATCATATTCATCATTTAACAACGCCAAAAGTCAAAATCGTTATCTAGGTATGGATAGAAGTGTTGATGATGCTATGGATGTAGATATCAATACCCCACCAGAATATGAAGTCACATTAACTTTATCAGGTACATTCGAAACACTTAAAAAAGTTGAACAAAAGTAGTAGCTGTTAAATTGATAAAATTTCATTTAGTTAGTAATTTATTTTATTAACTAAATGAAATACCTTCGACTATTTTGAATGACTTTGTACATAGAATTTTGCATTGTCGTAATGATAAATAATTCTTGAAAAATCGAAAGGTTCGCCTGCTGTAGTATAAAAAATCTCTTCAACACATAATGCGGGATCGCCAGGTTTTAATCCTAAATAAGGGGCGATCTCCTCATCTAATTTTATCGCTTTGAAATATTTATCAGAAAAACCAATATTGATTTTACAAATCTCTTTAACGTAACTAAAAATTGAGTTTTCGGCAATTTCTCGGTTAAGGTAAGAGATGATCTTTTTACGATAATAAGATTGCTCAAAACCATAAACCTTCCCTTCAACCAAACGTAATCGTTTTATGTAATAGACTTCTTCACCGTCTTCACACTGTAAGTTCTCTTTCACTTTGGCATTAGGCTGAATAACGTCAACATTAAATACTTGTGAAGCGCCGGGTAAATCATTTAGGTCAACACTAAAACCGTGACTCTCTAAAAAATTCAGATAACCCCTTTTTTTGGGTTGCCTAACAAAAATACCACTGCCTTGAATTTGATAGATCACACCGTGCCTTTCAAGGCGGTTAAGTGCTTTGATAATGGTGGTACGACTAACTTGATATTGTTGAATTAACCCTTCGATATTAGGCAATTGTGTATCTTTAGGCAGATTTTGTTGATAAATCGACTGTTGAATTTTCTTTGCCACATCTTGGTATTTTAACATTAGTCGTTCTTTGATATTGGTATAAATGACTGACATTCTATACTTATCCTTAATTAAATAAATCAAAATTGCTAGAAAACGCGATCTAGATCACAAACAATAAAATTGGTCATTAACAATTTTCAATTTAAGGATAAGATATGCTCTCTTACCTGTTAAAAGGAGCTTAATTGATGTCATCTAAAATTAGAGATTATAATAAATTAGCAGTTGATATATTAAATGAGTTAGGCGGCGAAAATAATATTGTTTCTGTCGCGCGTTGTGCAACTCGTTTGCGTGTCGTTACTCAAACCACCCCAGCAGAAGCGAAAGAGAAAATCGCCAGTTTGCCGGGTGTTATCACCGTGGTTGAAAAAGGTGGACAAATTCAAGTTGTTATCGGCACAAATGTAGACAAAGTCTATAATGCATTTACGCAATTAATGAGTGGAAACAATAAAGTTGATGTAAATAGCAAAAGTAGTATGTTAAATCGTGTTATCGCCACAATGTCAGCTGTTTTTGCTCCCTTCGTTTATGTTTTAGCGGGAGCAGGTATATTACAAGGGATCTTAATTTTAATTAAGCTTGCCTATCCAGAATTTGAACAAACTGGCACTTGCCAAGTATTTAGCTTTATCTCTTGGGCGCCATTTACTTTTTTACCTATCTTTATTGCCATTACTGCTTCGCAACATTTCCGTTGCAACATCTATATTGCAGTAGCATGTTGTGCAGCGCTACTATCACCAACATGGGCAGAAATTGCAACATCAATAAAAAATGGGGGAACATTTGACTTATTTGGTTTACCGTTATCTGAAACCACCTATATGTCAACCGTATTACCACCACTATTTTTAGTATGGTTACTCTCTTATTTAGAACGCTTCTTAGAACCTCGCTTACACAGCATTATTAAACCATTAGTCATGCCATTAATCTGCTTAGTGATTATGGTTCCATTAACCTTATTAGTAATTGGACCTATTACAGCTGGTGCAGCGCACTACCTTGCAAGCGGATACAACTGGATTGTTAACCTTGCGCCATGGGTCGCGGGTGCGATTATCGGGGCATTTTGGCAAGTTCTGGTTATATTTGGTGTGCATTGGGGTATTACACCAGTTATTATCGAAAACATTAACCAATATGGTAAAGACTCTTTCCAAGCCTACCAAACTATCGCGGTAATTGGTCAAGTCGGTGCAGCATTAGGATTCTATATCAAAACTCGCTCAAAAGAGATGAAAGGTGTATCAATCTCAGCCTTTATTACGGGTCTATTTGGTATCACAGAGCCAGCTATTTATGGGGTTAACTTACGCTTTAAAACACCATTTATTTATGGCTGTATATGTGCTGCAATTGGTGGGATGGTCGCTGGTATCTTTACGCCTTACTACTACACCTATGCAGCATTACCTGGACCACTAACTATTGTTAATGCAATTAATCCAGAACATTATGGATCAATCATCGGCGTAGCACTGGGTTCAGCAATAGCACTATTGGGGCCAGTGATTTTGATGCAAATTTTTGGTACGAATGAAAAAGCACAAAGTGATGAAAAAATTGAAAACGACACTCCAAAAGTCGTTCTTGATAAAGTGAATATCACTAGCCCAATGATCGGTAAAGCATTACCACTAAGCGAAGTGCCAGATCCCGCTTTTGCACAAAAATTAATGGGTGAAGGTATTGCTATCGAACCAACAGATAACCATGTTTATGCACCATTTGATGGCGTAGTTAGTGCGGTATTTGAAAGTTCAAAACATGCTATCGGCTTAGTCCTAGATAACGGCGTAGAATTATTAATTCACGTTGGAATAGATACCGTTAATTTAACTAATAACGAATTTAGTTATCACATCAGTATGGGTCAACAAGTTAAAAAAGGTGATTTGCTAATCAGCTTTGATCCACAAGCGGTCAAACAAGCGGGTTATCCATTAATTACACCAATTATTATTGTTAATACAGATCAATACCAATTGATCACATTAACTGAAAATAAAGACGTGAATCTTGACGATATCATATTCGAAATTAAGCAATAACAAGGAATCAAAAATGACTAAAAAACCATTTTTATGGGGCGGTGCATTAGCCGCTCACCAATTCGAAGGCGGCTGGAATGAAGGGGGCAAAGGACCAAGCGTGGTTGATGTCATGACCGCTGGCGCACATGGTGTTGCAAGACAAATCACTCAAGATATCGAAGCAGGCAAATTTTACCCAAATCATACAGCAATTGATTTCTATCATCATTATAAAGAAGACATCAAATTATTTGCTGAACTTGGACTAAAATGCCTTCGTACCTCCATTGCTTGGACTCGAATTTTCCCTAAAGGCGATGAGCTAGAGCCAAATGAAGCAGGCCTACAATTTTACGATGACGTATTTGATGAACTCATTGCGAATGGAATTGAACCGGTTATTACCCTTTCACATTTTGAAATCCCATTACACATTGCTCGCCAATATGGTGGTTTTCGTAATCGTAAAACCGTAGAGTTTTTTGAACGTTTTGCTATAAGTTGTTTTGAACGTTATAAAAACAAAGTTAAATATTGGATGACTTTTAACGAAATCAACAACCAAATGGACACCAGTAACCCAATCTTCTTCTGGACCAACTCAGGTGTACAAGTTAAACCAGGTGAAAATCCACAAGAAGTGCTTTACCAAGTTGCGCATTACGAATTATTAGCCAGTGCTAAAGCGGTTATTGCTGGTAAAAAAATCAACCCTAACTTTGAAATTGGTTGTATGATTTCTCACGTGCCAATTTACCCATACTCATGTAACCCTGAAGACATGATGGCATCAGAAATTGCTATGCATCAACGCTTCTTCTTCCCTGATGTACATGTTCGTGGATATTATCCATCATACGCATTAAAAGAGTTTGAACGCGAAGGCTACAAACTTGATATTACAGAAGAAGACTTAGCTTGTTTAAAACAAGGTACGGTTGATTACATCGGCTTTAGTTACTACATGTCAACGGTCGTAAAAGCGGATGTTAAAAACGACAACCGTGACAACATCGTCAATGGTGCATTACCAAATGCAGTTGAAAATCCATACATTAAAAGCAGTGACTGGGGTTGGCCGATCGACCCAGAAGGATTACGTTACACACTTAATCGCTTATACGATCGTTATCAACTACCACTATTTATTGTTGAAAATGGTTTTGGGGCGATTGATGAACTTGAGCACGACAACCAAATTCACGATAAACCACGAATCGAATACCTCGGCGCGCATATTAAAGCGATGCAAAAAGCGATGGATTACGACGGTGTTGATGTGATTGGTTATACCGCTTGGGGAATTATCGACGTCGTTTCATTCACCACTGGCGAAATGAAAAAACGTTATGGCGTAATTTATGTTGATCGTGACAACGAAGGTAACGGAAGCATGAAACGCTATAAAAAAGAGTCATTCGAATGGTATAAAAATGTGATTAAGACCAATGGTCAAAACTTAAAATAATCATTTAATAATATAAAGGATCTGATTTGCGAATTAAAATCAGATCCTTTAACCCATCTCATCTAATCAACACATCATCAATCAAAACTTAAAAATAAGTTGCTTTTCAACTTGTGGATCAATCAACGTCACATGAAAACCAATTAACCTAACACCCCGATCATTGCGCCTTTCTAGCCAAACTTTATGAGCTTGTTCAATCAAATCAGCTTTATCCAACTTAGACCAAACATGCTCTTGAGTTGTAAGCTGAAAATCATCAAACTTAAATTTCACACCTTGGCGAGCAATAGAGAGATCCGAGCGAACTTTGCTTAAACGCTTCTCCAACTCCTCAAATAGCGGATCAAATTGCGCTAAACACTCATCCCAACTGTGAATATCATCAACCAACGTGCGCTCTACCCCAACTGACTTGCGTTGCCTATCATTACAGACTTCGCGTTCATCAATCCCTTGGCAACGTTCATATAAAATACGTCCAAACTTACCAAACTGATTAAGTAACTTAGTCAAATCATAATTAACCACATCTTTACAGGTATAAAGCCCCAACTCTGCTAGCTTCTTCTCGGTCACTTTACCCACACCGGGGATCTTCTTCAGTGGAAGTTGCTCAATAAATCCTTCAACCTGATCGGGTGTAATCACATATTGCCCATTTGGCTTATTCATATCAGAGGCGATTTTAGCTAAAAACTTAAGTGGAGCCACACCTGCTGACGCGGTTAACTCTAGCTCCTTATAGATTGCTTGTCGAATATCTTGGGCGATTAACGTAGCAGAACCATGACAAAGCTTACAATCCGTCACATCCAAATAAGCCTCATCAAGCGAAAGCGTCTCAATGGCTTGAGTATAACGCTTAAATATTTGATGGATTTGATTGGAAACATCTTTATAAACGGCATGACGACCAGGAATGACCTTAATATTAGGACACAGCTTAATTGCCTGTGCCATTGACATCGCACTATGCACACCATACTGACGAGCAATATAATTCGCAGTTGCCACCACACCACGCTTACGCGGATCGCCACCTACGGCGATCGGCACATTGCGATAACGTGGATTGTCTCGCATTTCGACAGCAGCATAAAAACAATCCATATCGACATGAATAATTTTTCGCATATTGAGGGTATTAGTATATAGAAAATAACTGTATAAATATACAATACCATACCTTTACTTTATCTGTAAATCCCTATTTAGCCAGCTGTTCGAAATCGGTTAACCCCTCTTTACCATGAGGATCACCAATCCATCGAGTTGGCTGTGCAAATTTTTCATTCACAATACTTTTTTCGGGTTGATAATCATCGAAGCTTAACCCAGCCAAATCAGACCAAGTATGAATCAAATCCTGAGTACTAAATTTTCGATTCACATAAGACTCAAAATGATTATTAGGATGACTCACAAGCCACTTTGGCGATTGCCAAAGCATAAAAGGAACCGTATACATAGCCCTAGTTGGCGCCTTCTCATTACGCCCTAAAACATCATGTGGAGCCGTTTGATAAACTTCCTCACCATGATCGGAAAAATACAAAATAAAACCATTTGGATCACTATTCTTAAATAGCTTAAACAGCTCAGTGGTAACAAAATCATTAAACGCGACCGCATTATCATAACTGTTATAAACTTTTAACTTATCGTTATCCAAATCAAAATTTACGCCAGTCTTATCTTTAAAACGCTGATACTCCTCACCTTCCGGATAGCGCAGCTCATATTTCATATGCGTACCGAGCAGATGAATAACAATAAATTTCTTTTCAGCAGGATCATTTAGCACATTCTTAAACGGCTCAAAAACCGACGAATCATATTGTCTGGAACTCTGGTTACGATCATTATTCATATAAAACTGCTCATCAGCTTGCTTAGAGAACATCGTCAACATCGTATTGCGCTTGGTCATCGTTTGTTGATTGGTAATCCAAAAAGTCTTATAGCCGGCCTGTTTCATCAAATGAATTAATGATGGCTTAGAAAGATATAAATCAGGATGTTGCTCATCGGCCAAAGTTAACGCTTGTTGCAAAATCTCGATCGTATAAGGTCTTGATGAAACAACATCATTAAAAGCAAGAAAATCAGGATTATCTTTTTTAAATTGCTCGATTAACGGCGTCGTATCACGGTCATAACCATAAATGCCCATACGGCTACGAGTCGTTGACTCACCAATCACCAGCACTAACGTTCTTGGAGTATTTCCATTGGCATCGGTTAAATTTTCGAATTTAGGCAAGGTTTCGAGATGATTTAATATTTTTTCCATATTAGAAAGCTGAGAACGATAAGCAATATAACTACTAAGCAATTGCCATGGAACCGTCGTTTCCATCCGACTTAACAGATGCTGGGTAGCGCGCTCAAACGAAGTCTTCTTAATCGCCACACTAATAAACAAAGGCATCAACGCATAAACCACAATGATTATCGACACTAACCATTTAGTCATATTTTTTACATAAACCGGTTTAACCTTAAACCACAAAAACACCCCAACCAAAATATAAATCAACAGCACGGCGACGAGTTTAATACTAAGGTACTGGGAAATAAATTCATGTGACTCATTATAATTCGACTCCGCCATCACAAAAAAAACACTCTGCGAAAACTCCTGTCGATAAATAGTAAAATAACCAATCGAAATTAGTGACAACCCACCGACGATAATGCCATAAACGGTAGCAAATTTTTTGGTAATATTAGGAAAAAAGAGAATAGGCACCAGCCAAATCATACTATAAATTATCGAGTCACGAAGCCCAATAAAATTAGCATGTCCTGACAATGCAATATAAAGTTGTAATGCACAAGAAAAGTAACAGAAATACAAAATAGCATAAACCAACGAGCGCCAACTAAAATTTCTATCCAAATTTTGCTCCAATAATTACAAATAAAAGTGCAACTAAACTAACAAAAACAGATTAACAAAACCTTAAGATGGAACTAATAAAGATTATTTATTGATTGATTATGATGAAAGGGATTCAAAAACCCCGTTCCTCAACTTTTTTTGATGTAAAAAACGGCTACTAAAAAAAGCCACAGTTTAAGGCAGAATTATTTATTTAGACAACATTGCAGAATTTTAAACCCTAAAAACCCCACTCCTCAACTTTTTTTCGATAAAAAACTTAAAAAAACCACCCTAGTTGGGGCGGATGATTTATTTTCAACATCACTCTGCTATTAATGCAATTCACTAAAATAATTCTTCAACGTCTGTATAAACGCACTATCTACCATAGCAGGATATTTATTTGCCTGCCATGATTGTAAAAATAATAGATGCTGAACCGTTAACGGTTTGTTCATATCGCGAAATTCGTTTAACTGTT